>JAHHOT010000037.1 GCA_018677555.1 Gammaproteobacteria bacterium | reverse complement strand
GAATGGCAATAATTGCCCTCAAGCCGGTCGCACTGTCGTGGCAGAAAACGACCCGCTCGTGCGCGTCAAATGCAGGATTATCGAATGCCGCCATGCTGACCCGTCAAGCCATTACCGATGCGGCAAGGGAGCGCATCAGAAGCGCACGCCGACCGCTTTGCACAGGAACAGCATGTAAGGCGTTGCGGCAGCGAATGCCGTCTCGACCTTCTGCTGAAAACGTGGGTTGGTCGCGTCCTCGAGCGCGAGATCTTTCACCGCAATGAAGTCCTTGCGCTTGATGTCCTCGATGAGCGGATGCTCCTTGTCGAAGCCGCGTGGCGGCCGTGTGAGCGTCTCGCCACCGAGGCGCCAGTGCTTTTTGAAGCCGCGGTCGTCGATCGCCCGCTGCCATTCTCGCGGCTTCGCTACAATGCGCTGGCGAATTGCGGCCAGCGAGTCGGGGTCGGGGCGCCACATGCCGGCACCGAGAAACACCTGGTCCGGATCGATGTGAACGTAGTAACCCGGCGAGTGTACGTCCCTGGCTTTTTCATGGCGGAACTGTATCCCGATATTGGTCTTGTACGGCGTCTTGTTTTTCGAAAAACGGGTATCGCGATAAACCCGCATCAGCGATCCGCCCATGCGCTTGGGTATCGCCGTGAAACGCGGGGCAATCTTGCCCAGGGGGTCGTGCATCGACTGGATAAAATTCAATGCAACGTCGAGGACCTGCTCCTCATAGCGACTCTTGTTCTCGGCGAACCACTCGCGATTGTTGTTTCTCGCAAGCTGATTGAGAAAGCGCAGCGTCTCCGGCTTGAATGTCGCGTATCTCGGCATCGGTCAGCAACTCACGTGTGTTCGACTTTTCCAGGCCGGCGCTCAGTAGGAGACGGACTCAGCCAGCGTGCGCCAGCGGCCGTCCTGTACCTGTGACAGCGTGGACTCGGTCACGCCTTTGTGCTTGTCGGGCCCGAACGAGACCTTGTAGCCGAAAATGTCCTGGTAGTCGTCGATGCTTTCCAGCGCCTCGATGAATTTATCGACGGTCAGGTCGCGCCCCGCGCGCTCCAGTGCCAGCGCAATGATGTCGGCGTTGCGGTAGGTCTCGAAGGCAATATATTCCGGGTTGCGGCCGAATTTCTCTACGTAGCGATCCCACCAGTCGGCCACCTCCTGTGACGGCGGATCATCCCGATAAACCATGCCCATGTGTACGAACGCGTAATAGCCCTCGCCCGCGCCGCTCTCCTGATCCGCCACTGCCTGGTTGTAAGCCGCATTGTTGCCGACCCAGGCAACGCCCTCCCAGCCCATCTTGCGCGCCGTTTCGAGGACCAGAATCGTATCCCGCACCACGGTTCCCATCAGAACCAGGTCACAGCCAGCGTTGCGCAGCCGCAGGATCGCCGCAGTGAATTCGCTTTCTGTTGGCCTGTGCGCCGATACCGCGGCAAGCTCGAGACCCATGTCGCTCGCCTGGTCCAGCGCACCTTCGTAGGTCTCCTGGCCATAATCCGTATCCTGGTAAACGACGCAGGGCGTGGTTTTTCCCTGCTGCTCGACGAAATACTTCACGGCCGCGCGAATTTCGTCGTAGTAAATGCCGCGGGCGTGAAACTGCAGGCGGTGGAAGGGTTCCACCATCGAACGCGCGCCCGTGATCGGGAATACATTCGGCACGCCGGCTTCCATTTGCTGCGTCAAAACCGCGTTGTTGGTTGGCGTGCCAATGGAAAGCACGATCGCGAACACCTGGTCCCGGTTGATGAGCTTGTTCGCAGCCTGGATCGCTTTCGGCACCTGGTACTGCGAATCCTCGACAATCCAGCGGATTTTCCGGCCGTGGATTCCGCCCGCTTCGTTGACCTCGTCGAAGCGCATGCGCGTACCGTTCGCACCGTCGACGCCCAGGATAGCAATCGAGCCGGACAGGTCTGTATGGGTACCCAGTACGATCTCAGTATCGGTTACCCCCCGGACCGACTGCGCGCCGGAGCCGTTCGATTCGCCGCCGCCGCAGGCAGCCAGCAACACTCCTGTAGCCGCCATCCATCCCAACCATCGCTTCATGCTTCCCCCAACAGCGCACAACGCGCCAATTCCCCGTTATTCGCGCCAGCACACGCCGCGCTCAGTACATGCTATCAATGAGGTCGGCATATTTCACGTTGACGACCTTGCGCTTCAGCTTCATCGTCGGCGTGAGCTCCTCGTCCTCCGCATCCAGCAGCTGATCGATAAGGCGAAATTTCTTGATGGTTTCGACGCGGGCAAAATTGGCGTTGACCTGTTCGATTTCGCCACCAATGAGATCCTTGACTTCAGCCGTGTGGCAGAGGCTCGTGTAGTTCGTGAACGGCACGTCGTTGTCTTGCGCAAACTTCGTGACATTCTCGTCGTCGATCATCACGAGGCAGGTGAGGTAGGGCCGCTTGTCGCCCACGACGACGGCATCCGATATGTACGGCGAAAACTTGAGCTGATTCTCGATCTCGCTCGGTGTAATGTTTTTTCCACCCGCCGTGATGATGATGTCCTTCAAACGGTCGAGGATGTAGATGAAACCGTCTTCGTCGATGCGCCCGACGTCGCCGGTATGTAGCCAGCCGTCGCGGATGGTCTCGGCCGTCTTGTCGGGTTTGTTCCAGTAACCTGCGATCACACCCGGACTCCGAATGAGTATCTCCGCCTCGTCCGACAGAATCACCTCGGCCCCGGCTACGGCTTTGCCGATGCTGCCAACGCGCAGCTCGTCGGGAGTATTCGTGGTCGCAAGCCCGGTGCACTCGGTCTGGCCGTAGACTTCGTACATGGGAATACCCAGGGCGAAGTACCAGTCGATCAGGTCGGGGGATATCGGAGCGGCGCCGGTTGCCAGCCAGCGCGCCCTGTCGATGCCCAGCAACTCCTTGACGTTCTTGAAAACGAGTTTTTGCGCCAGGAAGTTCGCGATCCGCAGGCCGATGGATAGCTGCCGCCCGTCCTGGCGCGCCGCTGCCGCGCGCTTGCCGATCGCCAGCGCCTTGTCGTAGGCGAAACGGCCAGGCGCGGTGGCTTCCTTCAACTTGATGGACACCGTCGAGAACTGCTTTTCCCAGACCCGCGGCACGGCGAAGTGCACCGTCGGCGAAACTTCCTGCTGGTCCTGTACCGTCGTTTCCAGGCTCTCGACAATATTCACCACCGAACACGAGCACATTGGCGAGAAGGTGTAAAACATGCGGCCGGCGATGTGCGCCAGCGGCAGGAATCCCAGCTGCTGTTCGTCCGGTCCAAATTCGAACGCAACCTGGATGACGTTGAGCATGTACAGCATGTTGCGCTGGCCGATCATCGCGCCCTTGGGCCTGCCCGTCGTGCCAGAGGTATAGGTGAGAACCATCAGATCATCGGGACGCGCCGCGTCAATCTCCCGCGCCCAGGTTTCCGGATAGGTCTTGTCGTATTCGTCGCCGAGCAGCAGCAGCTCCTCGAGGCTCATGCACTGCTCATCGTCGAGTTTGCGCAGCCCTTCCATGTCGAAGATGATCACTTTCTCGAGCGTCGGCGTTCGTTCCCGTACCTCGAGAACCTTGTCGAGCTGTTCCTCGTCTTCCGCGAAGTAGAAGCGTGTGCCGCTGTCGTTGATCAGGTATTCGACCTGATCCGGGGCATCGGTCGGGTAAACGCCATTGGTGACGCCGCCCGCGCCGATGATGCCGAGGTCGGCGAACATCCACTCCTTGTTGATCTCCGAGGCAACGGAGCAAACGTCGCCACGCTGCAGACCGAGCGCCTTCAGCCCGAGGCCGATGCTGCGCGCCGCGGCACCTAAGTCGGACCAGCTGTATTCGTTCCAGATGCCGAGGTCTTTTTCCCGTATGACGACCTTGTCGCCCAGCTCGGCTACGCGCTTCCGGAACAACGCGGAGATCGTTTCGCAGCCGTCTATTGTGGTGAGATCGTCAGCCATCAGCGCCAGGTCTTGCGTTGCTTCCAGCGGCGCCGTCCGCGCACACCCTCGTCTTTCATGCCCAGGTAGAACTCCTGGATGTCCGTCGCGTTTTTCAGGCGCTGCGACGTGTCTTCCATGACGATGCGGCCCAGCTCCATCACATACCCGTATTCACTGATATCCAGCGCCATTTTCGCATTTTGCTCGATGAGCAATACCGTGACGTCCTGCTCCGCGTTCAGCCGGCGCACGATGCCGGCGATCTCGGCAACGAGTCGCGGCGACAGCCCGAGCGATGGTTCATCGAGCAGCATGATGCGCGGCCGCAGCATCAGCGCCCGGCCGATTGCGAGCATCTGTTGCTGCCCGCCGGACAGGAAACCCGCAGGCAGCTGACGCTGGTCGCGCAACACCGGAAAGTAGTCGTAAACCAGGTCCAGGTCGGCAGCGACGTCACCGTCGCGGCGACTGAACGCTCCGACGCGCAGGTTTTCGTCAACGCTGAGAAATGGAAACACCTCGCGCCCCTCCGGGACATGCGCGATGCCCATGCGCGCGACGACATCAGGATCGCGCGCCTGGATCTCCTCACCCGCCAGCGTGATCGTACCTTTTTGCGGATCCATGGCACCGCTGATGGTTTTCAGCACTGTCGTTTTGCCGGCACCGTTCGCACCGAGCAGTGCGACGATCTGCTTTTCACGCACTTCCATGCTCACGCCACGAATCGCCATGATCGGTCCGTAGTAGGTTTCGACGTTCTTCAGTTCGAGCAGCGCTGACACATCAATCTCCGAGGTAGGCGCGCAGAACTTCGGGATGCGTCTGGATTTCGTCCGGCGTGCCGACAGCAAGCACTTCGCCGTCCGCGATAGCCAGGACTCGATTCGATGCACGCGACACCAGGTTCATGTCGTGTTCGACCATGATTACGGTCGCACCGTATTCCTGGTTGATGTCCTCGATCCAGAACGAAACGTCTTCCGTTTCCTCCGGATTGAGCCCTGACGACGGCTCATCGAGCAGGATCAGTTGCGGCTGGATGCAGAGTGCGCGCGCCACTTCCACCATCTTGCGGACACCGTAGGGCAGGCTGCCGATCACCTTGTTACGATAGGTTTGCAAATCGAGCAAGTCGATGACGTCTTCGACGACTTTGCGGAACTCCAGCTCCTGGCGCCGTACGCGGGGCAGAAAGAGAATTTCACCGAGCAGGTTCGTGGCACGGTGTACGTGCCGGCCGATGAGCATGTTCTTGAGGACCGTTTCGTGCTCGAACAATTCCGTGTTCTGGAACGTCCGCGCGATTCCGAGGCCGGCGATGCGATGCGGCGGCAGTCCCATGATGCTGGCGCCGCGGAATCGAATGTCCCCGCTGTCACAATCGTACAGGCGGCTGATCAGGTTGAAGATGCTGGTCTTGCCGGCACCGTTCGGCCCGATGATGCTGAACACTTCACCCTCGCGCACCTCGAAGTTGACGTCCCGCACGGCGTGCACACCGCCAAAGCTCAGGCTCAGATTTTGCGCTGCCAGGATAGCTTCGCTCATCGGACCCGCTCCGTGCGCAGGTATTGCTTCTGACGCTTGTGGGTGGCCTTGCGGTATAGCGGAAACTCCTCGAAAAACTGGCGAATCTTGCGCCAGCGACCGTAAATGCCCAGCGGTTCGTAGATGAGGAAAAGGACCAGGATCAGGCCGAACAGCCCCGGTTCCAGGCCGGGCAGCTGCCCGACGGCGGAAGGCAGCGAGTCACGCATCATGGCGATGCCCTGTGGCAGCAATCCGATGAATATTGCGCCGTAAAAGACACCGTGCATGGAACCGAGCCCGCCCACGACCACCATCAGCAGCAGCTGTATCGAAGTGAGCAAGGTGAACGCATCCGGTGCCAGGTAGCCCAGCTTGTGCGCGAACAGACCGCCGGCCAGCCCGGTAAATCCGGCAGAGACCGCGAAGGCGATGCTCTTGGTCCTGGCGAGATCGATCCCCATGCTTTGTGCGGAAATCTCCGAGTCCCGGATACCTGCCATCGCACGGCCGGTCGGGCTGCGTAACAGGTTCAATGCGCCCAACAGGCAAACGACCGTGATCAGCAGACACAGGTAAAAAAACGCTGCGGGGCCGCTGAGGTCCAGCCCCGCGAATTCCGCCTTCGGGACCGGCATTCCGCGGTAGCCGCCGGTGATGGTTTCCCAGTGTGCAATGACCTGCTCCACGATGATGGCGAACGCGAGCGTGGCGATTGCGAGGTAGATGCCGGTCATGCGCATTGCCGGCAGGCCGACGATCGCGCCGATGGCCGCGCTGAACAGGCTGGCGGCGAGAAGCGACAACGGGAACGGCCAGCCGCGTGTCAAAAGCCATGCGTGCGTGTACGCACCAATTGCGAGAAACGCGGCATGCCCCAGGCTGACCAGGCCCGTATAACCGACCAGTAACATCAGCCCGATGCCTGCAATGGCGTAAATCAAAACCAGCGCGAGCTCGCCGAGGTAGAACGTGCCGAGGAATAACGGCGCAACAAGGAGTGCAAGCATCAACAGGCCGTACCAGAAGCGCTGCCCATTGTGCTCGAACAGGTCGACGTCCTGGCGGTAGTTGGTCTTGAAGACGAAGCGCACGTCAGACCTTCTTCTGCTGCATCGTTGCGAATATGCCTTCCGGGCGCAGAAACAGCATCAGGATAAGAATGACGTAAGCACTGGTTTCACCGAATCCGGTCGGCAAATACAAGCCGGCAAACTGCTCGACGATGCCGACGATCAAACCACCGACAATTGCGCCGGGCAGGCTGCCGAAACCGCCGACGATGGCGGCAGCGAACGCCTTGATGCCGAGGAATCCCATCACCGGCTCAACGAGGTTGACCGGGGCAACAAGAATGCCGGCTATCGCGGCAATTGCGGCCGACATGGCCCACACCAGCGAGTAGATGCGTTTCACCGGAATCCCCACGTAATACGCGGCGAGCTGGTTTTGCGACGCAGCCTGCATGGCAATGCCGAGACGCGTAAAGCGAAAAAAGAGATACAGCGCTATGCACAAGAGGGCGGTGCCGACCACGATGGCAAGATTCTCGAAGCCGATCGAGACGCCGCCGAGTGACGCAACGCCGCCGGTAAACGGATTGGAAATGGCCTTGGTATCGGTACCCCACACCGCACCGGCGACCGCGCGCAGGATGAATCCGAGGCCGATAGTAATCATCAGCACCGCAAAGGGCGGTTCGCCGATCATCGGCCGCAGCACCGTGCGTTCGATCACGATGCCGACCAGCGCCATGGTCAGCACCGTCGCCAGGAAACCGAGATAGAACGGCATCCCGGCAATGTTGATATAGGTATAGGCGACGTAAGCGCCCAGCATCATCATGTCGCCCTGGGCGAAGTTGACCATCTCCGTGGCTTTGTAAATGAGTACGAAGCCGAGGGCGATCAGACCGTACACGCATCCCTGCGAAATACCGCTGACCAGAAGTTGTAAAACTTCCATATCAACCTTTACTTTGAACGCCCAGGCTCAGACGTTGCAGTAATTTTTAGCGTTTGACCCGTTTCTACAGGAATGCTGCATTCAAGGGAAGTCCGGATCCGGTAAATATCCGGTCAGCAGGTTTTTTCACCTTCGGCCGGATGAGGATACATGTCTGACTCGTCTTCACCTTCGCGCGGCGCGAGGCAGGCGAAGTCTTTTTCCACCAGGATATTCAGGCTACCGCCATCGTCCAGCAATTGCTCGGACGCGATGGACACCGCCTCGCTCGTGGCCCAGTCCCGCACCTCTTTTTGCGGCAGGCGCACCGTCAGCGAGTTGTTCGAGAACTGGGCGACCGGTTTCACGCAGGCCGGCGAACTCTCGAGGACATAATCGAAGCGGACCCCGCCGGCGAACGGCACCGTGGCCGAAACCAGGCCATCGTCGTTCACCGTATCGACCTCGCTGCGGGTCAGCCGCAGCCGGATGGAGTTATCGCGAATCCTGAGCTTCATGGCGTTTCCTGTTCATATCTGGCCATTTAATCACGAATACATTGCATTCATAAGAGCCCGCCAGCGATTCGCCGCCGCCGCAGGACCGATTCGCCTGATATCCTGCGTTTTTTCCGCGCAACGGTCGGTCCCGATTGATCAGCGAAGCGCTTTTTTACCTGGCGGCGGTACCGGCCGTGTTCCTGTTCGGCGTCTCGAAAGGCGGCTTTGGCGGCGGGCTTGGCGTCATCTCGGTGCCGTTGATGGGGCTGGTTGTCTCGCCCGTGCAGGCAGCCGCCATCCTGCTGCCCATCCTTTGCCTGATGGATTTATTCAGCCTGTGGGCGTATCGCGGCCGCTGGCAATGGCCGGAGCTGCACGTGCTGTTGCCGGCCTCACTGATCGGTATCGCCACCGGTACGCTCCTTTTCGAATACCTGAGCCCGTCAGTCCTGCGCCTGCTGCTCGGCGTCATCGCGATAACCTTCACCCTGAATCACTGGTGGCTGCACCTGCGTGCACCGCGGGAAGCGCGCAAACACTACTCCCGCTCTGCAGGCGTCGTGGCGGGCGCAACCGCCGGCTTCACCAGCTTCGTCGCTCACGCGGGTGGTCCGCCGGTCACGATGTACCTGCTGCGGCGTGGCCATGATCGAACTGCATTTGTTGGCACCACCGTGCTTTTCTTTGCGGTTGTCAACTACGTGAAGTTGCTGCCCTACGCCTGGCTGGGCCAGTTCGACGCGAGCAACCTCGGCACATCGCTGGTATTGGCGCCGCTTGCGCCGGTTGGCGTTGCAGCCGGCGTATGGTTGCACCGGCGTATCAGCGATCGATTCTTCTACCGACTTGCCTACGGCCTGCTGTTTATCGTAGGCCTCAAGCTGATCTACGACGGACTCGCGGACTTTCAGCTCCAGCCCTAGGTCGCAGCGGACTGTTCACGCCGCGTCAAACGACTGCATCAGGCTAAGCGCATTTTCGTTGCCCGGAAACCGCTCGACCAGGCGCTGTGCGGCATCCCGTGCTGCGTCGATTTCTCCGGCATCGCGCTTGAGCGTCACTTCGGCCCAGCCGATATCGAAGTCTGCCGGGAAGTCGCGTGCCGCCTGCGAGATGATCGATATGGCCTCGTCCTCGCGCCCGGCGGAGTTGAGCGCAATGGCGTGGACGTATGTGTAGCGTGCGTTGTCGGGCGCAAGTTCCGCCGCGCGGGCAAGTTCGCCGAACGCTTCCTGCTCACGTTGCTGCCGGACCAGCAACAAGCCCAGCGAGTGGTGCAGCACGGCGGCATCGGTACCCAGCTCAATTCCTGCGCGCAGCAGTTTTTCGGCCTCGTCTTCCCGCTGCATTACGCGGTAAAGATCGGCGAAGTTGACCCTCGTCGTAACCCCATGGGGTTCGCGTTCCAGGCTGAGACCGTAAGCCGCTTCCGCAGCCGCGTAATCGCCGGCGGCCGCGTGGAAATTGCCGATGTTGGCATGCGCTTCCGGTCGCTCCGCATTTGCCAGTTCCGCTGCGAGGAATTCCTGCGCCACCTGGTCAAACAATGCACGGCTCGCAGCGGGCAGCGACTGCTGTGCCGGCGATACGCGATTTATGGCCTCCAGGCGAACAGCCAGCAAAGGATCGCGCAGCAGATCGGCGGCCCACTGCGCAGCCACCTGGGCTGGCAATGCGGCAAGCCCCTGCACCGCGCCCAGGCGCACCAGGCCGTCCGGATCCTGCAGGCCGAGACGCAGGGATTCAGCCTGGTCACGCGTCAGCGGTGCGCGCAGCCGGGACAGTGCGGTGCCGCGGACGATGCCGGCGATCGACATGTCGGCCGCCACGGCGACAAGTTTGTCGTTGGCAGCCGGGTCACCGCTGTGAGCGGCGTGAAATGCGTTGGCGAAATGTTCGCTCGGCGGATCGCCAAACCACTCGCGCAGGGCGTTACTGGCCCACTGCGCGTCCTGCTCTGCGTGGCATGCGTTGCAGGCGTTCGGCGCAGAGGTGGAGACGGAAACGTCCGGACGGGGAATTCGGAAACTATGATCGCGACGCGGGTCTACCACCATGTAGCTGGTTTCGGGCATGTGGCAATCGACACAGCTGACGCCGCGCTCCGGGTGTCGATGGTGCGCGGGATCGTCGAAGCGGCCGGGCAAATGACAGGTGCTGCAGATATCGCTCGGCGTGCTGCCGGTTTTCAGCGCGTTCGAATGGGGGTCGTGGCAGTCGCTGCAGCTTACGCCAGCCTGGTACATGCGGCTTTGCAGAAAAGATCCGTAGACATAGACCTCTTCGAGGATTTGACCGTCGGGGTAATAAAGCGGGTCACCGAGCAACGCCGGTCGATGCGTATCCAGCAATGGCCGGCCATAACGGTATTCGGCAGCGATGACCGAGCGTCGCGCGTGACAGCGACCGCAGGCCTCCGGCTGCTTCGGCGGCTGCATGCGCGGCTCGCTGCGGGAGGCAATGCCGCGCAGCGGATCCATCAGCCAGGTCGCGGAGCCAGCGTCGTCGAGGTCCAGCAGCAAGCCGGCGCCTACGCTGACCTGGCCGGCGCGTGCAAACTCGACGTGAGCTGAGCCCGGCCCATGACATGCCTCGCAGCCGACATCGATATCAACCCAGGTGCTGGCAAAGGTGTCGGAAGCCAGGTCGTAGTTTTTCTGCAAATCGGTTGAGTGACACTCCGCGCACATGTAGTTCCAGTTGTACTCGCGGCGTGTCCAGTGCAACGGGTCGTCCGCTGCGATGTATTCGTCCGGCGACAGGTGAAACCAGCGCTGCCCGCCCTGCTCCGCCGTCCGGGTATCCCAGGCTATCGACAGTGCCTGCAGGCGGCCGTCCGGGAACGAAACGAGGTACTGCTGCAGCGGATCAACGCCGAAGGTATGGGTAATTTCAAATTCCTGCTCGGCACCGGACGATGCGGCAGTGCGCAGCATGTACTTGCCGTTGCGCAGAAAAAATCGGCTGGTCTGGTCAAAGTACTCGAAGGTGACGTCCGAGAAATCGCCCAGCACAGTGTCGGGCGATGCGACATCCATTGCCAGGTCGTGATGCGATCCCTGCCAGGCACGGTATTCCGGTTCATGGCATTCCGTGCAGGCCCGGGTTCCAACGAACACCGGCGCTGCCTGCGGCTCTGCGGCCGCAGGCACGGACGATTCGCGGGCACCGCAGGCCGTCAGCAGGACCAGCCCGCCGAGCTGCATCCACTTCAGGACAGGACCGCCAATCATGCGCGACAGACGCGCGCGTGCGGCGCCAGGCAGCATAAAGGGTTAAGCCGAACGCCGCTTACTCGGCGATGACTTCTTCCGCCTGCGGTCCTTTTTGACCCTGGGTCACGATCATCGAGACCCGCTGACCTTCCTTGAGGCTCTTGAAGCCCTCCATCTGGATCGCGCTGTGGTGCACGAAAACGTCTTTGCCACCCTCACGCTCGATAAAGCCAAACCCCTTTTCGTCATTGAACCACTTGACGGTTCCCGACACTCTCTCGCCTGTCATGCTCACCTCGTATTACGCCTGCGCATTTCAACTGCGCTCCCTGGCGGCAATCATACGCTGAAATGTCCCCAGCGCCCACATCCAGACGCAGCGCGGCCGGGCCCTAATCCGACTCGGGAATGACGCCGCGGCGCATCTGGTCGCGTTCCAGTGATTCGAACAACGCCTTGAAATTGCCCTCGCCGAAACCCTCGTTGCCCTTGCGCTGAATGATTTCGAAAAAAATCGGCCCAATGACGTTGCGGGTAAAAATTTGCAGCAGCAGACCCTGGTCGTCCTGTGGCGCGCCGTCGATCAGGATCCCGCGCTTGCGCAGTTCGTCGACGGGTTCGCCGTGACCCGGCAAGCGCTCATCGATCATGTCGTAATAGGCGTCGTTGGTATCCTGCAACTCAATGCCGTTCGCGCGCAGGCGATCCACCGTGTCATAGATGTCGTCGGTACCGAGCGCGATATGCTGTATGCCCTCACCCTTGTAGTCCCTGAGGTACTCCTCGATCTGGCTGTGCTCGTCCTGACTCTCGTTCAGCGGGATCCGTATCTTGCCGCACGGGCTGGTCATCGCCTTGGAAAACAGACCGGTCTTCTTGCCTTCGATGTCGAAGTAACGTATCTCGCGAAAATTAAACAGCCGTTCGTAGAAGTCGGCCCACACGGCCATTTGCCCCATGTGTACGTTGTGCGTCAGGTGGTCGATATAGGTGAGTCCGGTGTCGAGCGCCTTCGCCCGCTCCTGCCAGTCGTCCTCGAAAACGAAATCGACGTCGTAAATGGTGTCGTCACCGTATCGGTCCACCAGGTACAAGCGGCTGCCGCCTATGCCTTCGATCGCTGGGATATTCAGCTCCATCGGACCCGGGTTTACCGCGACCCGCGTTGCGCCGAGCTCGACGGCGCGATCGATCGCAAACGCAGCATCTCGCACGCGAAACGCCATGGCGCAGGCACAGGGCCCGTGCTGCCGCGCAAACTCCTGCGCGAAGCTGTCTGCCTCGGCGTTGATGATAAAGTTGATATCGCGTTGCTTGTGCAGCGTTACGTCTTTCGAGCGATGACGCGCTACCGCGGGCATGCCCATTTTGGAGAACAGCTCACGCAGCATTTCCGGCTGCGGCGCTGCATACTCGACGAACTCGAATCCATCCGTACCCATCGGGTTTTGTTCACTCATTGCTTCTCTTCCGTTTTCGTCAATTAACCTGCCGTGTTCGCAGGCACCAGCTCATGACAGGGTAGCGCAGTGAACCACGCATTACCGTGCAAAATCAGATACAATTTTCTCAATTTCACGCACGTTTTTCGCCAAATTTCCTGAAAATGTATGAGTTCCTGCAATGATTGACAAAAAAGATGCGAAAATCCTGCAATTTCTGCAGGAG
>JAHHOT010000209.1 GCA_018677555.1 Gammaproteobacteria bacterium | reverse complement strand
CAATGGCCCTGTTCACTCACGTGGGAACCCTTATCAAGCATTACGCGCAGCTGCTCACGCCGGTCGCGGGCAGCCTGCAGGGGCTGCGCCAGGAGGAGGAGCTGAAGAAATTCTTCCTGGCATCGCTGCAGGCGTCGTTCTTGTTGACACTGCCCGGCGTCCTGCTGGTCGCCGGGTACGGCGACGTGATCGTGCGTGTCTGGATGGGCGAAGACTACGTCATCCCGATGCTGGCGCCGCTTCTCGGAGCTGCCGTACTGTTGCCATACGGGAACTCCGTCGCATTGAGGATCCTGGTGGGCGTCGATGCACACGGTAGAGTTGCGGTTCGAGCCTTGATCTACACGGTCGTAACCCTGGCAATCGCCTGTGCAATTGCGTTCTCCGTCGGCTGGACACCCGTGGTGGCGGCAATGGTCCTCGGCGTAAGTCTGCTGGTCGGTCCGGGTATCGTTGTGCTGGTCGAGGCGTGCAGGCGGTTTCACGTGAGTTTCAGCGAATACCTGTCGGGGGCCTTGCTGAAGCCGATGCTATGCAACACATTTCTGTTTGGCGTCATTCTCGTTTCAAGGGCAGTGAACGACGAACTGACGCTGCCTGAAGCAGCGTTGTGGGGTACTTTTGGCGGGTCCGGTATCGTCATTCTGTACTGGAAGTTTCTGCTTGACGAGAAACAGCGTTTGAGACTAATGCGAAAAATTGGAATTCGCCGTGCAGCCAAGTCGCAGGCTTGAGGGAAAAAGCGGCGACGGGCTGCCGCAGGTTAGAAGGAGTAAGACTATGCGTATCGCGATGTTCAGCCGATTGCCAAAGGATCCGGACCACCCGAAAGGCGGCGTGGAGTCCGCGACGATGGGACTCGTCAGGGGATTGTCAGCGCGGCCGGACGTCGACCTGCACGTAGTTACGCTGGAAAAAGGCCTGGATCAGGACGTCGTGGAAAAGACGCCCTATGCAACGGTGCACCGCCTGGCGGCGCCGCGCCGGCCAATGATTCTGGACGTGTTCGGCGGCCCGGGACGGCAGAAAATCGACCAGTGCATAAGAGCGCTGCAGCCGGACGTGGTGCATTTTCAGGAGACCTATGGTTTTGGCGGCCCTTACGCAGACATTCCGACCGTGTTCACTGTGCACGGATTCGACAGTCTCAATCTCGTGACCGAGCGTAAATATGCATGGCGGCTACGCGCCCCACTCTGGGAAATGGCCGAAAAACGGGGTATCGGCAGTCACCAGCACCTGATTTCCATCGCTCCGTACGTTACCGAAAAACTCGTGGAGCTCTCGAACGCAGACGTCACCGAGATTCCCAATGCCATGAACCCCGAGTTCTTCGACCTGCAACCGAACCCGGTTCCGGGGCGGATTTTTTTCGCGGGCTGGATCAACAGGCGCAAGAACGTCGGCGCGGCAATTCGCGCAACGAAAATACTCGCCGACCAGGATCTCGACGTATCGCTCCACGCTGCGGGGGACTTCTCCGACCCCGAATACCTTGCCGAAGTGCGCGCGCTGATTGACGAGCTCGACGTCGCGGCGCGCGTCAAACTGATGGGTCGGGTGGGGCAGGACGTATTGCGGCGCGAACTCGAACAGGCCAACGTATTCCTGCTGCCATCGCTGCAGGAAAACGCGCCGATGGCGATCGCCGAGGCAATGGCTGCCGGTGTTCCGATCGTGACGTCAAACGTTTGCGGCATGCCGACCATGATCGACGAAGGTCAGACCGGTTTTCTGATCGAGCCTAACGACGTCGACACTATTGCGAATCGTCTCGGGGTAATACTGCGGGATGCGCAGACGAGGGAAACCATGGGCCGCCATGCACGTGAAAAGTCACGCTCGACCTATCATCCGGACTCGGTTGTATCCGCCACTTTCGAGTTGTACGAGCGAATCCGCGCTGCTGCCTGAACCAAGCAGCAGCTCGCCTCGTTTAATCGGCGGCGTCAACGATCGACATATCCTCGCCGTAAATCGATTTGAATTTCTGATCGACTTCCAGTAACCGTTTCTTTCGAATGGCGGCGGTTTCAGCACCGCCGGATACGCTGATGTTCTTCGCGTCCACACGTGTGATCTGCGGGTCACCGACGAAATTCCGCGAACCCCCGAACTCGACTGCCGAGGCAACTTCGGTCGGTTTTTCCTTGTAACGACGGCCCCAGCGCAGTTGCACGTTGTCGTCGCCATTCCACATCAGGTTGTCCTCCAGCGTGCTCCGGTCGGACACGACGTGTTTCACAGACAGGAATTCGTCGCTGATGCTGGACATGATATTGCCGCTGACATGCAGCGTGAACTTGTCGCGCCAGTACTGATTGATGCCGAATTTCGCTCCATGCATCGTGTTGCCGATGATATGCAGTGCCTCGCCCCATTTCTGCAGTGCGATGACATTCTGCCCGATGTTGTGAATATTGTTGCCGATGATCCACGCCTCGCGCACTTCCTCGATACGAATACCCTGGGTCGAGTCGAAAATATTGTTTGCGACGATCCACGGTCGCCCCGGCGCACCGTCAGAGCCGACGACGATAGCGCTGCCGTCGGATCCGCTGCTGAACGTTCCGCAGTACGAGTTGTCATCGAAGCACCACTCCTCGTCCGGGCGGGCCCTGCGATAGCCATAGATCGTATTTTCGGAAATCACTATGTCCTTGCCGAACTTGAGATCGATGCCATTTTCACGGTCGCTGTGCATCAGATTCCGGCCGATATAGATATTCCGCGGCGGTGCTTTTTTGCAACGATGGCAGAACTGGATCGCGTCTCCGCCATTGTGGTGGAAGTAGTTGTCGATGATCCACACCCGCTCGGATCCGGGTGCGACGGTCGTGCCATGGCGATCGTCGCCCTGATTGTGATGGACGTGATTCTTGTAAAACACGACGTCGGTGCCAACGATAGCAGACCCGTTCTTCAGCGGGTGATTGCGAACCTCCAGGTTACGCATGGCAATGTGATTGCGGCCGTATTTTGATGCGCCCTTGGCGCCGGAGCGTAGCGCCGATTTCTCGAAGATCAGCTGCTCCATGATGAAGTACTGGCCCTGGAATCCGATCGTGCTGGCGTTGTAGATGACCGGATAGCCATTGCCGTCATCGATACCTCTGATGAAAACAGGCTTCTCCTTGCTTCCATTGACCTCGAATACCGGCTTCGACATGTTGAATTCGTAGGGACCACCATGAATCTCGACAACCGTGCCTGGCTTGTCGATGTCGGACGGGATATCGCAGCGTGGCTTCGCGGCGGTCGCCGGTCCCATGTTGCTGCAGTTGGAGGCCGTATTGTCGACGTAAATGCTGTACGGACCATCCGTGCCGGTCTTGTACGCTGCATTGCCCGAGTACATCGTATGCGATTCCTCAATACCGAATTCCGGCACCGGAATGCCAATCGGCGGAGACCAGGTGTCGGCCGCGGCGTTCGTAAAGCAGGGCGCCAGCAGCAGCGGCAGAATTTTTTTATTCATTTGAGGATCCATGTGGTTGGTGGTTGGACGACCCGCTGTGCAACAAAGTTCCTGCAGCAATACAGCATTTCGCGAAGTATCGGTTCGGATGTAATCGGCCCGGCGTTTTGTCAGCTCTTTAACATAAGGATTTGATGGGCATTACTCGCCGAAGCTGTAGCCGAACTCGCGCATGTCGTCGCGGTAGACGTCGCTGACGAAGTCGCGGGCGCGATCGGTGTAGTCCTCGACATAGCTTCGTCGTGACTTCGGGTTGCGGTTCTTGTGCAGGATCTTGGGGGCCTCCAAAGACGGCAGGCCAAGCCGCTGGGCTACGACCGCAAAATCTTCCTTTATATTCTCGAAGCGTATAACGTAGTCCATCTCCATCTTTCCGTTGCCTGAGCTAATAAACTCATACTGTGGCCAGAAGCGCTCGTGCATGCGGCGCCGCCCGTCAAGAAACCCGCGAATCTTGCCCATGAGCGATTGCTCGAGATAGTACTCGGCGAATTCGGGCAGTTCGAACTCGTGGTGTTTGCCCATGAAGCGGCTATTCCACCACAGCGAGTGCAGCCGGTCGAAGGGATTGCGGACAATGGTGAACTTGTAATAGCTGTTCCAGACTTCGTCACCCACCAGCACCCTGGTGTCTTTAGCGGTTAAATGTTTCTCGTCGCCGGTGACGACCGGGACAAAATCGCCAGTTGCGGGATCCGTGCTGCCCTCATTCGTTTTTTCCACCGCGTCGAGGGCGACCTCGATGCTGCTGCCTGCGGTCTTTGCGATGTGTATAAAAATGGCTTTGAGTTTGTGCGCGATCATGCAGGGCACTCCTTGAGGTGCTGGTCTGGTTCAGTGAGCGGGTCTTGCGTTGGTGCGCGGTTCCACCACCGGCGCGGGCGATTTCTCTTTCGTGAACCAGGCGAGCGCCAGGCCAATTGCAATCCAGAACAACGTCGCACCCTGTTTCGGGTAGAAGGATTGTGAGCCCAGCGATGCCGCCAGATTTACGACGAAGAACGCGATGACGATCGATGCAATAGCGTACTCGATCGAATTCTTTGGCGCTCTGAACGCCCTCACGGAGTTGCGGAACAGCACCCAGTAGAACGCGCCGACGATGAGGACACCGATGAGGCCAGTATCAATGAACAACTCCAGGTAGGCGTTGTGCGGGTGGCCGAAACTGGTGATCCCGAGTTCGTTCTTCAGCCGGATCGTGATGCCCGTGCGTTGGTGGGCGATGCGTCCGTGACCGATCAAGGGGCGCTCCATCGCTTTCTCGAATACTATGGGCCACACGACAACGCGCCCGGACGTTATCGAATAGCGATCGCGGCCACTCTCGTCGATGGCACCCATCTCGGCGCGGCGTTCGTACTGCGAAACATTGTCTTCGTCGCCGCCCCCGAATCCCTGAAGGATGCGTTCCTGCAACCCAGGTATCACCATCACGGCGAGCGCGCCGAGAATCGGCACCACAAAAAGGATCTTGCGCCAGCGCAGAAAGCCGAAGACCATTGCCGCAGCAATCCAGGCAAGCATGCCCATACGACCGCCGGTCGCCACCATCGCGATCGTGCACAGGCAAAACCCGCCGGCTGCAATCACGCCACGAAATTGGGTTTTCAGTATGGGTTTTGCAGCGAGGAATGCCCAGGCGCAGCTCGCCGTAATCGCCGCCAGGTTGACGCGGTGGTAGCCGAGATCCCGGTCGAGCACACGCAGTGCCCGCGAAGCGAGATCGTCTGCCCCGATCAAACCGGGCAGCATTTTCGATATGACCTGAAGCGACAACAGTCCGCCAGTAAGTAGCAAACCGACCGCGGCCAGCCGCACTCGCTCTTCGGTTTTGGCTCCGACGCTGATCAGCAGTCCCGGTATGATCCATTTGGCCGAGTTGATGACATTGTCCATGATGAACTCGCCTCTGGACGGCAGTTCAAGCGCGCCAGCAAATTGCTGCGCCTCGACGAAAGCCCCGAAATCGAGAAATGCGCGGGCAGTAGAAACAGCGAGCACGACCATATAGGCGAAGAAGAGCCGCGTGGCCGATTTGCTCGCCGTCCAGTGGGAGCCGTCGTTCCTCTTCTGCACGAACCAGGCAATCAGGATGATACCCAGCAGGATGTTGAACGGGTTCAGGCCCGGGATTTCGAGCATTGTCCGCGGCATATCCGGTCGCTCGAGTACCGCCAGCAGCGGCAACATGAAGCACAGCGCCCGGAACCAGTTTTTCTGCGCAATGATCGCGATAGCGAGCATCGCGAAGACCAGAAGGCTGTAACGGATCACGGACGGACACCTGGCTGGCCGGCATAATGCGGCGTCATTGGCGAACGCGGCAGCAACGAAGTCGCGGCGCTGTCGCGGTAGCGGCGTGGCGGGGACGTGAATTGATTCATTCGATGCTCGTGCGTGCCTCGGTCGTCAATGCAGTACGCTGAAGAACCAGTGGGCGCTGCTGCCGACGCGGACATTGCGGCACGGGACGCAACAGATGATCGTCGCTACTGAAGGCACAGCTGTCATGGGTAAGAAAATAGAGTAAATTCACCGACTTCGGAAGAACACACCTCCCGTTTTTGCTATTGAACTGCGTCACATTTTTTGCTCGGGACGCGGCGTGGGGACGGTCGGCCAGTGACCCGGCAAGCGGGGAAAGGAAGAGATCAGCAACGTGAAAAACCTGATAAAACGCTGGTTGGCGAAGACACTGCTGACGCTGGGCTACGGCTTTGCGCTCATCGTTTCGCGACTCTTCGGGCCGCCACCGCCACTGACCGCTGAGCGCCGCCGTGGCAGGATCCTCGTCATTGGCACGTTTCACAACCCGAACTGGTTCTTCGCCCACCTGGAACCGCTCGCCAGGTGCTCTGATTCCGACGTAGTCCTGGTCGCCGACGGCCATACCGGCGCGGTTGAAGGGCTGAGGGTAGTGGTGCCAAACCCGCTGGCATCGAAAATTCTGTCGCGGGCGGGAGCAAAATTTCTCTGGTCGGTATGGTATGCCTTGCGGCATCGACCGGATCTCTATATGGGTTACGCCATATTTCCGGCTGCGACCACCGCGCTCATACTGGGCCGCCTGTTTCGTCGTCCTGCCTGTTTCCAGGTCACCTCCGGCAAACTGGAACTGGAAGGGGGTGGCAACCGGGCCGAGAACAAGGTTCTGTCTGCCCTCGGTTCGCCGTCCCCGTGGATCGAGAAGCTTGCGTTTGCCCTGACGCGCCAATTCGACCTGCTGATTGTGAGGGGCGGGCGAGCGGAACGCTACATACGCGACTTCGGCGCAACCAATCGCATCGACACGATCACCGGCAGCGTCGCGATGCCCGCCGACTGTCCCCCGGTCAGCGCGCGAACGATCGATGTGATTTTCGTCGGCCGCCTGACCGAGCGCAAGCGTCCGGACCGTTTCATCAAGGTGATGCACCAGGTCGCCCGCGATCACCCGGGTGTCCGGGCCGCGATTGTCGGTGACGGGCCCGATACGGAAGCACTGCAGCAGCAGGTTGCGGAGTTGGGCCTGGATGAGCAGATCGAATTCCTCGGCTTGCGCAGCGATGTGCTGGATTTGCAGCTCAAGTCGCGCATCTTCGCCCTGACGTCGCGCTGGGAGGGCGTGTCCATCGCCATGCTGGAGGCCATGTCCTGCGGCACGATACCCGTGGTGAGTGACGTTGGCGATCTGCGCGATGTCGTGGATTCGGGGAAAAACGGCTTCGTCTTCGACGAGGACGACATCGACAGTTTTGCGACGACGATATCCGCGTTGCTGGCGGATGAGGGGCGCATGGCGACGCTGTCGCGCGAAGCACGCCAGACGGTCGAGGATCGTTGCAGCCGCGTGGCGGTAAGTCGCCGATGGGGCGAAACCCTGCGCTCCATGAAGGTGGTGGCCTGAGCCGGTACCGATGCCAAATGCGGCCTGCATCACATACCGAAAGTGGAATAAATTCACGGACTTATCGGCTGAATTTCGTATAGAATCCAGTTCGATTTTTGGCCCGGGATAACGGCACATGTCGCGACAAAGCGAGGCGGCGCAGGCATCGCCCACCTATATCTACATTGCCGGCCGCGGCCATTCCGGATCGACCCTGCTGACCCTGTTACTCGCACGGCATCCACGCATTGCCGCGATCGGCGAGCTGTCCCTTCTGTCGCTGCAGATAGCGCGCGACGAATCGACGCGTTGGGTCGGACTTTGCAGTTGTGGCGAACGTCCCATGGACTGCCCGGTGTGGGGCCGCATACTGAAGGAGGTAGAAAACGACGAAAATCTCGATATCAAGCGCAAGCCGTTTTCCTGGCGTGTATCCGACGTGGGCATGGAGGAGGAGTATCGCAACTCAGCCCCGCTGCGAGTGCCGTTTGTCTGGTTGCGTCATTGCCTCTGGCGGCTCGTGCGGTATTTGCAGTACCTGTCGCCGCTGGGATTGGGCAAGCTGGCAAGCATTTACAAGCCGCAGTCGGCCTGGGCAAAAAACCGCAGCCGGGTAGTGTCGCGGCTTGCCGCAATCAACGACGTCGACGCAATCGTGGATGCCTCCAAGGATTCGCTCGACATGCTGGATGTCTATTACCACTCCACTGTGCCCGTGAAGATCATATTTCTTACGCGCGATTCCCGCGGCAATGTCTGGTCGATGCTGAAGCGGCTGAAGGCGGGTATGTCGCGTGACGACAACGTGGCGCCTGCCGCCAGGGAATGGGTCAAAGTCAACGGCCGCATCTGGCAACTCGTTCAGCAGGTGCCCAACGCCGATTGCATGCACCTGCGTTATGAAGACCTGTGCCGAAACCCGCGTGACGTGATGAACCGCCTGTTCGAATTCGCCGGCCTCGACGCCTTCGATGTGGTGTCCGCTCGCGACGAAAGCGACCGCGAGGCGCACACGATCGGCGGCAACAAGATTCGATTCTCCAGCGAGCCGCTGAACATCCGGGAGGACACGGCCTGGAGCCAGAATCTCACGGATCAGGAACTGCGTACCATCCGCGCGATTGCCGGCCCGCTGTCGGATGAGCTCGGGTACGAACGCTGATGAGCCCCGCACAGGCGCATAGCACACCCGGGCATGCCGCCGGGCGCGGGGGCAACTGACGCCATGCAGAATTTCAGCTGGTATATCAGTCGCCTGCGCTCGATGGGCCCCGCCGAAATTGCGTGGCGCGTCAAGGGCCTGATCTCGGCAAACGTCGATTTGCTGCGCATACCGATGGGCCTGGTGCCAACCCTGCGGCGCGGCGCAGTTGCCGGACCGCCGGATTTCCGTCCGGGATTCGCCTGCGCCCCGGCATCGACGGCCTTCGCGGGGGTCGACGATGACGTCGCACGCCGCTGGCGCGAGCGGCTGCGCCGGATCGCGGATGAGATATGCGATAACCGGCTGTCGTTTTTCGACCTCGAGGGCCAGCATGTTGGCGACCCGCCGAACTGGCACCACGACTTCGCCGCCGGCAAGGATTCCCCGCGTCGGCTGTCCAGCTTGCTGGATTACCGCGACTTCGAGGCCGCGGGCGACTGCAAGCTCGTGTGGGAGCCTAACCGCCACCACCAGCTGGTCGTTCTGGCGCGCGCTTACCGCGTGACCGGCGACAAGCGCTACGCGCACAAAGTCGTCGAACTGATGCTGCACTGGATCCAGGAAAACCCGTTCGGTTACGGCATGAACTGGAAAAGCCCGCTGGAAGTCGGGATCAGGCTGATCAACTGGGTCTGGGCCATTGACCTGATCCGTGATGCCGCTGTATTCGACGACACCGCCTGGGGCAAGGTCGTTCAGACCATCTATCGCGCGACGTGGGACACGCAGCGTAAATTTTCGCAAGGAAGTTCGGCCAACAATCACCTTATCGGCGAGGCGGCCGGTGTATACATCGCGTGCTGTTATTTTCCCGATTTGCCCAACGCGCGAGCGTGGCGGGCGACCAGCAAGGGAATTCTCGAACGAGAAATGATTGCACAGACCTTCGCGGACGGATGCAGCAGGGAACATGCGTTCGGCTACCAGTTTTTCGTTATCCAGTTTTTCACTTGCAGCCTGCTCGCCGGCGAGCGGACCGACGACGCGTTTTCGGCGACGTTTCGCGACCGGCTGCACGCGATCTATCGTTTCATGGCGGATCTCTGTGCCGACACCGGTCAGCCGCCGAACTTCGGCGACGCCGATGACGGCTACGTGCTTGACCTGGGCGAACGTCCGCGACGGGCACTGCAGCTGTTGTCGGTTGGCGGCTATCTGTTCGACGACCCGGACCTGGTATTGGCTGCGGACTCGGAGACCGCCTGGTGGTTGTTCGGGAAGGCAGGCCAGGCAGTGTGTGCGGACAAGAGCGACGCCAGCAAGGCCTATAACGAGTCCGGGTATTTCATCCTGCGCTGTGCGGCGCAGGGCAGCAGGCCGCCCGTCCGGGTGTTTTTCGATTGCGCGGAGCTCGGTTTCGGGGCGATTGCGGCGCACGGGCACGCGGACTGCCTCAGCTTCAGTCTTGCGGTCGCCGGCCGGGAGGTTCTGGTCGACCCGGGAACCTACGACTATTTCAGCTATCCCGAGTGGCGACGGTATTTCCGCACCACAGCGGCGCACAATACGCTGACCGTCGACGGCGAAGACCAGTCTGAATCACTGGGGCCGTTCATCTGGGGCCAGCGCGCAGAGGCGCGCCTTGTAGACTGGCAGTCCAGTGCCACGGCCGTGTCGGTGACCGGTGAACACAGCGGGTACCAGCGGCTCCCGGATCCCGTGTTGCACCGCCGCCGCGTGTCGCTCAACAAGGACGACAGCAGCATCGAGATTCGTGACAGCGTGCAGGCAGGGAGCGCGCATGCCCTGGCGGCACATTTTCACGTCGCGCCTGGCTGGCACGTCACCGCGCCATCGGCCCGGCTCGTCGAGATTACGGGGCATGGAGTGCGGCTGCGCCTCGCTTCGGCGGACGGCAGCCTGAGGGTGCTGGCGGCCGATGGTGGGCAGCGCCTCGGCTGGGTCAGTGACGGTTACCACCGCATGGCGGCCGGACATTGTATCGTCCTGGACGCAAAATCCACCGGCGACGCCGAGCTGGTAACCCGGATCGCTATAGGAGTGTGACGCAGTTCGCACCCCGAATGAGAACTGGGCACTGGGTCGGGGCCGCCTAAGGAATTACCATTTCACGGATGACTTTTCACCGAAAAATCAGCGACATTCCGTCCGCCGCGGTGGACGGAAGCAAGCCCGTTCAACGACCAGTCTATACCGCCTGACACGATGCCATCTCTTCTTCATGAACTGTTGCTGGACTCGGCACAGCGGGGTCCCGAGAAAACCGCGATCCACACCGCGAAGGCGGCGCTCAGCTACGCCGAACTCGCGGATCGTGCCGGTAAGCTGAACGCTACGCTGCAAGGCCTCGGTGCGCGCAATGGCGACCGCATCGGGCTTCTGGCGGACAAGAATGTCGATTGCTACGTCGGTGTGTACGGCATCATGATGGCAGGCTGTGCGTACGTGCCGCTGGATCGTCGCGCACCAGCCGAGCGACTCAGTTACATCATCGGTGATTGTGCGATATCCACGCTTGTTTGTACGGCCAAAGGCATCAAGCCGTTGCTCGCATCGCCGGATGCGCTCGAAACGGTGGAGCACGTCATCATCCTCGACGGAACCGGCGACGAAAAAATCGAAGGATGCAAGGTGCTGGGACCCGCCGACGTGGCGGCACAGGTCGCCGCTCCGCCTGCGCATACGGTAGACACAGATCTTTGCTATATCCTCTATACATCCGGCTCCACGGGACAGCCCAAAGGGGTCATGATCAGTCACGCGGTGTCGATGTCGTTCGTACGCTGGGCCGCGAACCAGACCGGCTTGACGGCCACCGACCGTGTATCGGGCCATGCGCCATTGCATTTCGATTTGTCCGTATTCGACATCTATTCGACGGCAAAGGCCGGCGCTACTCTCTATCCGGTGCCCGACGGTGCGTCGACATTCCCGGGGCGATTAACAGACTGGATGGTCAACAACGAGATTTCGGTCTGGTACTCGGTGCCGTCGATCCTGTCGATGATGGCGAAGCAAGGTTCATTCGCAGAGCGGAAGTTCCCGGACCTGCGCGTTTTGCTGTTTGCCGGCGAAGTATTTCCGGTGAAGTATCTCAAGCAATGGTTGAAGCAATGCCCGGATACCGTGTTCATGAACTGGTACGGACCCACCGAGACCAATGTTTGCACCAGTTACACTGTCGACATTTCCGCGGATGAAATCGACAAGCCGGTGCCAATTGGCAAAGCGACCAGCAGCGCGGCCCTGTTTCGCGTTGACGCGGATGGCAACCCGATCGACGATCCGGACACCGTTGGTGAGCTCCTGGCTCGCGGTCCCTGCGTCGCTATCGGTTACTGGGGTGACCAGGAAAAAACGAGATCGCGGTTTATCGGCAACAGCGCGCAGCCGTGGCTGGCCGATCGCGTGTACCGTACCGGCGACCTCGTGTCGATGGACGCGGACGGAAACTATATCTACCAGGGACGTGCCGACCACCAGGTCAAGTGTCGCGGATATCGTATCGAGCTGGGTGAAGTCGAAACGGCGCTGTATCGGGACAAGTCGATCCAGGAAGCCGCGGTCGTGCCGGTTCCCGACGACGTGATCGGCAATCGACTGGTGGCGTTCGTTTCGTCGCCCAAGTTTGCGGACTCGGTCCCTGACACGGTGGTCGATTACATCAAGACATTCTTACCGCCTTACATGCTGCCGGACAGATACATCGTCATGCCGGAGTTACCGAAAACCAGCAACGGCAAGGTTGACCGACAATCCTTGCTTAAGACTGCAGAATCACTTAGTTAAATACGACGTATTGGAGAAAGGAATGACTCAAATCGTAGAAACCGTCAAGGATTTCGTGACCACAGAAATAATCCGTGGTTCGACCGGAGGCGACCTGGATCCGGAGCTTTCACTGCTTGAGGAAGGCATCCTGGACTCACTGGGCCTGCAACAGTTGATCACGTTTCTCGAACAGAAGTTCGGCATCAATATCGACGACGATGACCTGATGCCGGAGAACTTCGAGTCGGTGAACGCGATTGCCGCGTTGATCAACAAGAACCAGTAAAATAAATGGAGCCGTCGGCCCGACGGCTGGCCGAAATGGAGAAGGCTATGCAAAAAGCACAGGAAAAGGTTGCCGATATTTCGGCCGCTGGTCGCAGCCGGGAAGAACTCATGAAGACCTGCAGCGAACTGGCCAGCAGATTTGCCAAACGCGCTGCGGAACATGATCGTGACAGTTCGTTTCCGGTTGAGAATTTTCAGGAACTCAAGGACAACGGCCTGCTCGGCATCATGGTGCCGAAGGAATATGGCGGTTGGGGTGCGGACTTTCTGACCTACGCCAAGGCCATCGAAACGCTGGCAACAGGTGACGCAGCAACCGCGCTCGCGTTCAATATGCACAATATCACCGTCGGCAGCCTGGCGGAGGTGCCGGTTGCCGAAGGCGACGACCACCGCAGCAGTGCCGTCAACGAGTTCCGTGACTGGATGTATGACCAGGCAGTAAACGAAAAGAAAATCTTTGCCTCCGCGACATCGGAACCCGGAATCGGCGCGCACATCAGCCACCTTAAGACGTCGTATACGAAAACGGACGACGGTTTTATCGTGAACGGCGACAAATCTTTCGTCTCGATGGCCGGCTACGCCGACTACTACGTCGTTGCTGCGAAAGCAGCACGTTCCAAGTCTGACAAACCGGCGATTTCGTTTCTGTGCGTGGATCGGGATGCGCCGGGGGTTACGATGAAAAACGTCTGGGACGTACTCGGCATGCGTTCGACCTCGACCAACCCGGTCAATTTCAAGGACGTGGAGGTGCCACGCAGCCGGCTGTTCCTGGCGTCCGAAGGTCTGGCGCTGTACAAAATCGCACGCGAGCCGCACTGGCTGGTCGGCGGTTACGTCGGCGTCTATCTCGGCATTCTGACGGCCAGCTTCGATTTCCTGATCGACTACATGAGCAAAAAGAACATGCCCGGCACCGAAACACCGATGTCACAGGACAAGCTGATTCAGCACATGACGGGCAAGCTGTATTCCGACATCACGTCGGCCAGGCTGGCGACCTATCACGCAGCAAGACTGATTGACTCGCAGCGCGGCAGCGACGAGGCCAACGCAGCCATTCACCATGCGAAGTACCTCGTCAGCGAAACCGGTCCGGCGCTCACGGCAGCGGCGATTCGCATGTGCGGCGCCACGGCGATCGCCCGGCGGCTGCCGCTGGAGCGTTACTACCGCGAGTCCCGTTGTGGCGCGCTGATGCCCGCAGCGAGCGACGACTGCCTCGTTTACATGGGTAAGGCGGCCTACGGCACCAACCTGAAAAACCCGATTGAGACCTACTGGTAGTCGGTCTCTGCACCCTGGATCAGCCGCCGGGCGTATAC
>JAHHOT010000186.1 GCA_018677555.1 Gammaproteobacteria bacterium | reverse complement strand
GGTCATCGCCTGGCTGTACGAGACCACGTCGGTCGGTACCTTTCGCGACAAGCGCCGGATTCCTGCCAAACTCAGCCGCAACCAGAAAGTTGTCGACATCACCGTTTTGTCAACGCTCGCGATCGTTGCCGGCTTTTTTGCCTTCACGGTGTTGACCGATGTGCAAAAAACGATGGACCGCGAGTCTCTGCTGACGGCACCCAGTTCGATTATCGCTGCTGCAAATACCGTTGCGGTTCTGCCGTTTCGCACCATCGGCGGCAGTCCCGACAGCGCATATGTCGGAGATGGCATCGCCGAGGAAACTCTACGCCTTTTATCGAAGTTGAAGGAATTGAACGTTGCCGCCCGAACGGCGTCGTTCTACTTCAAGGACAAAGACGTCGCGCTCGAAACGATGGCGCAGCGCCTCAAGGTCCGGCATGTACTGACCGGAAGCGTTCAGATCGTCGGCGACGCAATCCGCGTGAACGCGGAGTTGGCCGATGCCTCGACCGGCAAGTCAATCTGGAGCGATTCCTTCGATCGGGAAATGCGCGACATCTTTGCGATTCAGTCCGAGATAGCTCGTGCGGTCGCAGATCAGTCCGGCGAGGTTTTGTCGGCCGACTCCAATGCCGCGCTCGACTACCGCCCGACCAGCAACCCGGAAGCCTACGACTACTACCTGCGCGGCCGCGACTACCTGCGCCAGCCGCGCACTGTCGACGTTCTTGAAAACGCGGAGCGTCTGTTTCATCGCGCAATGGCAATCGATCCGAATTACGCACTGGCCATGGCTGGCCTTTGTGAAACGCATCTCGCGATGTATATCCGCACGCGCTCCACGGCAACGGTGGACGACGCCGAAAGCGTCTGCCGGGCCGCCATCGAGGTGGATCCATCGTTACCGGAAGTACATACGGCCCTCGGCTACCTGTACTGGCACACGGGCGACTTCGACAGGGCCGAATCGGAGTTTCGAATCGCAATTGACAAGGACGCAAAATTCTACGAGGCCTATTCCGGGCTTGGCGACACCCTTTTCTCGAAAAACCAGCTGGATGCCGCCTTGCTGATGTACCAGCAACTCGTGAACCTGCAGCCGGCTTACTGGGCTGGCTACCGCAAGTTGGGCTACTTTTACTACCGGCAGGGACGAGATGCCGAGGCGTTACCACACTTTCGCGAAGTTACCGAGTTGACCCCGGACAACGCGCCGGGCTGGAATAACCTCGGCGCCGTAAATTACATGCTGGGCGACTTCGAGGGTGCTGCAAACGCTTACCAGCGTGCGCTTGAATTAGCGCCCACGCAGATTGTGTACGCGAATCTTGGCACGATGTACTACTACTTTGGCCGCTACGCCGATTCGGTCGAGATGCAGAAAGAGTCAATCGAGCTTGCTCCTGACGATTACCGCGCGTGGGGCCGGCTTGCTGCAGCCTACCTGCAAATGGATGGGCATGGCGCCGAGGCAAACGCCGCATATAACCAGGGCATCGCGCTTGCGAAGGAAATCCTCAAGATAAACCCCAACGAATTCGACGCACTGAAGAACATTGCGCTCTTTTATGCCCGCACGGGCAATCGCGCGTTGGCGGAAGCATCGATCGCAGCAGCATTCGAGTTGTCGCAGCAAGACCCCGACACGCATTTCTTCGCGGCACTCTGCTATCTCGCCCTGGGTGACGCGGAGCGGAGCATCGCTGAGCTCGAACGGGCCGTCGCACTGGGTTACTCGAGGAAGCTCATTGATAGCGAACCGGCATTCGCAGAGCTGCGCGACAATGATCGATTCAGAGTGTTGTTGGTTGACCCTGCGGACTCGCCAACGTCCGGCGATTAACCAGTTTGCGCGAATTCACGCAATGCGAAAATGACCTGATTCGCCGTGGCGTGGCCGTTGCGGTCAGGCAGTGATACATTGCGCTGCAGTTGCTCGCTGAAGCGGCGGGTCGCGGTCTTTTTTTACGGCCAAACGGAGTCGATCCTTGTTGCCCGAACTTACAGACGTTGAAGCACGAGTCATCGCTTGCCTGATGGAAAAATCCGTCATCACACCGGACCAGTACCCGATGACACTCAACGCGTTGACCAACGCCTGCAACCAGAAGTCGTCGCGCGATCCGGTCATGTCGTTGTCGCAGGGCGAAGTTCAACGAACGCTGCGCGTTCTCGAGGCAAAGCATCTTGTGCGCGTCGAGGAGAACTTCAAGAGCCGGGTCGAGAAATACACGCAGCGGTTCTGCAACTCGCAGTTCAGCGAGCTCCAGTTTGACCCTGGCGAGTTTGCTATCGTTTGCCTGCTCCTACTGCGTGGCCCGCAGACTCCCGGAGAGCTCCGTACACGCAGCGGTCGACTCCACCGGTTTGAAGACAACGGTGAAGTTGTCGACGCCGTTGCCGGCCTGCTTGATCGGGAAGGCGATGCGGTATTGGTGCAGCTTCCGCGGGCTCCTGGCCGCAAGGATGCGGAGTACATGCACCTTTTCTGCGGTGCGGTCGACGCCGCGGCGTATGCTGAAAAGGCCGATCGACACGGCGGATCCGATGCCGGGGGAAAAACGAGCTTCGCAAAACTGGAGGAGCGGGTCAGGCAGCTTGAACGGGACGTCGCGGATCTCAAAGAGAAGCTCGGCTAGTCGTCATTGCGCCGCTGCGAACCGCGCATTGAACATAAAAAGCACGCGAAACGCGTCGTGCAGCGTTCTAATCGATGACGACCGCTCGTAACTCATTGTTTACAATGCACCCAACCGGGGACGACAGCGCACGAGCAGGCCAATCTCTGGTATAAAAGGGATGTTGCCCGGAGGACAACAACATGAAAAACGTCGCTCTTGGCCTTTCCGCCTTCTTGCTGGCCGGTGTCCTGTATGGACCACCGGATGCTGCGGCTGACATCTACAAATGCAAAGAGGCTGACGGAAGCCTGACTTACTCGCAAACGCCGTGTCCGGATAACGACACGACGGTAATCATCACGGAAACGGGTACCGAGCGCATCATCGAAAAGCGCGATTGCCGTCATGCTCACCAGTTCGCCTTGTCCACGGCGGGGTCGATGCGCGAGGGTGCGGCGTCGACCGACATTTTCGATTACTACGGTGGCGTCGATTCGCTGTCAAACGGCTCTATCGGCATCATCAACTACGTCTACATCTATCGAAACAAGACGAGCGTCTCTATCGAGCGCATCGCCTCACTTGTTGAGTCGCAATGCGAAGGCGGCACGATGCCGCAGGTGAGCTGCGTGGACCTGCCGATTTCGTTCACCGAGCAACTGGGCGGATGCTCTGACGATTCGAACGAAGAAGACAAGACGCAACTCGCGGTCGCGGACGCCCCGCCCCAGGCCCCGCTCGCCGCCCAGAGCGACCGGAGTACAGCCACCGAGTACCAGCCCACGGATTCACCGGGCCAGAGCCGTGCCGATTGCCGGCAGCGTTACCAGGCCGAAATTGACAATATCGACGCAAGAATGCGAAGCGGCTATTCTTCGGCCGAGGGTAACCGTTTGCGTGACAAGAGACGCCAACTTCAAACGCAACGAAGCCGTTGCTAGATTCTGGCTCACGACTGATCCGGCAGCCGCGCCCGTAGCGGCTAATTCCTGTCGGGCTCGATGTGGATGGACACATCCTCGATACTGAAGTCCGCCTCCAGCATCGCTTCGATACGATCCGCAATGCGATGCGCTTCGAGCGTCGGCAGAAGCGGGTCAACTGTGACGATCATATCCACAGCTCGGTCGCTGCCCATCCAGCGGGAGCGAACGCGGACTACTTCGTTGACTCCGTCAACCTCCTCCGTGGCATTCGTCAGAATTTCAGGATCGATCGCAGACTCGTCGACCAGCACGGGTACGGCGCTGCGAAACAGGTTGAATGCGAGATAGAGAACCAGTCCCGCAACACCGAGCGCACACAGGCGATCGAGCCACACATAGCCCATTGCGGAGAGCTGCCAGCCCGCGATAACGACGATCGTCGTCAAGACGTCCGCAAAAGTATGACTGGCGTCTGCCAGCAATATTGGTGAGTCAAGCCGTTTTGCCCAACGGCGTTGCCATGTTGCCAGGCCGATATTGGTGCACAATACACCAAGCATCATGCCAATTTCCCAGCCGCCGCTGAGGATCTCGACGTCTTCACGGCGAAGTGCCTGCAACGCAAGTTGAACCGCCAGCACGACCAGCAGTGACGCCAGCCCGAACACCGCCAGTGTCTCGAACTTGCGATGACCGTAGGGGTGGTTCCGGTCGGCCGGCGCACTCGACACCCGCATGACGATCCACGCAACGATATTGTTCATCACGTCCGTCAGGGAATGAATCGCATCGCCGAGAATAGCCAGTGAGCCGGTCGAGAAGCCGACGATGCTCTTGACGACCAGCACGACGGCGTTTGCAAGCCCCTCGATTACGATGACTCGCCTGACCTGCGCATCTTTCTGACTGTGTGAGTTCATCGGTTTGCTGGCACTTGGAGCATGTCCGTCAATTCTCGCTAATGTCAGGTCAGGCCGTCGATCTCGCGAAGCCAGTGTTTTTTCTGATCGGAATCCATGAAGCTGGCGACGATGCTGTTCCTCGCGAGTTGCATTAGCTGAGCGCGGGACGGCCGCAGGCTTTCGGCGACGGCAAGGTAGTTGTCATTGACATAGCCACCGAAGTACGCCGGATCATCGGAGTTCACGGTGACGACGAGCCCGTGGTCCAGTAGCCTGATGAGCGGGTGTTCCGACATGCGCGCATAGACACACAGGCGCGTGTTGGACAGGGGGCACACGGTCAGGGGGATTTGCCGGTCCCGCAACTCGTCCATGAGTGCAGGATCCTCGGTCACCCGCACACCGTGATCGATGCGTGACACCTGCAGCAGATCGACGGCCTCGCGAATGTAAGCGGCAGGCCCCTCCTCGCCCGCATGCGCGACGGCCTTCAATCCGGCCGAGCGTGCCCGCGTGAACACGTCCTGGAACAGTCGCGGTGGATAGTCCCGCTCCGAGGAATCGAGGCCAACGCCGTGGATACCATCGAGATGCGGCTGCGCCTCCTCCCAGGTAGCAAGCGCGGCGTCGGCCGGCAGATGCCGCAGGAAGCACATGATCAGCTTGCTCGTTATGCCGAGCTCCCGCTCCCCCTGCAGCAGCGCCCGGCGTATTCCGTCGACCACCACAGCGAAAGGCACCGCGCGCGCAGTGTGAGTTTGCGGATCGAAGAAGATCTCTGTGTGCACCACCTTATCGGCCACGCAGCGCTCGAGGTACGCCCAGGTCAGATCGAAAAAATCCTGCTCGGTCTGCAACACCGCCGTGGCTTGATAGTAGAGATCAAGAAAAGACTGTAAGTCTTTGAAATCGTATTGCTCCCGAAGCTCGCACGTGCTCGCGAACGGCAGCTGCACCTGGTTTCGCTGCGCCAGCTCGAACACCATCTCCGGCTCGAGCGTGCCCTCGATGTGCAAATGCAACTCGGCTTTCGGCAGCTTCCGGATCAGCTCCGGGACGTTAGTGTCAATGCTCATGGCAATTTCCGCGTGGCGCGTAGATTGTATAATTACAGGTATGGCAAGTTATTTAAGATTAAGTTAAAAATGAACCAGATACGTCGCCAATCGTCTATGCTTAGAGCGCAGGGAAAGCGAAGTAAATCCTCGCTGCAAGACGAGGAGAAACAAAGAAAAAGATTCGTCGATACCTCAATCAGTTTTCGCGCGGCCAGGAATTGATACGGCCGCCACCAGCTTATCAATCGGGGTCGAAAAAATGGACAATTTCAAATCGGGTCAGGGTGGTATGACGCTCATCGAACTCGCCATCGTAGTCGTCATCGTCAGCATTCTCAGCACCATGGCGTACTCGAACTACACGCAATACACGGAACGCGCACGACGCATGGATGCCAAGTCGGCGTTAATGCGGATTGCCACCAACCAGGAGCGATTCTACATCTCGAATCACATCTACACCGCGAACCTGGCCGATCTCGGTTTTACCGGTGCACAGTCGGAAAACGGCTACTACGACATCACGGTGCCGGCTGCCGACAACAATACCTGGCAGGCCGTTGCCACACCTGCTGCCGGCTCGCCACAGGCGAATGATGAAGATTGCCAGCAATTCGTTATCGACGCGCAGAACAACGTCACGGCCACCCCGGATCCTGACGGTAAATGCTGGTAACAAACGTTAGCGCACGGCACCGCTGACACATACCCCGGTCCGCAGTACTTCAGTCAGGCAGCGCGGCTCTTTCGATCGCGGCGCTGATATATCTTCGCGCGTCGTCGGCACCGTGCCAGTCCCCGATCTTGACCCACTTGCCGGGCTCGAGGTCCTTGTAGTGCTCGAAAAAATGCTCGATCTGCTGCAGGGTGATCTCCGGCAGGTCCGTGTGCGTGTGGACGTGGTCGTAACGCTTCGTCAGACGGTGCGTTGGCACCGCGATAACCTTCTCATCCTGGCCTGCATTGTCCTCCATGATCAGCACGCCGACCGGCCGCACGTTGATGACACAGCCGGGCGCCAGCTCGCGCGTATTGCACACCAGCACATCGATCGGGTCACCGTCCTCGGAAAGCGTATGCGGCACGAAGCCGTAGTTTCCCGGATACGACATCGGTGTATGCAGAAAGCGGTCTACCACCAGCGTCCCCGCATCCTTGTCGAGTTCGTACTTGATCGGTTGTCCACCCATCGGAACCTCGATAATCACGTTGACGTCGTTCGGCGGTTCCTCGCCAATGGCGATGGCATCGATTCGCATTGCAGGGCTTCCTGGCTGAGAAGCGCGTAGTTTACCGGAGATTGCAGCAAGGCAATCCGGTGTCATTCCACATATTTGCCGGATCGCAATAAACTGTCATCCCCGTCGATTATTCCGTCACCCTCGCCTATCATTGGTCCGCGATGCGACCTGTCAAGACACTATTGACCGCAATTGCGGCGTGCTTCGCCGCTGTCTCCGTCCATGCCGCTGATTTTCCTGACGGTTACTGGAGTACCGCGCAGGCGCGGCAGATCCTCGACAAGACGCTGCGTGTGCACCTCGCACCACCCCTCGATTCGCTGACGCAGGCCGAGCAAGGCGCAGTGCAAAAGCTGCTCGAAACCGGTGTCATCATGCAACGCCTGTACGAGGAGTCGCGACACCCGGACGCACTGGCTGCCTACGAGGAATTGCTGTCGCTGCACCGCAGCGCAGCGGATCCGGAGCGTAGCGCTGCACTGCTCGATCTGTATCGACTCAGCAATGGGCCGATTACGACGACCCTGGACAACGAACGCGAGCCATTCCTGCCGGTAGTGCCCGAGACGGCTGGCAAGAATGTTTATCCCGCCAGCGCGACTCGCCACGAGCTGACCGCGGCCATGCAGGGGCGACCTGAATTGCGCGCACCGCTGCTCCATCCGCGCAGCATCGTGCGGAGCGCGGCGCGCGAAAACCTGTACCAGGACATCATGACCCTGAAACAGCGTCCGGTGTTGGACGTTCTGCATCCCGGGCTTCTCGCATCGCTCGTCTCCGTTCGTGACGAGGGTCGCTTCGATTCGTTCTACGCGTTGCCTTACTCGGTTGCTTACGCCGACGACCTTCTGCGCAGTCATGACCTGCTCCACGACGCTGCAATGCTGTTAGCCGAAGACGATCCGGCGTTTGCACGGTTCCTCAAAAACCGCGCACGCGATTTGCTCACCGATCACTACGAGGCCGGCGACGCGTCCTGGGTGACCGGCCGGTTTCGCAACGTGAACGCGCAAATCGGTTCCTACGAAACCTACGACGACCAGTTGTTCGGTGTGAAAACGTTTTTCGGACTGAGCCTGCTGAAGCGTGACCAGCAACGCAGCACCGAACTTGCTGCAGCGGTGACCGGGCTGCAGAACATCGAGGACGAGCTGCCGTATGAATCGACGCGCAGGGTGCGTAGCGAAATCCCGATCGGTGTTTACGACGTGATTGCGGACTTCGGTCAGGCGCGCGGCGCGAATACAGCGACGATCCTGCCGAACGAAAGCTATCTCGCGCGGCAGTACGGCCGGACCATACTGCTGCGCGCCAACATTCTCACGCATCCGAGAATCTATGCGCGCGCCAGGGCATCGTTCGATGCGGCCATCGACACATCGCAACACGCCGATCTCACACAGGAATCGAATCTGTACAGGACACTTTGGCACGAGATCGGCCACTATCTCGGCGCCGATCTTACGGAGGACGGCCGCGACCTGGGCGTCGCGCTCGGCGACTCGGCAAATCTCTTTGAAGAATTGAAGTCCGACCTGATCGCGCTGCATGCCGTGCGGACCCTGACACGAAACGGCTTCTATACCCGCAAACAGGCGCGCGCCGTGTATGCGTCCGGCATCCGCCGCGTGCTGCAGAAAAACCGCCCGCGACGGGATCAGCCATATCAGACGATGCAGCTCATGCAGTGGAACTGGTTCCTGGAAAACGGTGTACTGCGCTTCGACAGCGACGACGGTCGGATGAGAATCAACTACAACCGCTACCACGACGCTGTCCGCTCGTTGCTTGCCGACGTACTGAAAATACAGGTCAGCGGAGACCCGGATGCAGCCGAAACCTTTGTCGCGTCTAACTCTGGCTGGAGGGATGAGCTCCACGGCGTCGTCGCGAGCAACATGAAAGCCGCCGAAACCTATCGCTATACGCTGGTCAGCTACCAGGCACTGGGCGACGCGCCCGACGATTAGCCAGTAACGATCTTGTCGGCGCGAGCTCGTGGCATCAGGTCGTGTTTTCGAGCCGCGCTGCAACCTGCTCGAGCCGGCGCGAAATTTGCTCGAGATCGACGGATTCGACGGCCGCCTGATCACCCGGCGCGATTCCACTGCGAAGCATTGACATCAGACTGTCGATGACGATCGCGATATTCGCTTGTTCCCCGCGCAATATCTGCGTTCGGGCCGCGTACTCAAGCGTGCCGTAGAACAGGTCACGAACCATCCAGAGCGGCAGCGAGGGGTCAATGTCGCGACGTTTCATGCCGAGGCTTACAATGCTGTCGAAAATAGCAACGTAGCGCCTGTTTAGCTGGTACGGACCCCGGTCCTGGTAATGCTGCAGGTTGCGATACCGCGAGACGACCAGTTCGAGGATTCGCCACTCCCGGATGCAGCTCACGAGATGGTGTCGCGCGAGAAACTCGAGGCACGCGAAAGTATCGGCCCGGTCTTGCACGCCATCCTGTGCTGCCTCCGTCAGGCGCTCGTAAAAGCGCCCGACCACGGCATCCAGCAACGCGTTCTTGTTTTTGAAATAGAGGTATAGCGTTCCTTCCGCAACTTTCGCCGCGCGCGCGATGTCCGCCATCCTGGCGCCCTCGAAACCCATATCGACGAAGGCGTCGTGCGCAGCCGCGACGATGGCGTTCTCCCGTTGTTCCACCCGCTCGCGGCGAGTTTTCGGCGTATTTTCAGGCGCTTGAGCCTCACCCGGCGACATGGGTCACGGTCCGTGTTTCGTTACTGAATAGAACTCAGTTATACTGAATAGCGTTCAATTATTCAATTACGACGGCAGGCGAAGCAATGGCAGACAAGATCTTGCGCATCGGTGGTGCCAGCGGCTTCTGGGGAGAGTCGGCCGCCGCAATGCCGCAGTTCCTCGGCGCAGGCAATCTTGACTACATCGTGTTCGATTATCTCGCGGAAATCACGATGTCGATCATGGCGCGCGCCCGTGCCCGGGACCCCGGACTCGGCTATGCCACCGATTTCGTTTCTGCGATGCTCGCGCCGCAGCTTTCCGAATTTGCCGCACAGAAGGTCCGGATCGTCTCCAATGCCGGCGGCGTCAACCCCGTTGCCTGCGCCGAGGCAATACGGCGACTGATCGATGACGCCGGTCTCGACCTCAAGGTTGCCGTGGTGACAGGCGACGATCTGCTCAGCAGGGCGGACGCATTCGCATCGCAGCAGTCGACGGAAATGTTCACTGCGGCGCCATTCCCTGCCCCCGGGACGATTGCCAGCATCAATGCCTACCTCGGTGCGTTTCCGATCGCGCGCGCCCTGGACAGAGGCGCCGACATTATCGTGACGGGTCGGGTCGTCGACAGTGCGGTGACGCTGGGCGCCTGCATTCACGAATTCGGTTGGCGGCCTGAGCAACTCGACGAGCTGGCAGGTGCCAGCCTTGCCGGCCACATTCTCGAATGCACCGGGCAGGCCACCGGCGGCAACTTCACGGACTGGAAACTGACCGCGGACAGCATGCAGGACGCCGGCTATCCGATCGCCGAAATTGCTGAAAACGGCGAGTTCACCTGCACGAAGCCTGGCGGAACGGGGGGCATCGTCTCCGTTGGCACCGTCAGCGAGCAGCTGCTGTACGAAATTGGCGACCCGCAGGCCTATGTGCTGCCCGATGTCGTCTGCGATTTTTCGCAGGTCAGGCTGGCGCAAACAGGGCCGGACCGCGTGCGCGTGTCAGGTGCACGCGGGCTGCCCGCCCCGGACTCCTACAAGGTCAGCGTGACCTACGCCGACGGTTATCGCGGGGGCCAGCTCCTGATGTTTTATGGCTTCGACGCCGACCAGAAAGCGCGTGCCTACGCAACGGCCGCCCTTAAGCGCGCAGGGGCAAGGCTGGAACGCGAGCATCTCGCGCCTTTCACCGAGACACTCGTTGAGGTGATCGGTGACGAAAGTCATTTTGGCGAGGCGCGCAAGGTCGCGGGCTCACGCGAGGTTGCCGTCAAAGTCGCTGCAAAGCATCCGGACAGGAAGGGTATCGCCGTCCTGCTCCAGGAGGCCATCGGTATCGCTTTGTCGGCGCCGCCTGGTCTGACGGGCTTTGCCGGCGGGCGGCCGCGCCCGTCACCGGTGGTTAGGCTGTATTCCTTCCTGCTGCCGAAGGCGGAAGTCAGTGTTTCGATCGAGATGAATGGCGAAACCCTCGATGCAAGCGACCGCAGCGGCGTTGCCTTCGTTGCCTCCGACATCGAGCGCCCCGAGGCACCGCAGCTTGCCCTGAATGAAACCATGTCGATTGTGCCACTCGTACAACTGGCGTGGGGACGCAGCGGCGACAAAGGCGACAACGCGAATATCGGGATCATCGCGCGCAGGCGGGAGTATCTGCCGTGGATATGGGCGACGCTGACAGAGGATGTGGTAGCGCAGCGTTTTGCACACTTCCTCGAGGGTCCGGTAGAGCGCTTCCTGATGCCCGGGCCCGCGGCGATCAATTTCGTGCTGCATGACGTCCTCGGCGGCGGCGGCGTTGCCAGTTTGCGGAACGACCCGCAAGGCAAGGGTTATGCGCAGGTTTTGCTGGACCAACCGATTCCGCTGCCCGCACCGCTGCTGGAGACGCTCTGATGGCCCGGTTCGAGACACGTATCGACATGTCATCCGAGGAATTCCGCAGCAACCGCGATGCGATGCTGCAGCGAGTAGCTACCCTGACCGAGCTCAACGCGCGCGGCGCGGCCCTCTCCGCAGGGCGTCGCGAGCGATTCGAAAAACGCGGTCAACTCCTGCCGCGCGAACGACTCGCCGCATTACTGGATCCCGGCATGCCGTTTCTGGCCATCGGCAACCTGGCCGGCTATCTGTTCGATACGCCGGACGCGGACAAGTCGTTACCCGGCGGCAATGCCGTGGTCGGCATCGGCTTCGTCAGCGGCGTTCGTTGCGCGGTCGCGGTCAGCGATAGTGGTATCCAGGCAGGTTCGCTCACCGAGCCGACCGCCTACCGAATACTTCGAGCGCAGCAAATCGCCGCAGAGCAACGACTGCCGTTCGTACAACTCGTCGAGAGCGCCGGCGCAAACCTGATGCAGTACAAGGTTGCCGGATTCCTCAACGGCGGGCGCTTCTTCGCGAACCTGGCGCGGCTCAGTGCCGCCGGCATTCCCACAATCACGATACTGCACGGCTCTTCGACTGCCGGCGGTGCCTACATGCCCGGCATGAGCGACTACGTCGTCGCCGTCAAAGGTCGTGCAAAGGCGTTTCTCGCCGGGCCACCATTACTGAAAGCGGCCACCGGAGAGATTGCCACGGACGAAGAGCTTGGCGGCGCCGAGATGCACGCAACGGTATCGGGTCTCGTCGAGTACCTTGCCGAAGACGATGCCCACGCCGTTGCTATCGGACGCGAGTTGACGGCACGCCTTGCCTGGAATGAACGCTGCCATGCTCCGCCACGACCCGCGTACTCGGAACCCGCATACGATCCGGACGAGATTGCCGGCATCGTACCGGTGGACTACCGCAAGCCATACGACGTTCGCGAGGTTATCGCGCGGGTGGTGGACGCTTCCGATTTTCTTGATTTCAAACCGCGCTACGGCGCGAGCACGGTGTGTATACAGGCCAATATCTACGGTCAGGCCTGCGGATTGCTGGCCAATAATGGCCCGATCGATCCCGACGGTGCCACGAAAGCGGCGCAGTTCATGCAACTCTGTGAGCAAGCCGACGTTCCCCTTGTCTTTCTGCAAAACACAACCGGTTACCTGGTCGGCAAGGATTATGAGCAGGGCGGCATGATCAAGCACGGATCGAAAATGCTGCAGGCGGCGACCAACATTTCGGTGCCGCGTATTACCATGATGATCGGCGCAAGTTACGGGGCCGGCAATTACGGCATGTGCGGCCGCGGCCTGGACCCGGATTTCGTCTACTCCTGGCCGAATTGCAGCACCGGGGTAATGGGTGGCGAGCAAGCCGCCCAGGTAATGACGATCGTCGCGCATGGCGCGGCGAAAGCGAAGGGCCAGGAACCCGACGGCGCGGCAATCGCCGCACAGGAGAAGCAATTGACGGCGCACTTCGACTCACAATCGGACGCTTTCTACACCTCGGGTCACATGCTCGACGACGGCATGATCGATCCGCGTGACACACGCAAGACACTGGGATTCCTGCTGGACACCGTGTGGGAAGCACGCAACAGAGTCGTCACAACCAACAATTTCGGCATAGCCCGTATGTAGCGAGACTGCGCAATGAGCACGCTTCCTGACACCAGGACCCTGATACTCGAACCGGATGGCGCCTGGTTGCGCATCTGGTTGAACCGCCCCCAGGCTAAAAACGCCCTTTCCGACGAGCTCGTCGTTGAGTTGCAGTCGGTGCTGGATCTGGTCGCGGCGCAATCGTCATTCCGTGGCGTGACGATTCGCGGCAAGGGTGGTGTTTTTTGCGCGGGTGGGGACCTAAAGGCCTTCAAATCGGTCTTCCAGGGCGGCGATCTCGACGTAAGCGAGATTCGCGATGCAAGCCGCCGCGCCGGTGTCTTGTTCAATACGATCAACTCGTTGCCACAGGTCGTCGCGATGCTCGTTGACGGGGCTGCGGTCGCTGGCGGCCTCGGGATGCTGTGCACCGGCGACGTTGTCGCCGTGACCGCGGGCGCGAGGTTTTCGCTCACCGAAACGACGCTCGGCATACCGCCCGCCCAGATCGCGCCGCATATCGTGCATCGTGTCGGGCTCGGCACCGCACGCAGACTGATGCTGACTGGCGCGGTGTTCGACGGCAACGAGGCTGGCCGGATGGGTCTTGCGGACTACGTCGTGCAGGATGCGGCCGGCCTGGACAACGTAGAGGCGAGTATCCGCAAGCAGGTGCTGCGATGCGCTCCGACGGCAAATGCCGTTACCAAGAAGCTTGCTCTCGCCGCGACCGAACTCGACAGCGACGAGATGATCGAGCAGGCGGCAACCGCCTTCGCCGATTGCCTGCTCGGCGAGGAAGGGCGCGAAGGCATTTCGTCGTTTATCGAAAAACGCAAACCGTCGTGGGCCGACTGACGACATGAAGTCCATCCTGATCGCGAATCGCGGCGAGATCGCCGTCCGGATCGCCAAAACCGCGAAAAGACTCGGCTATCGCACTATCGCCGTTTATTCGGCCGCAGATGCGGCGGCGCCGCAGGTGGGCATGGCAGACGAAAGTATATTGATCGGTCCCGCCGACGCCGCGGACTCCTACCTGAGCGGCACTGGCATTATCGATGCGGCGCAGCATAGCGGTGCAGACATGATTCACCCCGGCTACGGATTCCTGTCCGAAAACGCGGCCTTTGCGCAATCGTGCAGCGATGCCGGGCTCACCTTCATCGGGCCGGCGCCGCGAGCCATCGAACTGATGGGCGACAAAGCAGCTGCCCGGCGACGAATGCAAAAAGCCGGCGTCCGCTGCATCCCTGGATACGACGGCGATGCGCAGTCCGGCGATGCACTGGCCGAAGCGGCCATCGAAATCGGTTACCCGGTAATGATCAAGGCGGCCGCAGGTGGTGGTGGACGTGGCATGCGACTGGTTCAGGACCCGCAGGAATTCGCGGACGCACTCCGGCTGGCGCGTGCCGAATCCATTAGTGCGTTCGGCTCCGACAGGCTCATCCTCGAAAAGGCCATCCAACGCCCGCGCCACGTGGAAATGCAGATTTTTGCCGACCAGCATGGCAACGTGCTGCATCTCGGCGAGCGCGATTGTTCGGTGCAGCGTCGGCACCAGAAAATTATCGAAGAAGCGCCCTGCCCGGCCATGACGGACGAGTTACGCGCGCGCATGGCAGCCACGGCGATCGAGGCAGCACAGGCAATTTCCTACGTTGGCGCCGGGACGGTCGAGTTTCTGCTCGATGAACGCGGTGAATTCTATTTCCTGGAGATGAATACCCGCTTGCAAGTCGAGCATCCCGTTACCGAAATGCGCACCGGTCTCGATCTCGTTGAATGGCAGATCGACGTCGCGCGTGGCGAGCGGCTACCGCTTGCGCAGGAGCAAGTTGAATTTTCCGGACACGCGATCGAGGTTCGCCTGTACGCCGAGGATCCGGCACAGGACTTTGTGCCGGTTACCGGGCGAATACATCTCTGGCAGGAACCCCGCGGAGACGGCGTTCGCGTCGACTCGGGGATCGTTGCGCAGCAGGATGTCACTCCCTGGTATGACCCGCTGCTCGCGAAGATCGTGATTCACGGCAGTAGTCGCGATGAGGCGGTGCAACGCCTGAACAAAGCACTTTCGCGCACGGTTTTGTTCGGGCCAACGACGAACCGCGACTTTCTGCTGCGCGTCGTCAACGACGCGAGGTTCTCGAGAGGTGAGACCACGACGGCATTCATCGCCGAATCCGCTTACGCAGTAACTTCTTCCGATGCTGATACGCGACTGATTGACGCGGCCGCCGCGCTGCTGCACCGCGATCGCACAGAACAGGCAATGTCGGCAAGCGTGCGTGTCGCGCCGGAGCTGCTGCACTGGAGCAGCTCCGGCCCACTTTCCCGAATTACCCGCCTCGCCGAACGCGAATGCGTCCATGAGCTGCGGGTTACCGCCCTCGCCTGCGGCGCCTGCGAAGTGAACGGGAACCGGGTCGAGATTGTGCAGTGCGACGGCCATACGGCACGAATTCGCCACGATCGGGAACTGGTCGAGTACGTCTACCTGGTGCGGGACGACCGCCTGTATATCGCCAACTCCAGTGAAACCCGTTCGTTCGGCCTGCCCGGCCGGTTGCCCATGGGCGACGTGGCAAACGCGGGCGGGAGCGTCCTTGCACCCATGCATGGCCGGGTTGCGCAACTCTGTGTCAGCAAAGGTGATACCGTCGCGACGGGGGACAAACTCGCGGTTCTCGAAGCCATGAAAATGCAGCACGAGATCAGGGCCCATGTCGATGGCGTTATCGCTACACTACACTGTGAACAGGGCGCACAGATCGAAGCCAATTCCAGCATGCTCGACATAAAGACCGATCCACGCAACAAGCAGGAGTGATTAATGAAGTCGCCGTTATGTGACCGGCTCGGCATCGAATTTCCATTGTTCGCCTTCAGCCATTGCCGGGACGTGGTTGCCGAAGTCACGCGCGCGGGCGGCATGGGCGTGTTCGGCGCCGTATCGCTGACGCCGGACGAACTGGAAACCGAACTGCGCTGGATCGATGAGCGCGTCGGCGGCAAGCCCTACGGCGTGGACGTCCTCATCCCGGCCGCAATGGATGGAAAAGGTGAGATCAGTGACGGCGACAAACTTCTGTCGCGCATCCCCGCAGCTCAGAAAAAGTTCGCGAACGAGCTGCTGGAGCAAAAAAATATCGACAGCTCGGACATCGAGGCCTTGCGACGCGAACATTTGAACTTCGCAATCAATTTGCAGGAGGCCGGCGCAGAAAAACTGCTGGAGGTTGCCTTTTCGCACCCGATCAAACTTGTTGCCAACGCGCTGGGCGTGCCACCCCGATTGATGATCGATATGGGCAAAAAGCATGATGTTGCGGTCGCCGCGCTCGTTGGCACCAGGGAACATGCATTACGCCAGGTCAATGCCGGTGTGGATATCCTCGTTGTAGCGGGCGGCGAGGCAGGCGGACACTGCGGCGACGTCTCGACAATCGTGCTGGTGCCAGAGGTGCTGGATGCCATTCGTCCATACGCCGACACGCCGGTCCTCGCTGCAGGAGGGATCGTGACCGGCCGGCAAATGGCCGCTTGCATGGCGATGGGCGCCGCCGGCGCATGGTGCGGTTCGGTCTGGCTGACGACGCACGAGGCGGAAACCAACGCCGTGGTCAAGGAAAAAATGCTGGCGGCCGGGTCAGGCGATACCGTTCGCTCGAAAAGCCGCACCGGCAAACCCTCACGTCAGCTTCGGTCGCCGTGGACCGACGCATGGGAATCAGATGCAAGCCCTGGCGCACTGCCCATGCCGCTGCAAACGCTGGTCAGCGAACCGGCGTTGCGCAAAGTGGACAAGCTCGCGGAGGCCGGCCACGAAGGCGCCCGCGAACTGGCAACCTACTGGGTCGGACAGGGAGTCGGCCTGATGAACCAACCCATGTCGGTGCGCCAGTTGATGCAGGAATTTCAGGAGGACTTTCTCGCCGCCTGCGAGCGCCTCAACGAGGCGGTTGGAGACTGACTGTGTTCCAGCAGGTTGAGGACTTCAGGGCAGAAAGCGACGCATTGTTGAGCGTGATCGAACCCTTGAACGATGCCGAATTCACGCAGACCACCTTGTTCAAAGGGTGGACGTTCAACGACGTGCTGCAGCACCTGCACGTGTGGAATCGTGCGGCACAGCAAGCCGCGCAGGATCCCGACGCCTTTGCCGTCATGCTGAAGGAACTGATGGCGGGATTGCAGCAATCCAGCATGCGTGACCTGGAGTCCGAGTCCGTGGGCGGAATCACCGGGCAGCGGCTGCTGGATGCCTGGCGCGCGGGCTATAACGAATTGTGCGCGTGTTTCGCCGACCTCGATCCAAAGACCCGCCTGAAGTGGGCCGGCCCGGACATGAGTGCGCGCTCCAGCATGACGGCCCGGCAAATGGAAACCTGGGCACACGGCCAGGCCGTGTTCGACAGGCTGGGCAAAAAACGCAAAGACCGGGACAGCATTCGCAATATCGCCATTCTCGGCGTCAACACCTATGGCTGGAGCTTTAAAAATCGCGGCCTCGACGCCCCGGAGCCGGCGCCGAGCGTGCGCCTGACGGCGCCGTCCGGCGCGACATGGGAATGGAATGCATCGGCGAACAACGACAGCGTGGCAGGCAGCGCGGTCGAGTTTTGCCAGGTCGTCACGCAGACCCGCAACGTGGCCGATACGGCACTGCAGGTCGTGGGCGAGAATGCGAAGGCATGGATGTCGTTCGCCCAGTGCTTTGCCGGACCACCGGAAAATCCGCCGGCGCCGGGCTCGCGCCACATCCAGCGCTAAGGCGGCTGGCCGTCGCGGCGCCTAGACGTCCTGGGCGGCCTCGAACTGCTCGAGCCCCTCGGCGAGGTAATCGGCCAGCAGCGACGTGCCGATAAGATAGTCAGCCGTGTGATCGTTCCAGCTGTCGGCGGCATGGCCCAGCGCATCGCCAAATTCGTCGACGCTGTAGTCGCCGCGGCCGATCCACATCAAGGAGACGAGGGAAATCTGCTGATCCGGCTCGAGATCTTCGATGATGTTTTTCAATTCCTGGTAATACGGGTCGCCGCCGTGATTCTGCATGAGCTGGCGTGCGGTACTGAGGTTTGCGGTCAGCGGTTCCGCCGGAAACGTCACATCCTCGCGGCCGTGAAACTCGTGGGCCTTGTCGATGATGAAGTTGACCGTGTCGCGGTTGAGTTCGAGTTCTTGCATGGCCTTTCCCGGTTGGTCGAATGCACTTGGATTGTTGTGGTTCTGCGGCGTTTGCCACCACTAGCAAGCATCCCACGTTGACCGCCGCGGGCAATGCGTAAAATTACCTAAAATATTTAATTGACTATTGCGTGATTACTCACGTATTTGTTATGGTTTATTCATGAATATGCCAACCAGCCGCGAGCAGAAGCTCGCACTCCGATTTGCCGCCGCGTGGAACAGGCTCGAGCGACAGCTCGACAGCAGCCTTGGGGCGATTCGCGGGGTCAGCCTCGCGGAATACCGCTTGTTGCGTGCGCTGGCAGATGCGCCGAAAGCGCAGGCCAGCCGTGTGGACCTGGCGAGTGCTGTCGGCCTGACGCCGTCCGGCGTTACCCGGGCGCTCCGGCCGATGGAAAAACTCGGCGTGGTCTCCACGTTGCGCAGCAAACGCGACGCCCGCCTGGCGATTGCCGCCTTAACGCCCGCCGGACGTGAGCTGATCAACGATGTATCGGACGTGGTTGACGATACGATGCGCATGATCCTCGAGCGATCTGCGCTGGTTGCCAAGCGACTCGACGAGTTCGTCGACCTGCTGGACGACCTCGGCCGCTAGCTCAGCCTTCAACGGGCTCGTGACCCTGCCCGGCAAGCCGTTCGATGCGTTTACGCACGCCCTCCGCCGGCACGTACAGCGCCTCCATCAGGTAGACCTTGAACTCGGCGGGGAACGCCTGTTCAGCAACCGACTCCCGCATGCAGGCGAGCCACTGGTCCCGCTCAACAGCGGTTATCGGCAGGTGCTGGTGCGCACGGGGAATACTTATGGAGCCATACTTCTGGCTGAACAGCTTCGGACCGCCGAGCCAGCCGCAGAGAAAACGCGCCAGCTTGTCCCTCGACACGTCCAGGTCGTCGGGATGCATGTCGTAAATCGTCTTGAAACGAGGGTCGCTGCCCATGCGGTCGAAAAAATTGTCCACAAGGGCGCGCAAGCCCGTCTCTCCGCCGGCGGCGCGAAACGATGCGTCGCCATGACCGTAGGGCTGTCCGCCCGCTTCGTCCATTGCCGTATACCAGCGGGCCAGCGCTCAGGACTTCTTGACGGCGTCGATAATGCGTTGGTAGCCGAGCTTGAGTTCGTTACCCAGCTGACCAAGCGCCTTGCCGACGCCCTCCCCGGTCTTGCCAAGTCCGGCCTGGGCAACGAAATGCTCGGACGTCTTTTCCAGGTCCTCCCACTCTTCCTTGAATTCTTTGGATGCCAGGTGCATCTGCACCCGTAGTTCATCGCGTTTCTGTTTCAGTTGTTCCACGACGTCGTCGAGTTCGCTCACGATTGCTTCTCCTCACTGTGCCGGCCCGCGGTCCGCGGGCACGATCAGAATTCCATTCTCTCCCGGATTGGGGCGCTCATGCGAATTGCAAGGCCGTGACCACGTATACTACGCCGCGACGCCGCGGAGAATCATGCCGATGACCTTCATCCCGTTCGACCTCGAATATACGCAGTCTGTGTGGGAACAGGAGGTTGACATCAATCTCACCGAAAGCGGCGTCCATCCCATCAGTCTCGAGCAACTGTTGGCGGGCAATGAGCAACTTGCGTCGAAACTGATGCGAACCGAGCTCAACTATCCACACGTCAATGGCATTCCGGAATTGCGCGACAACATCGCCGCTCTCTACGACGGTGCCGTAAGCGACAACGTGCTCGTCACCGTGGGCGCAGCTGAAGCCAACAATCTCATCATGAACACCATGCTGGAGCCCGGCGACCGCGTGGTGACGCAAACGCCAACCTACAAGCAGGTCTGGGGTCTCGCACTGAACTACGGGCATGACGTTCGTTCGTTCCGCCTGCAATCGGAGTCTGGCTGGGCGCTCGATTCTGACGAACTGAATGCGGCGGTTGACGCCAGCACCAAACTGATTGCCCTGGTCAATCCGAACAACCCGACCGGGTATATTCTGACCGAGCCGGAAATGGACGCGATCGTAGCGGCGGCGGACCGGGTCGGTGCCTGGATTCTTGCCGACGAAGTCTATCGTGGCGCCGAGCGCGTGCAGGAAGCCGAAACACCGTCATTCTGGGGGCGTTATGACAAGGTGCTCGCGGTCGGTTCGATGAGCAAGGCATACGGATTGCCGGGGCTGCGCATCGGATGGGTAGTGGCGCCGACGAACTGCATTGACGACATCTGGCGACGTCACGAGTACACCACGATCACCGCAACTGTACTCAGCAACATTCTTGCCGCGTATGCCCTGTCACCCGACGTTCGACCGCGCCTGCTACAGCGCTCGCGCGACTACATCCGCAACGGCTTTCCCGTGTTGCAGAGCTGGATGGATTCGCAGAGCGATCTGTTCAGCTACACGCCGTCGATGGCGTCAGCGGTCAGTTTCATCCGCTATCACCTCGACATCAATTCCACCGAACTCATGGAAAGGCTGATTCGCGAAGCCAGTGTCTTTGTCGGAGCCGGCGACTCGTTCGGCATGGATCGCCACCTCCGCATTGCATTCGGCCAGGAGAGGTCGGTACTCGAGGATGCGTTTTCGCGCATTCAGCGCGTGCTGGAATCGTTGCAATAGAAATTACTGTAGTATCGGCAGCGCGATTCACTCGAACAAGGTCGGCCAATGGAATCCATCGTCAGTTCGCTCAATGCAATAATCTGGAGCGACGCGCTCATCTACCTGTGCCTTGGCGCTGGCTTGTTTTTTTCCTACCAGACCCGTTTTGTCCAGGTTCGTCTTTTCGGCGAGATGATTCGACTGTTGCGTACCGGCAAGAGCTCGGAGCGCGGCATATCCACGTTCCAGGCACTTGCCGTCTCCTTGTCTGGCCGCGTCGGCACCGGCAACATCGCCGGCGTTGCCGCTGCCATCGGCTTTGGCGGCCCCGGTGCCGTGTTCTGGATGTGGGTCGTGGCGTTTCTCGGCGCATCGACCGCCTACGTCGAGTCGGCGCTGGGTCAAATTTACAAGGAAGTGGATGCAGGGCAATATCGCGGCGGTCCTGCGTACTACATCGAAAAAGCGATGGGTCAGAAATGGTACGCATGGATTTTCGCAATAACGACCATCGTGGCAACCGGGCTGTTGCTCCCCGGGGTACAGGCGAACAGCATCAGCAGTGCAGCCGCGGTTGCGCTGGGCTCGGGTGACATTATCAATACGTCGTTCGGTTCTATCGGCACCACCGAGCTGACGGTAGCAGTAGTCGTTGTCACCATCCTGGGCTTTATCATTTTCGGTGGCGTCAAGCGCATCGCACGTTTTACGCAGATCGTGGTGCCCTTCATGGCGCTGGCTTACATCCTCACTGCGCTGGTCATCATCGTGATGAATTTCGGCGCATTGCCCGATGTATTCGCCTTGATCCTGCGCGAAGCGTTTACACCACAAGCGGGCTTCGGCGCGGCGATCGGTTGGGGCGTCAAGCGCGGTGTTTACTCCAACGAAGCCGGACAGGGCACAGGTCCGCACGCGGCAGCGGCGGCCGAGGTCGCGCATCCTGCACAGCAGGGGCTTGTGCAGGCGTTTTCGGTTTACATCGACACCCTTTTCGTCTGTTCGGCGACGGCGTTCATTATTCTGATTACCGGCGCGTACCACACGACGGGTGGCGACGGCACTTTGATCCTCGGCGCTCCTGAATTGATGTCACTCGACCCGAACAGCCCGGCATTTACGCAATATGCGCTAGACAGTGTGTTCCCCGGCATTGGCAAGCCGTTCGTTGCCTTCGCCTTGTTCTTCTTCGCTTTCACAACCTTGCTCGCTTACTACTACATCGCCGAAACGAATGTTGCCTACCTGCACCGGACGATCAAGATACCCGGGATGATTTTCATATTGAAGCTCGGACTCATGGCGTCCGTGTTTTATGGCGCCGTAAAAACTGCAAGCCTGGCCTGGGGCCTCGGCGATATCGGCGTCGGGCTCATGGCGTGGCTGAACATAATCGGAATCGTGATCATATTCTTTATCGGCCGACCGGCGCTGAAGGCGTTGCGGGACTACGAGGCACAACGCAAAGCGGGCACGAGCCAGTACACCTTCGACCCCGAGGCGCTCGGCATTAATGGCGCCGAATTCTGGCGTTCGAAGAAGGACAGCGGCTAACGGCAGGTGAGAACGGGCGGATTGCACAAATTGAGCAATTGCCCCGGAACTTTCGCCGCGATTGGGCTCAAACTAGGGAAATGATGAGTGTAAGGGGCCCCGCATGAGTTTCGTCATGCGCATGGCATTGTTGGCGCTGACCAGCGGTCTGGCTGCCTGCGGCAGCGGCGGAGGCAGCGACGACCCGACTGCGGGCGGCGGCAGCACACCGATCGCGTATGCCTACACGATGCCGGGGCCGCTGAACGACGGCTGGGCGGTCGGCCACCTCGATGACAATGGCATCGATGCCGCGGCTATCGAGAGCATGGTCCGTGATTTTCACAGCGGCGCCATTCCGGGTATCGATGCGATCGCCATCGTGCGCAACAACACGCTCGTACTGCAATCCAACATTCGAACGCAGGTGGGTGATTTCGATGCCTGGGGTGGCAACACCCGGCCGAATCGGCACATCATGCACTCGACCAGCAAGAGCATCACATCGGCGCTGATCGGGATCGCGATCGACCAGGGCTACATCGCGGGCACGGACGTACCGTTCTACGATCTCTTCCATTACACCAGCTACGACAACTGGGACGACCGCAAGTCGACGATGACGCTGGACGACGCCCTGACGATGCGATTTGGCTACCAGTGGGACGAGTGGAGCCTGTCCTATGGCCACCCCGACAATGATCTGCGAGCATTGACCGACAACAACATCGACCAGGGCTGGGCATTGTTGAACCTCGTGATGATCGACGACCCTGGCA
>JAHHOT010000011.1 GCA_018677555.1 Gammaproteobacteria bacterium | reverse complement strand
GCCGAGCGCCGTCATCACGACAAAGAGCAGGATCGAGAAAAAGACGATCCGCTTTAACGTATGGATGACATCGGGGCGGAGCTTGGTGTTGGCCAGTCGGCGACCGAGAATGTAACCGACAAACTTGCTGCCGTAATAGCCGCCGATCAACAATATGAGAACTGAAACAATCTGCCCCACCGTAATGGCAGCACCACTCGATGAGGTCGCCAGCACGTAGTTCCAGATTTCTTTAGCGTCGTCCAGCATGTTCAATAGATATATGAATTGGTCAGTTCGCTGTGGTTTTCAGCCTTTGCCGCGGGTTCGCGTCTTGCCTTGTTTGGCGTTTTTCTCGATAAACTCGATGATCATGCTCGCAACGTCTTTCTTGGTCGCTGCCTCGATTCCCTCGAGACCAGGACTTGAATTCACTTCCATAACGACCGGACCGTGATTGGAACGCAACAAGTCGACGCCGGCTACGTTAAGCCCCATCACTTTGGCTGAGCGCACTGCGGTCGATCGTTCTTCGGGCGTGATCTTGATCAGGCTGGCCGATCCGCCGCGATGCAGGTTTGAGCGGAACTCTCCTTCCTTTCCTTGCCGGCGCATGGAGGCAACGACCTTGTCGCCGATTACCAGGCAGCGAATGTCCGCGCCGCCAGCCTCGGCAATAAACTCCTGCACCATGAAATTGGCTTTCAGGCCGCGAAACGCTTCTATAACACTCGACGCCGCCTTCTTGGTTTCGGCCAGGACGACGCCTACGCCCTGCGTTCCTTCCAGGAGCTTGATGACGACCGGAGCGCCGCCGACAATACTCAGAAGGTCCTCCGTATCGTCCGGCGAGTTGGCAAAGCCGGTAACCGGGAGTCCGATTCCGCGCCTGGCGAGTAGCTGCGAGGCCCGCAGTTTGTCTCTCGATCGTGTAATTGCGACAGATTCATTTACCGAGTACACGCCCATCATTTCGAACTGACGCACAACGGCCGTGCCATAAAAAGAAATCGAAGCACCGATGCGCGGAATAATCGCATCCACGCCCGTGATTTTTTCACCTTTTAAATGAACGCTGGGGTTGTGGCTGGTGATATTCATATAGCAGTGTTTGTGGCTGATCACGACCACGTCATGGTCGCGCTGCTTGCCGGCTTCCACCAGCCGTCTGGTCGAATACAGGTTTTTGTTTGTCGAAAGGATGCCGATTTTCATAAGGGTTTCTCTGGTTAGGGCTGACTGCCGGGTTTACCAGCGAATCAGGAGTCCATGGGTTCTTCCTGGTGAGCGGATGCGAATGTCTCGACGACATCTGCAGCCATGGGTACATCCTTGAATGAGCTCAAGTTGAAAAGCGCGTCGCCTTCGTGGGCAAGCGGAAGATTACTGCGGCCGATGACAATGCCATCGCAGGGCGAAATCACGCCCTCTTCGGCATCGCCCAGCGGGTCGCTGATCGTCGCCAGGCGCTGGCCCTTCTGGACCGTGCTGCCCAGTTTCGCTTTTCCGGTAACGATCCCGCTCGTCCCGGCGCGCACCCATTGCGTGGATCGCGCGACAATGGGTTTGACACGCTGCGGTTTCTTGTTTTCTGGCAGCATTCCGATGTGGCGCATTACATTCAGAATACCCCGGATACCTCCGCGAATGCAGGTTTCGTCAAATCTCAGAGCTTCGCCCGCTTCATAGATCAGCATCGGCATGCCTCGCTCGGATGCACATCCACGCAGGGATCCGTCACGAATATTCGAGTTGATGATTACCGGCGCGCCAAAGGCGTTGGCAATCTCGAGCGTACGCTCATCGTCGAGATTCGCCCGAATCTGCGGAAAATTGGAGCGATTGATCGCACCCGTGTGCAGGTCCAGCCCGCAGTCCGCATTCGCCAGGATTTGCTTGGTAAACAGGTTGGCCAGACGCGCGGCGATCGAGCCTTTCGAGCTGCCGGGAAATGAGCGATTCAGGTCGCGCCGGTCCGGCAGGTAGCGTGATTGATCCAGGAAGCCATGCACGTTCACGATCGGCACGGCCAGAAGGGTGCCACGAATCGAACGAAGGATCTTGCGTTTCAGCAAGCGGCGAATGATTTCTACGCCATTCAGCTCGTCGCCGTGAATTGCGGCTGAGACGAAAAGTACCGGTCCCGCCTGGCGGCCGCAGATCACCTGCACAGGCATACTCAGGGATGTGGAGGTATACAAGTCGGCGACCGGCAGGCTCACGTTGACGCGCTCGCCGGGGTTTACCTTCGTATCGCCAATGGTGATGGGTTTATTTTTCGTTTTCATCTGCTGCGCTTCTTTTTCCGTTTTTTCTTACCGACCAGGTACGATCGAGCAGGATCGACCTGTGCCCGATTCTTGATCGCCGTCCGGCCCAGCAGCATGCGAAACAGCATGTCATCGCGGGATGTAAGGGTTATCTCGATTGGCCATACGTGATTGCCGATCGACAGCGGTGTGCTTATGACGAAACGCTCTTCCTTATGGCCGCCCGAATCCGTAACGATGCGCGTGTCGAGTACGTCAGCATTGCAGGTGATGACGGTCTCAAAGTCCCTCTGGACCGGGTGGATGCTGAACTCAACCCGCTCCCGGCTATCCTCAGTGTAATGGCGAAGTTGGAAGGCATGCAGCGCCGATGTGCGGGCGCCGGTATCCACTTTTGCCTTTATTTGCCTGATACCGAGTTCCGGCAGGCCGATCCATTCTCTCCAGCCGAGGGTAAGTAATTCTGATTCTGTATTCATCCTGTGGTCCTGACGGTCAAAACGACCAGTGGAAGCGCACGCCCGCAACAATTGCCGAGGAACCCGACAATCGATCGGCCGAATCGACGGCCGGCGATTTCACGTACTGAATCGATGGCGTGATGTGTCCGGCGTTGTCGAGTATCGGAATGCGAAAATAGATCTCGGAGTCGAGAGCATCGTCGTTGCCGGATCCGCTGAACGTTCCGGGAATCCTGGTATCGGCAACGCCGATACCGAACAGCCCAATGTTCGTTTTCCGCTGATAGGCAATGGCGAGGAAGCGGTCCGCGGCGGACACATTCGAATTTGCCATACCAGCGCGCACGTTGATTGCGTTCGCACCATCCTGCCAGCCGAAAACACCGTAGACGCCGTAGTTGTTCTCGTCGTCGACCAGCTCGCCCTCGACACCCTGGTTGTCGTTTCTCAGCCAGGCGCCAACCCGCCAAGAGGTACGCTCGTTGAGCCAGGCGGCGCCCGCACCCAGGAAGATCCCGCGTCCGTCGTCATTGAGGTCCAGCAAGTCCTGGTACGATCGATCAGGCGTATCCGCAATACCATCCGATCCGGTTATGACCAGGGTAAATTCCGGGCGTCGATTCTCGGCAGGAAAACGGAACACGCCACCCAGCGTGTAGTCCGGGAACGCGATGGTCGAATTATTGACAAAGCTGCCGTTCAGAAAATGTATGTTTTCGTCATTCGCGATTCGGCCGCGGTCCAGCCATGCAGACGGGTCGATGAGCCCCAGCATCACCGACCGATTGCCTCCCATGAAAAACGTGTAGTTCAATTCGGAAATCTGCACGCCCCCGTCACCGCCGGCCGTAAGAACGGAACCCGCATCGCCGTTAACCGTGGGGTAAAAGGCAGAAACGCCGTTCGACTTTGGTGATGAACTGGCCTCAATATATAACAACCACTCGCCCTTCTGTTGTTTTAGCGTGGCGAACAGGTCTGCCGAGGCGGTCAGCTCGAAGTCGGCCCTGCTGTCGTCGGTATCCTGATAAACGGCGGTAATGCCGCCTTCCCAGCCGATTTCGCTCGCGTGCGTCGCGGACGGTGCGAACGCGTTCGCGAGCATCGCGAACACAGGAGCTGCGAAGCCTCCATGGATCGGACGAGGACAGCTGCGCGCCAACAGAGACCGAAGAAGCAGCATGGAAGTTAACCGATATCAGTTGCATCAGAACCGGTAGGCAACGCCCACGCCGAGGAAGAAATCGGCGGCACGGTCGTTGAGCCCGGCACCCAGATGCAGGTCGAGTTGGAGGTCGATTCGCGGCAGGTACGCCACGCCTCCATTGAGGTAGTGTTCCGGCCCGGAGTCGCCCGCGTAGTTGCCGAAGTACTCGACGTAGCCCCCGGTATCGTTGTTGATGGGAAGGCTAACGCCAATGCCGTTGCTAGCCACGATGTCATCGTTGGATTCGCTGAGCAGAACGGTGCCGAACCAGTCCATTCCCGCGCTGTAGGACCAGAAAGCACCGATCGTCGGTTCGATTTCATCGCTGGTCAGCTCGTCCGCACCGATTGGCAGCGACAGGCCGGCGAATACGGCAATGGGCACCGTCGCGTTGTCATCCGTGAGCTGCCACTTCACGCCGATGCCCGCGTCGTTGGCACCATTCACACTTTGACCGCCGATGTCTGACCAGGAGACGCCCGCCCAGCTAAGCTGGAGTTCAACGCGTTCCGTCAGTCCCGCCCGGACGAGCAATAGCGGCAAGCTGTGATCGTCGACGCCACTCGAGGCTTTGGTATATTGATATCCGCTCTCGACCTGCCACAGCGACGGCGCCAGTGCGATTGGCGAAGAGCTGAATCCGGGTCGCTCGGCGCTGATCGTCCCTGAATCCTGAGCGCTCACGGTGCCGGTGCCAAGCGCCAATAGCACGGCGGCCATTGCTGCGCTTTTTCGGGCAAACGCATTCGCCTCAACACCGTGAGTCACAATTTCACCTTGAAGTTGATCATGGCAAGGTGATTGATCCGATCCTCGCCGCTGTCACTCCAGATGTATTGATTCATGTAGCCGGCTTCGATCGTTGTCCGGTTGTTGAGGCGCCGGCCGATTCCCAGGTATAGACGATTCTGAGCCAAACCGGAATCACCGCCCCAGTCCGTGTCTCGCAGGTCGAAAAACGGCTCGGCCGAAAGAACAAGATCGGTGGAACCGTTGTTGCCGAGCGGCCGCACGTACTTCGCCATCAGGCGTGCAACGAGACCGATATCGTCACCGGTGCTGACTGAGCGCTGTTCGACCCGGACTCGCATCGATATTCGTCCGCCATCCCAGTTTGCCGCGGTCCAATCGACCTGCTGCCAATAGCGATTCTCGGTCGAGATATTGCCGCTTCGATTCCTGCTGCGGAATCGTGCGTATCCGATCCAGCCTTTGGCAGAGCCACCCAGTTCGTAACCGATGGCGGGTCGTGCCAGCCACTGATTGATTCCGCTGCCCAGATCGAAATATCTTGCCTGGGCATCGAAATGGTAGTGCCATCGGCTATCCTCTTCACCGGATCGAAAAGCGTCGGTTGTCGAGAATATGAGCCAGGCGCCCGGCAGGTTTTCGGTGGCAGCCCCGGATCGCGGAAACGCGCAACAGACGACCAGTAGGACCGCTGGCAATAATCTCGTGTGGTCGTGCCCAGGATTCATTGATTATTTCTCGAAATTCTAAGAATCGACCGTAAAAACCAGCCGATCACGGTGCCGATCAGGAGCATCATGAAGATCAGCAGCGATCGAGGCAAATTTACGGCCCAGAACAGCAGCTGCACTTCGACCGTCTCCGCGTTCTGCACCGCGAATATCATCACCAGGAGCAGCAGCAAAATTGTGACCGCGAACTTGTATTTCATCGTCATGTCTCGTTGATTCGTAATATTTACCGTATACCGGTCAACTAACTCGTCTCATCCTTGATCCTCGAGACGAGCTTGTTGATCGAATGCGACAGGTCTTCCCAGGCGTTTTCCAGATCGTTTTTGTGTTCCTCCCAGGCATCGTCGCCCGATTTTCGCAGTAACTCCAGTCGCGTTTCAGCAGCAGCGAGTCTCGCCTCAACCGCCTCCTGTGCGAATTCCAGCTTGTTGCTCGATCTCAGATTGCCCATCGTGATTGCATGCTTTATTGCGGCTTTCATGCCGTCAAGTTTCGCTTTGGACTCGACCAGCTTTTTCCTCGCGGCTTTCGAGTAGGCGGCTTTGGCAGATACCGATTTGACGTGAGGCGAAGTAGTACCGTAAGGGGTTGTCATTTTTTTTGCCCTGGCTGGCGTGGCCCGACGAACGTCGGGC
>JAHHOT010000267.1 GCA_018677555.1 Gammaproteobacteria bacterium | reverse complement strand
ACGTACTTCGGCTGCACCGGCCCGGTTACAGCACGATCGACGAACTCGAGTCGGAACGGGTGTGGATTCGTGCGCTGAAGGCAACGGGCGTCACTCTGCAGGACTCGATCGAGACAGCCCGGGGCGGTCACTATGCACTGGTGGACATTGCCGGCGGCGCGGAGAAGCGCTACGCGGGCATGACGACCTGGCAAGAGGGCATCCCGCTGCGTGATTTCCTTGAATCGTGCCAGGATGCGGAGGAGAGAATGCGTATGCTCCGCCGCTTCGGCGAAATTGCTGCTGTTTTTCACGACCAGTCGACGCACTGGCAGCCGCCACCGGGATTTGTCCGACGACGCCTGGATCTCGATGCACTGCTCGGTGAGACTCCGTTCTGGGGTCGATTCTGGGAACACCCGGCGCTGACAGAAAGTCAGCGGGACCTGTTGCTGCGGGCGCGAGACGAGCTGCGCGTTGCGCTGAGTGCCTACGGCGAGACCGCTGAAAACTTCAGCCTGATACACGCTGATTTCACGCCCGACAACGTGATCTGCAATGGCGATGACCTGGTAATTATCGATTTTGATGACGCGGGATTCGGATGGCACATGTACGATATTGCGTCGGCGTTGATCGAGTATCGTTTCGACCGGGATTTTGAATCGCTGCAGTCGGTGTTCCTGGACGGGTATCGCAAGCGCCGACCGCTGCCGAAGCAGGACATAGATCTGTTACCGGAGTTCGCGCTGGTTCGAGGGATGGCAATCATTGGCTGGTTTCACCAGCGGCCAGAGTACGACGGTGCTGCCTATTTCGAGAGGTTCAAGAACTGGGTCCTCGAGGAGTGCGAGCGAAAAGGATACTGATCCCGACCTTGCGGTCTTACAGGAGTGAAAGAAATGCAGCGCAACCTGACCCTTTCCGCGGTTCCGGTCGTGATTCTGGCTGCCGTCACCTGCGTTGCGCAGGACAGGATATCGCCCGAGTTTGTAGCGGAAGACGACAGGCCGTTTCTGCTGAATTACCCTAACCTCGAAGATTCGGACGGGGAGGTCGTGCTGACGAACGAGCACGTCGTCTTGCAGCGGCTCGTCGTGGGACCCGGGGAATGGGAGGGCATTCACAGTCATCCGGGCAACCAGATATACGTTCATATCAAGGGCGGGGAGTGGTCCGGTCGCCTTGGCGGCGAAACCGAGTATTCGCGCATCGTCAGTCCGGACGGGGAGGTCGGATGGATGGACGCAATCCCGCTGAGTGCAGGACATGACTCCGGCAACACCGGCGATACCCCCATCGACCTGATCTACGTCACGCTCAAAGGCGACGCACCCATTGCTCCAGGTGCCGGGCATGCGCCACAACGTTACCCCAACATCCCGCTGGACCTGCTGCTGGAGAACAAACGCATGATTGTGCAGCGCGTGCGGATCGAGCCTGGACAGTGGACAGGCGTGCACGGTCATCCCGGCAACCAGGTTTACATTCAGATAAAGGGCGGTAGCTTGTCGGAGCGCCGCAAAGGGGTGCAATCCACGCCATCGGCATTTGTGCAGGCCGGCTCAGTGGGCTGGTTGGACGCCGTCGATGTCAGCGAGGGGCATGAAGCAGGTAATGCGGGCGATACCACTATCGAGCTTGTCCTGGTGACAATCAAGTAGCCGCAATCGAACGCGCGGGTCTATTTCCGATGCATCCAATTCTTAAGGGGTCGAACCGATTTTCGGTAATTCGGTTCGACCTCATATTTCACCATTGAGGGAGGGTTTTCTCTGATTGCAGGAGCACCGCCGTCCGGCGACTAAAAGACTGGTCAGAGTCGCGGCGAGGGCGCCGCTCTTACGGTCACGCGGGGTTGTAAGCCAATCCTGCCGCTGGCGCAGTATGTCGCATCGGTAGACGCAGTAAGAGACCAGGAAACGAATCAACCAGTGCCGTCATCCGTCTGGATACGCCGCAGGACCAATTTTTCGATTTCAAGGATCAACAATACCGCGACGCCAGCGGCAACGATTTGCGCGCCTTGAACCATGCTCAACGGTCGAGTATCGAAGAAGGCCGCCATGAAAGGTGCGTATGTGAAAAGGAACTGCAGCGCCGTCACCGAGCCTACGGCGGCCAGTACCGCCGGTGTGCCCAGTATCCCGCGCCAGGTGATTGAGGTTGCTTTCAGATAACGCACACTGAACAGATAGAAGATTTCGAGCACCACCAGGGTATTGACGACGATTGTGCGCGCTTCTTCGACGCTCGCACCCTGAGACAGCGCGAATTGAAATTTGGCGAACAGGATTCCGAGAAAAAGCGTCGATACAAAAATGGTACGCCAGATCAGAAATCTCGACAGGATCGGTTCGCCCGGGGCGCGTGGCGGGCGGCGCATGACATCAGGCTCGGTCGGCTCGAATGCCAGGGCAAGCGCGAGGGTCACCGCCGTTACCATGTTGACCCAGAGGATCTGCACGGCGGTAATCGGCAACTCTGCACCCAGGAGTATCGCCGCAATCAAGACCAGCGCTTCTCCACCGTTGGTTGGCAAAATGAACAGGATTGCCTTCTTCAGATTGTCGTAGACGGTTCGTCCTGCCCGCACGGCCTCAGCAATAGTTGCAAAATTGTCATCGGCAAGCACCATCTCGGAAGCTTCTTTCGCCGCTTCGCTGCCGTTGCAGCCCATGGCCACACCGACGTCGGCTCGTTTCAGAGCGGGCGCATCATTGACGCCGTCACCGGTCATCGCGACGACAGCGCCCTCTGCTTGCAGGGCCTTGACCAATCGGAGTTTGTGGCCCGGACTTGTGCGCGCAAATACGGCTGTATCCTGCACACGTTCCTGAAGCTCGTAGTCGTCAAGCGAGTCGAGGGCATGCCCGGTAATGATGGCGTCGGGGTTTTCCAGTCCGAGTTGCCGGGCGATAGCGACGGCTGTGCCGGCATGGTCCCCGGTAATCATCTTGACCTGGATTCCGGCTGCCTGGCATTCAGCGACGGCCGCAATCGCTTCCTCACGCGGCGGGTCTATCAAGCCAAAGAGGCCGAGAAAGGTCAGCCCGTGGTCGACATCGTCAAACGTCAGCACCGTTTGGGAGCTGTCCGTCATCTTCAAGGCGACCGCGAGCACACGTTGGCCGTTCGCGGCGATTGCCTCAACCTGCGAATGCCAGTAGTCAATGTCCAGCGGGACGTCACCGTCGAAACCGCGCTGCATGGCGCACATTTCAAGAATACGCTCCGGTGCACCTTTGACGTATATGTAGCCATGGCCAGCGTGATCGTGATGCAAGGTCGCCATGAAACGATGTTCTGCGTCGAAGGGGATGACATCCGTACGCGGCAGACGTTTGGAGTGTTGCTCGGGATCGTGCCCCGCTTTGCAGGCGACTGCGACAAGTGCTCCTTCCATCGGGTTGCCGTCGATGAGCCACTGGTTATCTACCTCACGAATGTTCGCATCGTTGCATGACATCGCAACATCGGCCATCTCGGAGAGCAGCGGATAATCAATGACCTCGACGTCTCGCCCATCCAGGGAAAACTGACCATAAGGTGTGTAGCCGACGCCGCTTACGTTGAACAGGCGTTTGGCCGTCGCGATCGACACCACGGTCATCTCGTTGCGTGTGAGGGTCCCCGTCTTGTCGGAGCAGATGACAGAAACCGAACCGAGCGTCTCGATCGCGGGGAGGCGGCGTACTATGGCGTTGCGTCGAGCCATGCCCTGTACGCCGAGTGCGAGCGTGATAGTCAGGATTGCAGGAAGCCCTTCCGGGATGGCGGCAACCGTCAGGCCAACAACCGCCATGAAGATCTCATTGAACCCCTGGTCACGCACCAGTACGCCGAATGCAAGCACCAGCGCGGCAAGGCCGAGGATGAATCCCGTCAGCCATCGTGCAAACACGGACATTTGCCGGGTCAGCGGTGTCTGGAGCGTGGTCACTTCAGAGAGCATCCCGCTGATTCTCCCGATGGCGGTCTGAGCGCCAGTGCCGACCACGACGCCTTTACCGTGCCCGTACGTTACGAGAGTCCCGCTGAATGCCATTGATGCCTGGTCGCCGAGAGTTACGTCTTCTTCCACCGGTATTTTGGTCTTTTCGACCGGGACGGATTCACCGGTGAGGATGGCTTCCTCGATCTGAAGGTTTTTCGTGTCGGTAAGCCGAACGTCTGCTGGCACGCGTTCGCCCGCTTCAAGCAGCACGATGTCACCCGGGACGAGTTCGTCGCCCGGGACGGTCTTGCGATGACCATCCCGCAACACGGCTGCCTTGGGGGCCAACATGTCACGAATCGCCTCGAGCGCCTTTTCGGCTTTGCCTTCCTGTACGAAACCGATAACGGCATTGATCAGGACGACGGCCAGGATCACCTGCGTGTCCACCCAATGCTCGAGAAGTGCCGTCAAGAGGGCCGCACCGAGCAGGACATAGATCAACACGTCATGGAATTGTGCGAGGAATCTCAACACCGGACCTCGCCGCTTCTGCGCCGGCAAGCGATTCGGCCCGAATTGTGCCAGGCGCTCGCGAACCTGTTCGTCTGTGAGTCCGGCCGGACTGCTTTCTTGCGCGGCGAGAGCTTCCGCCGCCTGCATTGCGTGCCAGAAGCCTGAACGGCCAGGCCGAGACAAATCAGCTGCGTCAGATCTTATCGGCCGACCGGTCACGACGTATCCTCCTTTCGTGTAGTACGCAAATCACCACGTCAAGCTCAACCACACTGCAACCCTGGCAAGGCTGTAAACACACGCACGCTTGATTCAGCGCCTCGACCTCAACCGGAGATTGCGCAGTTGTTGCTACACGCCCGGTAATTCGCCAGGGACATCTATTATTTCGGGTAATCAAGGTATTGCGATATACGGAATGTCCGCAAAGTGCCGGTGGCTGGATGTCGACAGTAGAGCAGGACGCCCGGAACTGCGCCGCCGTGGACGGGATCGCAACAAATTCGAGAGACTCGTGGGGCAGCGCTATCGGACGAATCGCGCCGCCGCTACGAACCAGAAAATGGCCCGCCTTGCGGGAGCCATTCTCTTTATGCAGGAGCACCGCCCCCGGTGCGACCGTGAGCCTCTCTTGCAAGCGCCGACGGACATACCGCGATCACGCGCAATCAGAACCCGAATGGTTCCTTTGGAATGTCACTTGCTTTCTCGCATTCGGCGCGGAAGTCGTATGGGACCTCGTCGACACAATCAGGCCATTTACCGGTGGCGTTCCAGTACTCTACAAGTCCCAGTCGTGCGCACAGCCGCAGGAAACGCGGATCGTTGCGTATCTCGGGCATGCGCACCTGGAATAGCAACGATGTTCGGTAGCCGTCCGGCCCCAGAATGTCATCGTCGGTACCCACAGGGCCGAGACGAACACTGTTGGCCATTCGATAAGTCTGCTCTACCAGGCCCAGGTGTGCGGCATAAACCAGGCGCGAGACGTCGACAAATCCCCATCTCTCGACCTGAGACTCGAGATCGCGCCACCAATTGCCGATGTTGTCGGGCGTCGGATTCCGCTTTGCACGAATAAATGACAAACCATCTTCAAATTCGCGCAGCGGGCGCTCGTTCGAGAGTTCCAATAACTTGTCGACCCCTGTCCAGTCTTCGAGTAACGCTTTCGCTCGCAGGAGACTGGCGTACGGGAAGCTCATGTCGGGAATTCGCGCCATGAGATCTTCATAGACGGGCACCGCGTCCTCAATCCGTCCGGCCGCCATTCTTGCCAGGGCAACCGTGTTTGCACACATTGGATCCAGCGGGTCTGACAGGTAACTGCGCTCATCCTCGACCAGGCTCTCGCGAACATGCCCGAAGTTGCGCATGAACCAACCGACGTATTTCTTCCCGTCGCCAATACCAGGTGCCTGGCGAATACGTTCCAGTGCTGCATCCGCATCTATGAATTGGCCAAAGGGCGGAACTACAAACAGTTGCGCGACCAGCGCGTCGACATTTTCCGGATCGCGTGCAAGAGCGATCTCCGCATCGCGTTGGATTTGCTCGGCACTCGCAGAGCGCTGCGCAAAGGGTTCGTAGAAACGCAACCAGGACCGCAAATATGCAAGCCGGGCCCAGGCTTCCGTGAACTTTGGTTCACGCTGTGTAGCCAATTCCAAAAGACCGATATTGGTCCGCAACTCGTCGGGCGCATAGGACTTCAGGCTGGCACGAAGGTAAAGATCGTAAACCTCCGGTTCGGCGACCTGCGAAGAGAAGCTCGAAAACGCGTGATTGAGCGCGCCGGCAATACTCTCGGAAATGTCATCCTGCACCGCGAAGATGTCTTCCAGACCGCGATCGTAGCGATCCGACCACAACGTCGTACCTGACGAAGCCTCGACCAGGTGCGCGTTGACGCGCACGCGTTCGGACGCGCGGCGAATGGACCCATCGAGAACGTGAGAGCAGTTAAGGGCCTGGGCAGCCTCGGCCTTGCGTTCGCCACGAAACTGAAAGCTTGACGTCCGCCCGATCAGCTTGAGGTTGGCGCCCCGCGACAGGCGCTGGATAATCTCCTCGCTAACCCCGTCCGAAAAGAACTGCGTCTCTGGATCCGTCGACAGGTTGTCGAAGGGCAGCACGGCCAGGATGACATCGGTGTCAGAACGCGCGGTGTCTGCTGTCACCGGATCGTCGTGATCGATGTCGGACTGCTTGACGATCCCGTTTGGCGTCAGTTGAAACATCCACGACAGCATTACGACCGGGACGAAACCGACCGCAAGAACGGCGACGGAAGTACGAATCGCGCCATCGCCAAAGCCGTAGGCAGGCAGCAGTGTCTCGGCAATCTGGATCAGCAACCACGCCCCGGCGAGATATGCGATTGCCACCCGAAATACTTTGCGACGCCTGAGCTCGGCAAGCAACGACATCCGTAAATAAACCTCCATTGCGGCCATTGCGGCCAACGCTGAGCGGGCAAACTATATCATCGGAAGTACAATTCTACGTATGCTCGACGACACCATGGAGGGACGAATGTGTCCGAGCATTTATGGATGTCAGGCGGCGAGGGCGCCGCTCTTACACGCCATTTGCTAACCGTAGGAGCACCGCCCCCGGTGCGACCGGAAGCTGAACCACAGTCGCGGCGAGGGCGCCGCTCCTGCGGGGAGCGAGTCAATCATGCTGAAGATTCAGCGAGAACGTGCGCCGCAAAGCCGGCACCGGCCTCGCTGTAGATGTTGAATACTGTCGATACACCCGCTTTTTTCAATGTTTCGACCTCATCCGGGAACCGTGCGGTCACGGCGACACGCCCGGTATAGGCTGCTGCCTTGAGCTGCTCGAGCACCGCCAGGTTAGTGGCGAGTTTCGGCAACGCCAGCATCACCAGGTCCACCGTATGGATTGCCTGGACGCGATCCCAGAAATCCGCGTCGCTCGGATCGCCAAGCAGAACCCGTCGACCGGTTGACTGTTGGTTCCTGACCGTCACGGGATCGATATCGACGCCGGCAACCGCGTGGCCGTAACGGTCGCGCATCTTGTCATACGCGCCCGTTCCGACGCCGCCCATGCCGATGATGACCACAGTGGCATCGTCGATGTCTATCTGCCGGTCGTCGGGCAGGCGATCCGGGCGTTGAAAGCGCCGCCACAGGGTTCTATACCGGGCGTAGAGCTTGTTCGCGATCGCGTTCAGTGCCGCCGCGGCACCAAACGAAAAAGACAGGGCGATTGCAATGACGATAAGCCAGTCATTGCTGATCCAGCCATTCGCGACACCGATAGCGGCGACGATCAAACCGAACTCGCTGTAATTTGTCAGGTTCAGGGACGTCAGCAGGGACGTACGTGCGCGCAGATTGAATCGAGTCAGGAGACCGAAAAACAGCGCCGACTTCAAAAAGATCAATGGCGTCAGCAGTGCGCCAGCCACCAGCGCTCCGATGGTGAGTTGACCGGACATGCCGATGGAAAGGAAAAACCCGAGCAGAAACAGGTCCTTGAAGCTCAGCATGGTCTTGGCCATCTCCTCGGCCTTGGGGTGACTGGCGATCAAGACGCCAAGGACGATGGCGCCCAGATCGCCCTTGAGCCCGACCAGTTCAAACACTTCCGCGCCGCCCAACGCAAGCAGGAAGCCGTAGAGGACCATGAGTTCGCCGTGCCCGACACGCTGTAGCAGCTGCTGCAGCACCGGCTGGAGCGGAAAAAGCAGTACGATCAACAGCGCCCAGGGCGACGGCCATTGGCCGCTCGAAATCGCCAGGAACATGACCGCGGCCAGGTCCTGCATGATGAGAATGCCAATGGCGATTCGACCGTGCAGCGAAGCTATTTCGCCTTTTGCCTCGAGCACCTTGACGACAAATACGGTGCTTGAAAAGCTCAGCGCGAAAGCAATCAACAACGCGCGCGGCAAATCCAGGCTGGCGACATAAGGCACACCGGCCTGCGCCAGTTCATAGATTCCGAAGCCAATCACGACGACGACGACTGACATGTGCAGACCGGAAACAGCCCACACTTGCGGCCTGCCCAATGTCCGCAGATTCAGCTTCAATCCAACCGTGAACAGGAGCAGGGTGATCCCCAGGTCGGATAGCTTCTGCAGCATCTCGCCGCTGCCAATGCCGTAAGCATTGAGCAGGAATCCGGCGACCAGGAATCCCACGAGGGGAGGAAGCTGCACCGAACGAGCCACGAACCCCAGGGCAAATGCCAGGGAAATCCACGCCACGTCCCCGAGTGCGATCGCGACCCATTCAAAGTCCATGATGGTTACTTGTGCGGAATCAGAGCCGGGATGCTCACCCGAAGCAATGTGATGTCCGCCATTCCTGGGTCTCCACTGGTTGTCGGAAAAGTGTCTGCGTCCTGGGTGAGGCGCCTATTATTTCATATCGCCGGAGAATAAGGGTAACTCCGCTTTGAGACAGGCGGGAGCTTGCTTTCGAAGCCCGATTTGATATTGCGCGCCGCTTCGTCGAGTGGGGGCATTGCTCCCGCTTAAAAGAAACAACAACAATTGCCGGTTGCTACACGGGCGCAGCTGGTGCCGATCTGGCTGTTATCCAATCATTGAAGTCACTGGTTAGTTCCCCAACTCGACGTTTTTAATCTGACCGGCGCGTTTCAACGATTTCTGATTTCCGACACCACGGGTTTCGTCAAGCCGGATCCAAATGCCTTTGCAGAACTTGTTAGTGGGGAGATCGGTGCCGACGATATCTTGTTCGTGGACGATCAGTTGCACAACGTTAAGGCGGCGGAGGAGTTGGGCTTGAGAACGCTGCATGCCTTCGCATATTCAGGCTGGGTGAATGTGATTGACAAAATTCTGTAACGTTGCACGGATAATTACGTGTATTCTGGATGAGAAAACGTTCCTGCTAACCGCTGCAATTGAAGACTTGACGGCCAAGGTGTCACAAGAATGAGACGCTACTCCATAGCCTGGTGGCTGGCTATTCTGCCCACCACCGTTATCGTGGGTGTGCCGACGTTTTACGTGCTCGGTTATCAAACGGATTGGGGCGTTACGGAACGCATTGCCTTGGCGCTTGTTTGCGCGTTTGTCGTTGACCTGGCGACCGCTGCAATGATGGAGCGCATCGCGCCGACCAAGGTGAGTATCGGACCCGGAGAAAAACTCACCAATACCGAGATTGCGGCCGAGGAAGCCATAATTGTGAGTGGTTTTGCATCGTCAGCTGAAGGTCAGGTATTGGTTCGCGGTGAAACGTGGGATGCTGTACGAAGCCACGACGAAACTGACAGTTTATTAGCGGGTACCGCCGTGAGGGTCATTGATCGTATCGGCCTCAGGCTTGTCATATCGGCGAAATCAAAGTGATTCCTAACGAAAGGTCTGTCATATTGCAGGACCACCGCTTCCGGCGACCCGAAGCCGGCCCGCCGTCGCGGCGAACGTGCCGCTCCTGCAGGCAATTTTCTGTCTGTAAGGCCACCCTACCTCGTGAGCTAATTTTGTGACGAAATCAGCCGGTCCGGCCATTTGTACGTGTAGGCCGCCACCGTCGAGAACAGCCAGCTGGCAGTCTTGCCGTCGACCGAGGCAGCATCGGCGGCGATGTATCGCATGATGTCCCTGGCCAGACGCTCATCTCTCATGGCCACCGCCAGCCGCAAGTAGTTGAGGTTCGATATGGCGAGGGAGCCGCCTTCCTGTTCCGGCGGGGTATCCAACGCAGCTTGAATGAACCGACTTGCCGCTGCGTAATCTCCCGTCTCGACCAGGGTGGCAGCATGCAATTCTTCCAACTGGCGGACCGAGCGCAAACTCAACGCGGCTGCCAATGATCGAATCGTCATTTCGGGATTCGATCCTTCCATTGCAACCCGGCATCCCGGAACTGCGTTGCTACCGATATCCGGGTTCTGCTCTGTCAGGGCAAATGCTGCATCAAACTTGCCCGCCTTGCACAGCACGCCCATCGCACGACCAATGTAGCCGTTGTAGTAGGGCGTCGTACTGACCTCGCTCAGCCAGGGACCGCGGGCGGTCTGCCCCGGTTCCGGGGCATGCGCGATTGCCTCGTAGGCCTTGGTGACAGCTTTGTCGAAGTGGCCGGTGTCGACATACAATTCGGCGGTGTCGAGTGCGTTGACGGTGCGGGTCCCGTAGTTTGAGCGCCGCTCGTATTGCGCGGCCCAGAACGCTGCTTTCTCTGCGTTTCCCAGACGGTACGCTGTCAGTGCGGCATTTTTGGCCATTCGGCGCCAGGCTGTTACGAGCCTCACCGGCTCATCTTCATCGTAGTTTCGGGTGAATGCCTGAAAAGCGGTGGCCGCTGACGTGGCATCTCCCTGCGCCAACAGCCGATTTGCGAGATTCAGATAGGTGCTGGCCCGGAAATTGGTGTCTGGAATCTCTGTAACGGCCGCGAAGGCTGCCTCGACGCCATACAACTGCCAGGTCTCGTAGACAACCGTCCAGTCGTTGGTGTCCGAAACGCCCATCGCGACGGCCTTCGACAATGCTTCCCTGGCCTGGACGATTTTTTGAAGCTCCCTGGCTCGCGATGTGTACAGCAGCCAGTTTTGTGCGTGATCGGAGTGAAGATCGAGCGCTTGCCGCCACTTCCTGAGGACGGCGTCCGTATGCCGTGGCAAGGACGGAGCGCCTCGGCGAAGCAGCGCAGCCTTTTCGGCGCGGATAACGTCGGGCCACCATCCGCCGCCGAATCCCGGAAAATCATCCAGGAGTTTGTGAAACACCTTCGAATAGATAAAAGGATCGTCATTCGGAGGCGCGTTTTCGAAGGCTTCGATACTTGCAACGAGCAACTGGAAAAGGCGAGTGGCTTGGCGGTTCGCTTCGTCATACTCAAACTCGTCTTTCCGGGTGCGGGCGTCGACGAGGTCCCCAAAGCCCAGGTAGCGCAAATCCCTGCCGAGTCCGTCGAACCCGCTGAATCGAACGTAAAACGGCAGGTGTAAAACCGCCAGTTCGGCGAAACAGCGGCTGGTAGGTACCTCCTCGCATTCACTGGCCTTGAGGGACGCCAGCTGTAATGAAACGCCAGCTCGCTTCTTTTCGACAGCATTGACGACGTAAAAGTACGTCAGTGACCCGAAGAGGATTATAGCGACGGTAATAAATGAGCGTCGGAACACAATAGACCAGACCGATAGCCGAATAAGGCGATTCCGCGGCAACCTATAGCAGCAAACATACGGCAATTCTATCGTGACCCATGTCACGATAAGGCATCCGCAATTGATATTCTGATTTTTCGGCGGGAACGTAACAGAACGACCGCCGGTGCATCCGGAAGCTCTGACACAGTCGCGGCGAACGCGCCGCTCGTACAGTCCGTTTTGAAATTGCAGGAGCATCACAGAGGGCGACAGCCGATCCTGCCCCGGCCGCCTGTTGTTGACTATACCTTGCGGATGGACAGCAATTTCGGGTGTTGTCGGTCGGCGCGCAGCACGATGATCCGGTAACCCTGCCAGGTAATCGCGTCGCCGACGGTCGGGATTCGCTCCAGCGTTTCGGTGACGAGTCCCCCGATTGTCGATGCGTCTCCCTCCGGCTTCCACGCGATCCCGAGCGCGGCCGACAGCTTGCGTAAATCGACGGTGGCGTGGACCTGCAGCGAGCCGTCGGCGCGCTGCACGATGTCGTCAGTGCGCCGGTCACTCTCGTCGTAAATCTCGCCGACAATCTCTTCGAGCACGTCCTCCAGCGTTGCGATGCCTTTGACGCTGCCGTACTCGTCAATAACGATTGCAAGGTGGCGTTGGCTTTCCTGGAACGTCCGCAATAGCCGCGGCAGCGGCAGGCTGTCGGGCACAACAAGGGGTTCCCGGCGCAGTGCCTCCCAGTCGACCGTGTCGTCGTCGTTCAGAAGCTGCCAATGGAGCAGTTCCTTGACAAGAATAACGCCCGTTACGTCGTCAATCTCGCCGGTCGGAGAATACGGAAAGCGGCTGTGGCCGGTCTCCTGCACCGCCGCCAGCGTGTCATCGCGTCGCATGGTTCCGGACAGGAATCGAACTTCTTCGCGCGGCAACATGACATCGTGTGCGCGAAGTTCGCCCAGGTGGGTTGCACCCGCGATCATGCTAGCCGTTCGCTTCCCCACGACCCCCTCACTATGCCCCAGCGATGCCAGCAGCCGAAGCTCCTCCGGGGAGGTTACCGGCACGTCAGACTTGGCACGCAGCGCTCGAGATATCCGTTCGCTTAACGCAACAAGAGGGCGCAGCAGTACTGTAAGCCACTGAATTCCGTGCGCGACGGGTGACGCCAGCACGGGTGCGTACGAAACGCCGAGCGTCTTCGGAATGATTTCCGTAAAAAGGAGCACGGCGAGGGTAAAAAGAATCGAGAAAAGCCACAGGGAATTCGCATTGAAAACATCAGCGTAGCTCGCACCAGCAACTGACGCACCGATGGTATGCGCAGCCGTGTTCAAAATGAGAATCGCCGCGATCGGCACGTCAATGTTTTCTTTGAAATTCGCGAGCAACCGGCCAGCGCGGCGGCCGTCGTGGACCAGCACCTCGATCTGGGGCCGCGTGACCGACAGCAGCACGGATTCGAAAATCGAGCACAGGAAGGAGACGACGAGTACGACACCAACGGCAGTAACAAAGAGCAGCATGGCACCTCCGGATCCGAAATCTGACACACAGTGTACTCGGTCGCGGCGATGGATTTAGTGAGAAATCGGTTTCAGTAGTGGCCACCATTCACGCTTATGAGAGCGTGGCCGTCTCCGTGCTTGCCGGTATAATCCGCAAGCAGGCCCGGCCGGTAAAAAAAAGCGATTTTCGCCTGGCGGGATTTGCGTCACTACATCGCGATACCACAGCACATGCTGCCGTTTTGTGACCTGAATTATCCAGGTACAGCGAGTATCAGCGGCGTGTCACGCGTGACATCGTGTTGCGCGCCGCCAAGTCTCGCGGCGTATTTGTCTCGAGCCCAGGCTTGCGGTGATTTACGACAAGCTGCGTTTTCAAAGCGAAGGGACCAGGTACCGCGACGATCGCTATCGTCAAGAATGGTCTATCAACCAGACTGTCACCCACTAATCTGGCTTTGATCGGAAAAAAGTACCAACAGGACGACGAATGCGAGAAAGATCACAGGAAGAATAATTTGGATAACGTGGTTGCGACTCGCGATTCCGATTAGCGGAATCAGCATTTGTGCACAGATAAATCCTACGTAACCCTGCGGAATTGGACGCAGGCCCGAATCGGCTTTGACGAGTGATGCGGCAATATCGATCCACCATGCAACCAACAGTCCCCCGAAAAACCATACGCGATTCTTGAAAAAATATTCACGCACGTTTATGTCTCTCGCCATATCCCATGGGTACAACATTGATGCGAGAAAGAATGCGGTTATCGAGTATAAGGTAATGAACAGATATTCAGACGCGTGCCAGGTGTGATGACCGCTCCAGGAAAACATGCCCCACCAGATCAACAGGATGAATACCAGGATGTTTGCCGTCCACAGCATGTGCGGAAGATAGAAGCGTACCTCGTCGCGGTGCTGGATCAGTTTTGTCGCGCCCGTGGCCAGGTGTGTAATACCAAGACCCATAATCACGGAAATGAGTACGCCGATATACTCGAAAACTCCCATAGTTCACATTTCCGACTATTAGCAGATTGGAGTCTTACACGAACGACGCAAATAGTTCCAGCTGGGAAAGCGCAGGGTGCAGTCGACATATCATTCGTGACCGGCGACCAGCCGAGGAGTGCGGCCGATGACGTGTTTTTTTGGCGCACGTAAGGCGGGTGGCACTCATTGTTGCGGATCAGCGCACAATTTGTAACATCTCGTACCTGCATCATTACTCTGGCGCGTCAAACGGTAGACTTCGCGGCAGGTGATGACGACGAAGCACGGCGTCCGGTGCGCGCCTGCCACCATAATGTCGGGCGGAGTTGTAGCAATCGAACGCAGAGCAGGAAAGGTGGCCACGGAACGACGGTTACATAGATGGGATTACGAGAAAAATCGGTGCAGGTGCTCAAGATTTTGTCGGCTCTTGCAGCAACGTTAATTGCCGGGTGTGGTAACCCGAACGCCGTCGACTCCGAGAGCCTGGCGACTCAGGCCTTGTGGGTGGGCGTACGTTTCGAGGCGACCGGCAACGGGTCGACGGGCGTTAACGTCGAGATCAACGAAGGCGGCAGATCCGGCAACGATGTACGGCTAAGCCAAAATGAACGACTCGAGGTCGACGCTAACGGTTTTATCGTGGTGCTTGAGGAGGACGAAGATTTTCTCGATATCGACTACGAGGGCAGGGTCACCACGGATGCATCCGATACGCTTCTGACGCTGTCCTTTTACCGTGCCGACGGAAGTGTCAACGATGGCACACGGGTCACCCTCCCGGGTATTTTTGCTATTTCTTCGCCGTCCAATGACCAGGAAGTTGTCGTCGGCGACGTCATCGACCTGCAATGGGCAGCTCCGGGAAGCGGCATGATTGCGTTGGCTATCACGACGCAGTGTTCCGGATTTACGCGCGCCGATTTCCTCGACGTGCCCGACAACGGCAGCTATGCCATCGACACGGCCATGCTACCCGGCATACAAGACCCGGAGATCCCTCGTGAGAACGGTTGCGCGTTGACGGTCGACCTGACCCGGGAGCGTCACGGCACTCTTGATCAGGCATTCCGTGGCGGTGGTTTTGTTTCCGCGGTGCAGATGCGCACCGTCAAGCTGCAGCTGGCGTTCAATTAGCATTTCAGGCGCGATTGACGGGCGTATTCGATAGAGGGAATGCAGCAACTGTCTGCAGGCCAATAGAAGGGGCCGCCGGGGGACGCGTTTTGACGACGCGCGCGAATCAAGCATGGAAGTTGATGAATGAGAGCACAGGGGCTTCCCCGAGTTCGGCGCTGCGTCAGTTGTTCGCCGTCAATGGATCAATGATCTGCGGAATTTCCGCGATGCTCGAAACGGGTATGCCGCTAAGCTCTGCATGTTGCATGACGGTTTCTTCGTCTTTGGCGAGATAAATACAGAACGTCTTGTCGTTTGCGACGTAACTGTGCTGCCATTGAATATCGTGGCCAATGCGGTCTATTGCCTGGTTCGAGGCGCGGGCCGCTCCGCAAAGTTCGGTCAGGGACATTGAGCCAACGCCCTCGATATCTCGTTCCACAAGAAAGCGTTTTAGCTGGTTCATCGCGTGACTCCTGAATGTGTGGCTGTTAATGCTCATTTTCGCCACTGGCGCGATTGACGCAAGATAAATGTTCTTTATCGCAATAAAGAAAAACTTTAGTATATGCGCATGGCGGCACCGACACATTTGCGGGCACTGCAGGCGGTAGAGCTGGCGATCCGCAAGGGTTCATTGAAAGCGGCAGCAGCGGAGCTGTCGATTACCCCGGCGGCGCTGGGCCAGAGAATCAGGGGCCTGGAAGACTACCTGGGCTACGATCTGCTGGTGCGTGGACGTTTGGGCATTCGTCCCACCACGGAGCTGGAAAACGCGACCGCGCATCTTCACGCCGCATTTCGCGAGCTGGAGACCGTTTCCCGAATCCTTGATTTTCAACGGGTGAACGAGGTCCACATAACGGCCGACTCTGACTGGGCGGACTTATGGCTCAAACCTCGCTTGAACAGGTTCAAAAAGGACAATCCGAATACGCTTTTCTGCATCAATGGCGTTGGGGATGTCCCGCTGCGACTGGGTGAAGCAGATTGCGAAATCTGGTTCGGCGAAGACAGAGGCGACGATGGCGCCGACGTCCTGTTTCACGATTATTTCGTGCCCGTGGGCTCACCCGAGAATGCCAGGCGAATAGCTGAACTTCCTTCGGAAGAAATGCTGGAGGGGTTTCCGCTGTTGCATTTGAACTGTTATACGCGCGACGTCATTGACATCGGCTGGATCGAATGGATCAGGAAGTTCGGCCATCGAAAGACGGCACCGGGCATAGGAATTCGATATCAAAAGGTGATGCAAGCACTCGAGGCCGTGTACGCCAACGCCGGTTTCCTGTTGTGCGGAATCGCCTTGATTAAATTTCAGATCGACGAGGGCAAACTGTCACTTGCGTTTTCAATTACGGAAGGCCTGCGGTCGAAGAATGCCTATCGAATCCGTTTTCGACCAGAGGGTCTGAGACGCGGGCCGGTACAGCAATTTCACGAGTGGCTGCTGGGAGAGGCATCAAACACGTTGTCAGAACTAAAGGACGTGACGGGATAAGCTCCCAAAACTATGAAGTCGGCCCGATGGCGACGCAGGGACTTGCAGTGGTGCTGGCTGGATGTGCAATCAATGACGAATTACGTGTAGACGTTGCGGTCGAGCCATTTGCCAAGAAGTCTCGCGTCGGAAAAACCCGGCAGTTTTGCAATGGTTCGATCCACCCGTTTGGCAGCTGCTCTTCCGTCGTCACCGTCAAAAAGACAACCTGATACCCATCGTGCCAGGTCATCCGGTTGGTGATTGGTGCCTACCGGAACGTACATGCGATCCATGATCGCGCGAACAAATCGACGCGCGCTTGGTTTCGCGAGGCGTTGCTCGGCTTGCCACATGTAGAACGAGAAGTGCCGTGCTTCGTCCGCGATAATTCGCCGGAGGAGTTCATGCAATACCGGGTGCTCACTGCTTTGCATAAGCCGCTGGTAGGCATGAATCGTCGTGCATTCATGAACAGCACCCCATGCCATATGCATCGCGAGGAAATCTTTCCACATCGCTGCCAATAACGTCGTCAGAGTTCGATCGACATGATCCATGAAGGTTGTACGGCCATTCGGCCTCGGCGCCACCGGATGCCCCGCACAAGCGAGAAATTTCGCTAACGCCCGGCCGTGCATTCCCTCCTCGTACAACCAGCATATTAGAAAGGTACCAACCACCTCGTCATCAACCGCCCTTTGGGAAAAGATGGTTCTCGGGAAGACGACGGTATGGCTTTCGACGTCCTGCATATACGCGAGGATACGAAGTGTATCGACCGGCAACGGATGAGACCGGATTGCGTCCCAGTCAATGCCGTCGAGATTGAGCGGTCGTGAACCACTGATAAATCGCTCAAATTCGGGAGGGTCGCCAGGTAACAACGCGCCGCCCACGGTCATTCCTGAAACGATCGGATCTGCGTAAGAATGCGAAATAGAATGTTTCATGTTAAGCCTCAAAACTCGATTCGGAGACTGCTCTGCCGCGTTACTTCGCGTGCTTGAGATCGCGTACCCTGGACAGCGCTATCCCGCGTGCGAAAGAAAACGATTCGTGCCATGTCATCGCGTACATCGGCCATTTCTGCGCTGGTCTGTGCGTAGCTCGGGCCGCGCGTTGCACATGCGCCGATGAGCCCTGCAGCGAGCACTACGATCACACAACACACGGCGCCATGCATAGCGTTAGGCAGAATCAATATTGCCTTGCGCCTCGGAGCAGAGCGACGCATTGCATCGGTGTACGGGGTGTTTTGAGCGCGGTCGGGCGGGGGGCAGGGCGCCGGGAGTGAAAAAGCCACGCGATTCATCGTGCTGTCAATTGCGCTACGCGTACCGCCATTTGTCGAAATGACGCTGTTTCGGTTCGAAACGCGACGCGATGATGCGCCCGACCTGAGGTCTTTGCAACCGCTTTTTTCGGGTATCCGTACCCCTTCCGAATCATTGCCGACGCTTCGCTTTTCGTCATTGACACAGCGTGCCAGCGTTGCGTTCGCCACACCCCAGGGATTAACGTGGACGCTGATTCCTGACGCAAGGGGAGGCGAGACATGGCAGAGCAATATGACGCGCTGGTCATTGGCGCGGGACAGGCGGGGCCGCCACTCGCAGAGCGGCTGGGGAAATCCGGTCTTCGAACGGCGATCATTGAACGCCACCTTGTCGGGGGCACCTGCGTGAACGTGGGCTGTATACCCACCAAGACGTTGGTCGGAAGCGCGCGCGTAGCCTACGCAGCGCAGCAGGCGGGGGATTTCGGTGTGTCGATCGATGGTACTGTCAGGGTTGACATGGCGCGCGTCAAGGCGCGAAAAGACCAGGTTGCCGGAGACTCTAACGCGTCAGTCGAAAAGTGGATCGAAGGCATGGAAAACGTGACCCTGATTCGCGGCCACGCGCGATTCGATGGCCCACGCTCCTTGATCGTGGGCGAACAGCAACTGACTGCGGATCGCGTGTTCATCAATGTCGGGGCACGCGCCAGGGTGCCCGACATGGCGGGATTGTCGGAGATCGACTATCTGACGAATTCGTCGATGATGGACGTCGATTTCCTGCCCGAACACCTGTTGATTGTTGGCGGCAGTTACATCGGCCTGGAGTTCGCGCAGATGTACCGGCGGTTCGGCGCTGAGGTCACCGTCGTGGAGATGCAGGATCGACTGATCGGGCGCGAAGACCCGGATGTATCCGCCGCGGTCAAAGACATCCTCGAAGGCGAAGGCGTTAAAATAAGGCTGCAAGCCGAGTGCCTCTCCTTCGAAGAGGGGCCCAGCGGTGTTCGCATGAACATCGATTGTGCGATCGATTCTTCGCCACTGGATGGTAGCCATGTACTGCTTGCCGTGGGCCGCGTACCGAATACCCATGACCTGAACCTGGAGCGTGCCGGAATAGAAACCGATCAAAGGGGCTTCATCGAGGTTGATGATGAGTTGCGTACGAGCGCCGAGGGCGTCTGGGCGCTGGGCGAAGTCAACGCCAGAGGCGCATTCACCCATACGAGCTACAACGACTTCGAGATCGTCGCGGCAAACCTGTTGGACGACGACGCCAGGCGTGTGGACGATCGCATAACGTGCTATGGCTTGTTTATCGATCCGCCGTTAGGACGCGTCGGCATGACCGAAGAGCAGGTGCGAGCTTCCGGCCGTCCTGCGCTCATAGGAACCCGTCCGATGAGCCGGGTTGGGCGGGCAAAGGAATTCGGTGAGACCCGCGGCTTCATGAAGGTGCTGGTCGACGCCGCCACCAGCGAAATTCTCGGGGCGTCTGTCCTGGGGCTATCGGGCGACGAGGTCGTGCACTCGCTGCTCGACGTCATGTACGCGAAAGCGCCGTACACGGTGATCTCGCGCGGCGTCCATATTCATCCGACGGTTACCGAGCTGATACCAACAGTCTTGCAGGGTCTGGAACCGCTTGAATGACATGCCGTTGGCAACGCAAAAAAACACGCCGGTCCCTCCGTAGAGGGCCGGCGTCTCAGTGTCGATGTAATGCGCGCTTTTTACGCGGCAACCTTGATCCGCTTCGGTAGCGCCTTCGCCTGCTTCGGAATCGAGATTTCGAGAACGCCGTGCCGGCCGGTCGCCTTGACCTTATCCGCGTCGACGGTTTCAGGCAGGATGAAGCGACGGTAAAAGCGTCCGCTGCCACGCTCCGTGCGTCGGCGAACGACTTGCTCGCCCGACTTTTCGGCCTGCTGGTAGCGCTCGCCGGCGATCGTCAGCACACCGGATTCCAGCGTGATTTCGACCTCATCCGGGTTGACGCCCGGAATATCTACGTAGAGCTGAAACTGGTTTTCGAACTCATTGATGTCGACCGTCGGGACCCAGTCCGCGGTCGCGCCGCTGCTGTCGTGGTTCGACCAGCTGCTGAACAACTGATTGATGTCATCCTGCAATTGCCGGACGCCGAGATAGGGTTCGTAGCTTCTTAATGACATTGCTGTGCCTCCAGAATGTAAGTCAATGAAAACATGGCAATTTATCGCCATCGAGCCGATTAATATGGGCATCTCCGGTCGATTCAAGACCTTCCGCAAATTTTTTTGAGCGACTTGATATCTGCCGGCTCAACCAGGGGCGGTTCCGCGCCAGAGGGTGGGCTCGGGCGTGATCGGCTCTGCGTAAATCGTGAATGCGTACGCAACGTTGACGCGCTGTACGATGTGCTCGAGAGCGAAAAAAGACTGGCTGAATCTGACTGTCGCTTGCAGGCTTGCCGGCCCGCGTCCAGGGCCGGCTTTTCCCGGTTGCAACACGTCGCCAACGGCTGCAGGCTTGCCCGGTGTCATCATGAGGACGGTGAAATCGGGCGGCCTGAATCAAGTCTGGTGCCCGATTATCCTGAATTTGCGACGAGACCGACGAAGCCTGGCGGCGTGACTCCAAATCGTGATGCGCTTGTGGCATGCTGCGCACGCGATGGCGTCGAAACTCAGTCTGTCAGACTTGATGAAAGAGTCGGAGAGATCTCTCCTGCAGGCCTCGCAGCAGCGCAATAGCCCCGAAGCCCGGGCCGCTACCTGGGTCACCAGCGACTTCCATCTTCTCGAAATATGGCGCATCCGCCACGAACACCTGATGCAACCGGTCGCCCAGGATGTCCGTCGATTCGGACAGCCGGCGCGTTTGCGCGCTGCCGGCGTGTTGCTCGCAGAGCGGAGCGCATTTATCGACTACCTGCGCACGCATGAGGTTCCCGCGCCAATGCGCGATCGTATGCTCGCGCGACTGCGCAGCACCGTCAATTCCTGCCGCGCGTTGCTGGACGAACACCAGGACTATCTGCTCGCCGTCTGCAGCACTGTGTGTGTCGAGCATTTGCTGGTCCATGTCGGCGATTCTATCGGTGCGAGAATGCTGCAGCGCTACCGGGCGCTGTTTATCGAGAATTTCGCGTCGACGGCGGTGAATCTCCTGGCGGCGGATGGACCGTCGTCCATGACGCGCGGCCAGCCTGCCCCGGCGCCGGAAGTGCGTCGCCTGAAGCGGGTGTTGACGGACCATCCGGCCTGAACGCGCAGAACAATGGCCCCGAGCCGGGGCCATCATCGATCCGGCCGCCTGCGTGCCGCGGCCGCTGGACTTCGGCTTACTCGCCGAAGCGCTGGCTAAATCGTATGCCGTAGGACCGAGGTCGGTTGGTCATAGTGGTCCACGCAGTGCCAGGCGGAACGTAACCTGGAATACCGGTACCGTAGCCCGGGTCGGCAATATCGATTTCAACGCGCTCATCGAACGCGTTGTTGATGAACAGTCCCAGCGACCAGTTGTCCGTCTCGATGCCGGCTGACAGGTGCACAAGGGTATACGCGTCCATCTCCCGCCTTGCGGGCACGTTCAGCGTGTCCAGGTCATTCCACCGGGCGCCGGTATAGGATGCCGCGGCCTGGAAATACCCGGGCAGCGTACCCACCTCGAAATTGCTGCGCCAGATGCCGGACAGCTGCAACTCGGGTACGTAAGGCATCGGCGTGCCCTTGGGCGCGTTTGCCGGCAAACCCGCCAGTCGATCGTCGTCGATACGCCAGAAGTCCGTCTCGAGCTCGGCATCGTTATACGAGCCCGCGACAGTCAGGGTGTTGTTGTCGGTGACTGCATAGGTGAGGTCGAACTCCAGGCCAGTGGTCCGCGAGTTGCCGACGTTCTGGACTATGGTCAGGTTGGATACCGCGAAGTCGAGGAAGCCAAACTGGAAGTTGTCCCAATCGATGATGTAGGCGGCGCCGTTCAGGCGGAGACGCCCATCGGCGAGTAACAGCTTCCACCCGATCTCGTAGTTGGTAACGAAGTCTGGATCGTATTTGGGTATACCGGGCACTCTGGCACGGTTCACGCCGCCCGCACGAAATCCCTCGGACCAGGTGGCATAGAGCAAATGATCGTCGCTGAACGCATACTCGACATTGAATTTGAATGCCCAGTCATCGCCCTCGGCGACGTCATCCAGGATGCGCGTGTTGAAGCAGGGATACTGCATCTCGCCGCCGTCCGCTGCGGGAATCTCGACAAAATCACCGTCGATATACTGCCCGGTGCAATGCCGGGCAAAACCGTTGAAGCCGTACAACGAATTCTCGTATTCGAAATACCGGGCGCCCAGCGTGCCGGTCAACTGCTCGGTGAAATCAAACGTCAACTCGCCGAACACCGCCGTATCCTGGTCTTCCCTTACCTGGTAGGTCTGCCACACGGTGTTGCCGCCAAATTTTCGGTCGCCGGTAGGCGGCAGGACCACTGTCGCTGCGGGGTCAAGGTCGGGAACGATCCATTGCAGGTCAAAATTATGCTCTTGCGATTGAAAGAAAGCGCCGGCAATCCAGCGGAAGCGCTGGTCCGGTGATGACTGGACGCGTAATTCATGGCTCTGGCGATCGTATTGCTCGAAGCCGCCGACGTATTGGGTACCGACCGCGCACTCGCCGGCAGCGTTGTAGTAGACGCACCAGGTTGCCCCGGAGAAATACTCGGAGTAGTTGGCCCAGTACTCGGTGTAGTCGCTGTAGTCGTACTCACTGACATTTTCGCGGTCCAGGTAAGCGCCTGCATAAATGACGTCGAGGTTCCCGATGCTTCCCTCGAGCGTCAACGACGCCTGGTACCACTCGTCGTCTGCACCGGCATCCCACATTGCGCCAGTCTGCAGGTCGCCATGCATTTCTGGATTGTGCTGCCAGGTGCCTTCGATTTCCGAATCCTGGTACATGATGCCGGGCGTGACAGACCAGTTTTCGTTCAGATCGACTTTCAGCAACGCACGCAGGCCGGTCGTATTTACCTTGTTGTAGTCTTCCCGCGCATAGTCATGGTTGTTGGCTGACGTGGGCTGTGGCCCGGGGAAATTCATGGTGTGGGGCACCAGGTCAATGAAGCCGGCCGTTTCTTTGGTCCAGGCGACCAGCCGCACCGCGGCGCGATCTCCTATCGGGAAGTTGCCGAATCCATTCAGGTTGTAACCGGTGTCACCTTCATCGACCGAATTAACCTCCACGTCGTAACCGAGCTGGCGTTCGCCCATGACCGGTTTGTTAGTGATTATCCGGATCGTTCCCGACTGGCTGCCCTGTCCGTATAGCGTGCCCTGCGGGCCCGACAAGGTCTCGACCCGCGCGATGTCGTACATGTGAATGTCGAGAATCTGGTTAATCGTGGTGACGGGCTGCTCGTCAAGGTAGTAACCCACACTGGGCATCGAGGCAGAATGGTTGCCGTCGCCGCCGCTGGCGATGCCGCGCATGTAGATCTTCGCGTATCCGGGACCGGCAGAGTCGTAGGATACGGTTGGCAGGAAATCGATGAAGTCCTCGAACGACCGAATGTTCAGATTTTCCAGCTGCTGATTGTCCAGCACCTGGATTGACACCGCCACATCCTGAAGACTTTGTTCGCGTTTTTGGGCAGTTACAATGATTTCCTCAAGTGCAGGTGTACTATTCTGAGCCTGCGCTGGTGCGATGACGAAGGCGGCTATGGCCGACCCGGTCAACGCCAGGGAAATTGCTTTTGCGACCTGCTTTCTTTCGAATTTCTTCATCGGAATCCCCCACTTACTGTTCCGTTTGTGCTGATGCATCTTGTCTTTCGAGTATAGAGCAAAAGCCACAATTCTCCGCATTTTTTTCGGGCAATATTCGATTTTGCTCTTACATCGTTTATTGTCTGGGTCAATGGTTCACAGAAGCGACAGAGGCAGCATCGAGACCGCCGTCAGGAATGCGGCCGAGCTGCTCGCGCGCGATCCGCGACTGGCGGAAGAGCAGGCGCTTGAAATTCTCAAGGTGTATCCGGGCACGGTTGATGCCAAGCGCATTCTTGCCGCTGCGTATCGACTTCAGAAATCGCCGCAAAAAGGGTTGGACGTGCTGCTCCCGCTGCTTGCCGCGAATGACGATTCCGCGGAATTCCTGCATGAGATCGCACTCTGCATGGGCGGCGTCGGAAGGGGAGACGACGCGGTCGAAGCGCTGCGAAAAGCAGTCACGATAGACCCGACCTTTGCGGCGGCATGGGACAGCCTCGGCCATCAGTTGGTGGTCGCCGGAGACGAGAAAGGCAGTCGCGAAGCGTTCAACCGGCATTTCCGGCTGACGACCCCGCACCCGGAGCTGGCGGATGCCCTCGAGCTGTTGCATGACGGCAAACAGGCCAAGGCCGAGCGAATTGTCCGCGACTTGCTGAAGAAGCACCCGACCGAGGTGACAGCGATTAAGGTGCTGTCGGATATCGGCGTCAAAGTCGGTCAGTTGAAAGACGCCAGTAATCTGCTGGAGCGCTGCCTGGAACTTGCGCCGAACTACCATGCTGCGCGACACAGTTACGCGATCGTACTCATGCGGCGTCAAATGCCGGAGTCGGCCATCGAGGAAACCGAGAGACTGCTCGCACAAGAACCGAATAATCCCAATTTCCTGACCCTCAAGGCCTCCATCCTGAATCGAATCGGCGACCAGGCCGGGGCGCTCGACCTTTACGAAAAGGTGCTGAAAAATTACCCCAGGCAAGCACGGGCGCAGATGAGTTTTGGTCATACGCTTCACGCAGTGGGCCGGGTGGACGAGGCGATCGAGGCATACAAGAAATGTATCAGCCTGAGCCCTGAAGTGGGCGAAGCCTACTGGAGTCTTGCCAACCTCAAAACCTTCCGCTTCAGTGACGAGGACATCGATAACATGCGCGAGCAGGTAACCACCGAGGGTGGCGATGCCGACGATCAGTCGCACCTGGCATTCGCGCTTGGCAAAGCGCTCGAGGACCGCAAGGAATTCGACGAGTCGTTCAACTACTACCGGCGCGGCAACGCGATCCGCCGGGTCGCCCATCGACACAGCATCAAAGTCAACGTGCTTGATTCGCTGCGGCAGATCCGGGCGCTTCCGCAGACGTTCTTCGAGCAGCGCAAGGGGTGGGGGTACGATGCTCCGGACCCCATATTCATCGTCGGCTTGCCGCGCGCCGGGTCAACCTTGCTGGAGCAGATCCTGTCCAGTCATTCGAAGATCGAAGGCACCGCGGAGCTGATGGACATCATCACTATTGCGCGCGGGCTGGGTAACAAGAGCCGCGAAAATCCGGCAGGCAGATATCCCGAAGTCCTTGCCGAGCTGACCGAAAAACAGGTCCGGGAATTTGGCGAAAGTTACCTCGAAACGACGCGGATTCAGCGGACCACGGATAAACCATTTTTTGTCGACAAGATGCCGAACAATTTTCAGCACGTCGGCCTGATCCACTTGATTCTGCCAAACAGCAAGATCATTGACGCGCGGCGGCACCCGATGGGTGGCTGTTTTTCCGGCTTCAAGCAGCTGTTCGCGCGCGGGCAGACCTTCACATACGGCCTGGAAGAGATCGGTAAATACTACCGGGATTACGTGAGGGTGATGGACCACTGGGACGACGTTCTGCCTGGCCGCGTCCACCGCGTGCAATACGAAGAAATGGTTGCCGACACAGAGCAGCAGATTCGCGCACTGCTGGATTACTGTGGGCTGGATTTTGAAGAGCAGTGTCTCCGGTTTTACGAAACTGAAAGGTCCATACGCACGCCCAGCGCGGAACAGGTCCGCAAGCCGATCTACAAGGAAGGACTGGAGCAATGGCGGAATTTCGAGGCCCACCTCGAACCGCTCAAGGAAGCCTTGGGACCGGACATCCGGCGCCGGTATTCAATAGAGCTCTAACCATGGATATGCCGGAGTCGCTGCAAAGGGCGATGCACCACCTGCAATCGGGCAGGCCGGCAGACACATTGCAGGTTTGCAACGCGATTCTGGCCGAGCATCCGGGGATGATTCAGGCCCATTATCTGCGCGGTTGCGCGGCGTTCGAGATCGGCGCCATCGAGCAATCCGTGAGCGATCTCGAGATCGTTCATGACAACTATCCGGAGCACTTCTACGCGGCTTACTATCTGGGGCGCGCATTGCGCACCGCCGGCAGGCTGGAAGAAGCGTTGCAGCCGCTTCGGGCTGCGCTGGCAGAGGACGATCTTGTCGTCCGCGCCCACTACGATATCGCCGTCTGCCTTGCCGGGCTGCGACGCAGACCCGACGCTATCGAGCACTACGAGGCGATCCTGGCCATGCAGCCTGGTAACTCGCAGGTCGCTGCCAATATGGCGTCACTACTCGAAAGGGAGAACCGACTGGAAGCCGCTGCAGCCTGGACGGAAAAGGCACTGTCAACCGACCCCGGCAACGAGGTGGCGCGAATGACACGGGCGACGCTCGATCGACGCAGCGGAAAGTATGCCGATGCGGCAGAATCGTTTCGCAGCTTGATTCTGAGCACCGCCAACCCGGTCAATCGCAGCATCGCCTGGAATCAACTCGGTCAGTGCCTGGAAGGCCAGGAGAAATGGGGCGAGGCATTTGACGCCTTCAGTGAATCGAACCAGGTACTGATGAAGCACCATGAGGATTCGGCGCCCGATCCGCGCGGGCCGCAAAGTTTGCAAACACTGCAACGCATCGACGAGTGGCTGCGGGGGGAGCCGATCGCGGACTGGGTTGTACCAGCCACCCCGGATGACGGCGGTATCGCATTTCTGGTGGGGTTCCCGCGGTCTGGCACCACGCTGCTGGACCGCATGCTTTCACGTCACCCGAAAATTGAAGTCCTGGAAGAAAAAAGCTTGTTCTCAGGCCTGCACCAGGACTGGTCCGCTGCTGGCACCCTCGAAGCGCTGACGCACGCGAGCGATGCGCAGATCATCGATGCGCGCGACATTTACCGGCGCGAGATGTCGCGCCACCGCAGAAGCGAGCGCGAGTCCCTCGTCATCGACAAGCTGCCGCTGAATCTGAATTACCTGTTCCTGATTTACCGACTGTTTCCGGATGCCCCGATTATCTTTTTACTGCGGCACCCCGTCGATGTCTGTATCAGCTGTTTTTTTCAAGCCTTCGAGCTTCAGGCATCGATGGCCTATTTCCTCGATCTTGGCCAAACCGCGAGGTACTACGATGCCGCTATGCGTGTAGCGTCGATGTCCATGAGCCAGATCGGCAGCCCGATGCATCGACTGCGCTATGAAGACCTGGTGGTTGAACCGGACAAGCAAGTCAATGGCCTGTTTCGTTTTCTCGGCGTCGAAGCACAAGATGCTGACCTGCAGTATTGTCGGCAGGCCACCGACGAAACAAGCAATACGCCGAGTTACCAGCAGGTATCACAACCGCTGCACGCGCGATCGGTGGGCAAGTGGCGGCATTATGCCAGGCAGCTCGATTCTATATTGCCCGTACTTCGGCCATGGGTTGAGCGTTTCGGATACCAGGGAGCGAAGTTCTGCAACTGAGCTGCTGCGGCGTCACCAGGCGACGCCATAGTCCTCGCCATAGTCACTGGCGCCGCCCCACATCGTGCCGGTGTTTTCGTCAAAGTAGATCGCGGTGATGGGACTGTACGTTCGCTCGACCGTTTCGACGTCATACCCCATGCCTGACAGTTCATCCCGCACCCAGACCGGCACGCGGCTCGTCACCTGCAGGCGACCCGGTTCAGCCTGGTGTGCACCGAAGGAGCTTTGCATCTGATAGCTGGTGATATTGTGTGCTTCGACGGCCTGTTGAACGTTCATGCCGAATTCGACGACGTTCAGAAAGAACTGCAGCAGATTCTGATCCTGCGAGTCGCCACCCTGAACCGAGAAGGCCATGATGGGTTCGCCATCCTTTAAAGCAAGGCTCGGCGTGAGTGTCGCCCGTGGCCGTTGACCCGGATGTACCACGTTGAAAGGGTTCAATGCTTCATCCAACACGAAGCTCTGCATGCGTTGACTCAGGCCGATCCCGGTGCTGCCCGCGATGAACGCCGGAATCCACGCACCGCTCGGTGTTATGGATACCACCCAGCCGTCGGAATCGGCAGCCTGGATTGATGTTGTGCCGGCGAGAAAGCTCTCGTCAGGCGCCATCAGGCTGGCCTGCTGGAAGCCGTCGGTGCCGGCTGCCTCGGCCGTTGGCGGGATCGGAGTCCACTGCTCCAGCAGCTTCAGGTACGGATTTCTGTCGTCCTGAAACGGATACGGGTCGCCTGGCTTGGTGTTCGGGTTGTTGCGCTGCCAGTCAATCTGTTCGCGCCGCTGCGCGGCGTATTTCTTCGACAGCAGGCCCGCGATGGGTTCAACGGGAGGCACGTACGGATCGCCGTAGTAAAAATCGCGGTCCGCGAAGGACAGGTTCATCGCCTGGTAAAGCGCGTGAATGTATCGAGCGCTGTTGTAGCCCATTCCTTTGAGGTCGATCTGCTCGAGAATGTTGAGTGCCTGCAGCATGACCGGCCCCTGCACCCAGTGTGTGAGCTTGTAAACGTCGATGCCCTTGTAGTTTGTAGTCACAGGCTCTTCGATGTGCACCTGCCAGTTGTCGAGATCGGCCATCGTCATGAGGCCACCATGCTCAGCGGACGCACTCACGATCTGTTCGGCGATATCACCGCGATAGAAACGATCGTAGGCGGCATAGATGGCCTCCTTGCGGCTCTTGCCATCGGCAAGTGCCGCGGCTTCCGTGTCGACCAGTTTTTGCAGCGTTGCGTGAAGATCCGGCTG
>JAHHOT010000111.1 GCA_018677555.1 Gammaproteobacteria bacterium | reverse complement strand
GGATTACGAGTCGCTGCGCACCGCCGGCTCGGCGCTGGGTACCGGTGCGGTCGTCGTCATGGACGAGACCACCTGCATGGTGCGCATGCTCGAGCGGATCTCGCGATTCTATTTCGCCGAATCGTGTGGGCAGTGCACGCCGTGCCGCGAAGGCACCGGTTGGCTGAACCGGGTGATCAACCGCATAATCGACGGCCGCGGGCGCAGCGAGGACCTCGACATGCTGGTCGAAGTCGCCAACAAGATCGAGGGTCACACGATTTGCGCACTGGGCGATGCGGCGGCGTGGCCGGTGCAGAGCTTCATGAAGCACTTCCGGCACGAGTTTGCCTACATGATCGAGCACGACGGGCGCAGCATCGTCGACGCCGGCAGCCAGGTTGCGGCCTGATATGAGTGACACCGACGTTACCATCGAAGTCGACGGCGTCAGCATGCCCGCGACCAAGGGGCAGATGCTGATCGAGGTGACCGACAAGGCGGGCATCTACGTGCCGCGTTTCTGTTACCACTCGAAGCTTTCCATTGCCGCCAATTGCCGCATGTGCCTGGTCGAGGTCGAGAAAGCGCCCAAGCCGTTGCCGGCCTGCGCCACCCCGGTCGCCGACGGCATGAAGGTGTTCACCAGATCGGCCAATGCGATTGCGGCGCAGAAAGCCACCATGGAGTTCCTGCTCATCAATCATCCGCTCGATTGCCCGATCTGCGATCAGGGCGGCGAGTGCGAGTTGCAGGACCTGGCGATGGGCTTCGGCCGCGACATTTCGCGCTATAACGAACGCAAGCGGGTGGTCAGGGACAAGGACCTCGGCCCGCTGGTCTCGACCGACATGACGCGCTGCATTCACTGCACCCGTTGCGTCCGCTTCAGCCAGGAGATCGAGGGGCTGCAGGAACTCGGCACGATCGGCAGAGCCGAAGACATGAAGATCAGCATGTATATCGAGAAGAGTGTTGATCACGAGTTGTCGGGCAACATCATCGATTTGTGTCCGGTTGGTGCACTCAACAACAAGCCCTATCGCTACAGTGCCCGTGCATGGGAAATGCTGCAACGCGAAGCGGTATCGCCGCATGACTGCGTCGGCACGAACATGTATGCGCACGTGTTGCGCGGCAAGATCAAGCGTGTCGTTCCCCGAGAGAATGAAGCGATCAACGAGACCTGGATCGCCGATCGTGACCGGTTCAGTTACGAGGGGATTTACAGTGGCGACAGGCTGCCCGCGCCCATGCTGCGTGTCGATGGCAACTGGACGGAGGTTTCCTGGGAAGACGCGCTGGCCAAAGCCGCCGAATCCTTAAAAGCCGCGGACGGCAGTTCCGTCGGTATTGTCAGCTCGCCCTCCGCAACGCTGGAAGAGTCGCATTTGCTGTCGCGCATTGCCGAACATTTGTCCTGTTCGAACATCGACCACCGCACCCGGTGCCGCGACTTTACGGACCAGCAAAATGACCCGGTGATGCCGTGGTTGGGTTGCGCCATTCAGGACATCGAACAGGCCGATGCGATCGCCGTGGTCGGCTCGAATTTGCGCAGGGAGGCGCCGATTATCGCGCACCGTGTGCGCAAGGCGGCCTTGAATGGCAGTGCGGTGTCGATGGTCAACAGTAACGAATACGAATATCACTTCGACGTTGCCGACTACGAACACGGTGCCGGCCTGGTGGAGATGCTGGCGGGCATTGCCGTGGCCGCCTGCGACACGCTGCCGGATAGCATTGCTGCGGTTTGCGACGGCGTCAAACCCTCGGCCGGGCAAAAACGAATCGCGAAATCGCTGAGGAAGGCTGAATCGGGTCTGCTCCTCCTGGGCAACATTGCCGCACGCCACGAAGCCTTCAGCGCAATACGCGCACTCGCGGCGGCTATCGCGGAGGCGACCGGCGCAACGCTGGGCTCGCTGTCGGAAGGAGCCAACAGCGCCGGCGCAGCGCTTGCCGGCGTATTGCCGCATCGCGGGCGCGGCGGCAAAAAACGCAGCGACACCGGTCTCGATGTGATTCAAATGCTCGACAAGAAACTCGATGTCACTTTGCTATGTAATGTAGAGCCAGACGCGGATATCCTGGCGTCAGCGAACGCCGTTAAACAGCTTGCCGATCACAAGTTCGTGATCGCGCTGACACCGTTTGCTTCTGACGATCTTCGCGAATGCGCCGACCTGCTGCTGCCGGTGGGCACGTTCGCGGAATCCGCCGGCACCTACGTCAATTGCGAAGGCCGCTGGCAGAGCTTTCACGGCGTCGCCAATCCCGTCGACGAGGCGCGGCCGGGCTGGAAGGTGCTGCGCGTTCTGGCGAACCTGTTGCAGGTTCCCGACAGCGACTACCAGACCAGCGAGGAAGTGCGGGACGAGCTCAAGAATTTGCTGGGGGACATCGAGCCCGACAACCGCTACCGCGGTGATACGCCAATCGGCAGGCCGAACGGGGCCGATGCGCCTGATCGCGAAATCGACGTTCCGATCTACCAGGTCGATGCAGTCGTACGCCGCGCCACCGCTTTGCAACTCACTCCGGAAGCACAACGCACGCGAGCGGTGGCAGAAGACTGATGGCTTCGCTGGTGCCGCAATTCATGGTCGATATCTGGGACTCGTTCCCACCGCTGCTGCAATTCCTGATTACGTCGACGTCGCAAATCCTGATCGTAACGGTCGGCATCATCCTGATCGTCGCATTCTCGACTTACTTCGAGCGCAAGGTGATCGGTGCCATGCAGGGCAGGGTGGGCCCTAACCGCGTCGGACCGATGGGTCTGCTGCAGCCGTTCGCGGATGTCATCAAACTGCTGATCAAGGAAGTCGTAATACCGGAGAAGTCCAACCGCTTCCTGTTCGTTATCGCGCCACTCCTGTCGCTGATTCCCGCACTCGCCACATGGGCGGTCATACCCCTGACGGACACGTTCGTCATCGCAGACATCAACGCCGGTTTGCTGTACGTCCTGGCGTTGACCTCCGTCGGTGTTTACGGCGTCATCCTGGCGGGTTGGGCGACGAACTCCAAGTACGCGTTTCTGGGTGCGATGCGTTCGGCGGCGCAGATCGTGGCCTATGAAATCGCGATGGGTTTCGCGCTGGTCGGCGTCCTGATGGCAGCCGGAAGCCTCAACCTGGGCGACATTACCCGCGCCCAGGCGGGCGGCGTAAGCAGCTGGTTCGTCTGGCCGCTGCTGCCGCTTTTTGTCGTCTACTTCATATCCGCAGTTGCGGAAACGAATCGCGCGCCGTTCGACGTTGCCGAGGGTGAGTCGGAAATCGTGGCGGGATTCCACGTCGAGTATTCCGGTGTTGCCTTTGCGCTTTTCTTCCTGGCCGAATACGCCAACATGGTGCTGATCTCGGCACTCACGGCAATATTTTTCCTCGGCGGCTGGGCATCGCCGTTCGAGGGCTGGACGTTTCTGGGCGACGACAACCTCCTGCGGCAGCCGAGCCTTATCTGGCTGTTCGCGAAAGTCTGTTTCTTCATGTTTACGCTGTTCTGGCTGCGTGCGACGTTTCCGCGTTACCGCTACGACCAGATCATGCGTCTTGGATGGAAAGTTTTCATCCCCGTAACGATCATCTGGATTGCAGTCGAGGGCGTTATGGCCTGGCTGCGCATCGGTCCATGGCAGGGCCTGGCAGGTTAAGCGATGAGCAAGATTCAAAGTTACATCAAGACGTTTGTGTTGTGGGAATTGTGGCAGGGACTGTCGGTCACGTTGCGCAATTTTTTCCGGCCGGACGTAACGGTGCAGTATCCGGAGGACAAGACGCCGCAGTCCGCGCGCTTCAGGGGATTGCACGCTTTGCGGCGCTACCCGAACGGGGAAGAGCGCTGCATCGCCTGCAAACTGTGCGAGGCGGTTTGCCCTGCGCTGGCGATCACGATCGAGTCGGACGTGGCTGATGACGGCACGCGGCGCACGACGCGTTACGACATCGACCTGTTCAAGTGCATTTACTGCGGTTTCTGTGAAGAGGCTTGCCCCGTGGACGCGATCGTCGAGACGCGGATTCACGAATACCACATGGAAGCGACGGGCGAAAACATCATGACGAAGGACAAGCTGCTCGCTATCGGTGACAAGTTCGAGGCCATGATCTCGGCCGACAAGGCTGCGGACGCACCATACCGCTAAGGGTTGACTGACTGTGTTTCACGCCATTCTCTTTTATACCTTTGCTGCGGTTCTTATCGGTGCCGCGCTGGGAGTGATTTTCTCGAAGAATCCGGTGCATGCGGTCATGCTCCTGGTGCTCGCGTTCTTTCAGAGTGCCGTGCTGTGGCTGCTGGCCGAGGCGGAGTTCCTCGCTATCGTCCTGGTGCTGGTGTACGTCGGCGCGGTCATGGTGCTGTTCCTGTTCGTTGTGATGATGCTCGACATCAACGTCGAACGCGTCGAGGGTGGATTCACCAAATACGCGCCGTTCGGCCTGTTTATTGCGGCGCTGATGGTCATTGAACTGGTTCAAATCATCTGGTTTCGTAGCAGCGGTGGCGCGCGTTCCGGTGGATTCGCGGCCAACCCGGAGGGCTACAGCAACACCGAGGCGCTGGGCGCGGTGCTCTACACGGAGCACGTGTATGCCTTTGAAATTGCAGCAGTAATCCTGTTACTCGCTATCGTTGCCGCTATTACGCTGACCATGCGCAAGCGACCCGGCCTGAAACAGCAGAACATTTCGCGGCAAGTCGCCGTGAAGCGCGACGACCGCGTGCGCCTGGTCGAGATGGACGCGGAGACCGAGCAATGATTGGGTTGCAGCATTACC
>JAHHOT010000245.1 GCA_018677555.1 Gammaproteobacteria bacterium | reverse complement strand
CACGCAGCCAGTCCACGCATTGCTTGATGATGCGATTCGACTGACGCATTTCCTCGACACGGACGAGATAGCGATCGTAGCAATCGCCGTTGACGCCAATCGGAATATCGAAATCGACTCGGTCATAGACTTCATACGGTTGTTTCTTGCGCAGGTCCCAGGCGATGCCGGAGCCGCGCAGCATCGGACCGGTGAAGCCGAGATTCAGCGCACGCTCGGGTGAAACGACGGCGATGTTGACAGTGCGCTGCTTCCAGATCCGGTTATTGGTGAGCAAGGTCTCGTATTGATCGACGCAGCCTGGAAATTTGTCAGTGAAAGCCTCGATGAAATCGAGCATCGAACCATCACGCAGTTCATTGAGTTTCGCGATCTCCTTTTCGTTGCGCCATTTCGACGGTTGATACTTCGGCATCGAGTCAGGCAAATCGCGATACACGCCACCCGGCCGATAGTAGGTAGCGTGCATGCGCGTACCGGACACGGCTTCGTAACAGTCCATGAGGTCTTCGCGCTCGCGGAAGCAATACAGGAACATCGTCATCGCGCCGATATCCAGCCCATGCGCGCCGAGCCACATCAGGTGATTGAGGACCCGGGTAATTTCGTCGAACATGACCCGAATGTACTGAGCGCGTATCGGTGGCTTGATGCCGAGCAACTTCTCGATCGCCAGCACGTATCCGTGTTCGTTACACATCATCGACACGTAATCGAGGCGATCCATATAGCCGATGCTCTGATTGAATGGCTTGGACTCGGCAAGCTTCTCCGTGCCCCGATGCAACAGTCCGACGTGCGGATCGGCTTTCTGAATGACCTCGCCGTCCATCTCGAGCACGAGACGCAGGACGCCGTGTGCCGCGGGATGCTGCGGCCCGAAGTTCATGGTGAAATTCTGGATCTCAGCCATTGCCGGAGCCGTCCTTCAGATCCGCTTGGTAGCGGTTGTCGTCGCGGATCACACGTGGCACCAGCGTTCGTGGTTCGATTGACACCGGCTGGTACGCGACTCGGCCTTTCTCGGCATCGTATTTAACCTCCACGTTACCGATCAGCGGAAAGTCCTTGCGGAACGGATGGCCGATAAAGCCGTAGTCGGAGAGCACGCGACGCAGATCCGGATGGCCTTCAAACAGAATGCCGAACATGTCGAATGCCTCGCGCTCAAACCAGTTCGCGGCACTCCACACGTCGACAACGCTCGGCACGACCGGTGGATTGTCGGTGCCCGCATATACGCGCAATCGCAGCCGGTAGTTTTGCGCGACAGACAACAGGTGATAAACCACGGCGAATCGTTGCGGATCGAAACTGTCGGATTCGTCCAATACGACCGGTTCGCGCACGACGCCGCGACTGAAGCCGCTGCCGGTCGCACTTTCTGTCGTCCACTCGGCTTCGCCGTAAGTGAGGTAGTCGACCCCGCAAACATCGATGAGCTGATCGAACGCGAACGTGGCGTCGTCGCGCAGCGTGGTGGCGACGTCGATCAGTTTGTCTTTCGGCAGCTCGTAGGTGAGTTCGCCGCAGGTCGACGCTACGCGAGTCAACGTATCACCAAAACGATCTTTTATCCGAGTCGCTAAAGCCTCGTATCTGTTGGTCATTCGCGTTTGTTCTTATCTGGCGATGGTGCTGGTCCGACGAATCTTCTTTTGCAGTTGCAGGAGACCGTAAACCAGCGCCTCTGCAGTCGGTGGACAGCCTGGTACGTACACGTCAACCGGAACGACCCGGTCGCAACCCCGTACGACCGAGTAAGAATAATGGTAGTAGCCGCCGCCATTCGCGCAGGATCCCATGGACACGACCCAGCGTGGCTCCGGCATCTGGTCGTAGACCTTGCGCAGCGCGGGCGCCATTTTATTGACCAGCGTTCCTGCAACGATCATGACGTCGGATTGCCGCGGGCTGGGCCTGAATATGATGCCGAAACGATCGAGATCGTAGCGGGCAGCACCCGCGTGCATCATCTCCACCGCGCAGCAGGCCAGGCCGAAGGTCATCGGCCACATCGATCCGGTGCGGGCCCAGTTCATGACGTTGTCGACGCCGGTTACGAGGAATCCCTTTTTTTGCAGGCTCTGGCTGCCCGCCGCGTCAGCGGGGCTGTCCGCATCGAGGGTCTGCGGGTCGGCCGCGGTAGCTAATCCCATTCCAACGCCCCCTTCTTCCATTCATAGATGAAGCCGACAACCAGTACGGCGAGGAAAATTGCCATGGCAACCAGGCCGAAGCCCCCGACCGTATCGAGCGACACGGCCCACGGAAACAGAAATGCGATCTCCAGGTCAAAGATGATGAACAAAATGGCGACGAGGTAGTAGCGCACGTCGAATTTCATACGGCTGTCCTCGAAAGGCTCGAATCCGCATTCGTACGGCGATAGTTTTTCGTCGTCTTTGCTGCCACTGCCGACGAGGAATCCAATGCCGAGTAACAGGATACCGATCGCCGCGGCGATTCCCAGAAAGATCAGGACTGGCACGTAGTTAGTGAGCATCGGATGACCTTCGATTTTTGGCCCGGCGTTGGGCCGAATCAGCGCGTGATTGTATCAGGGCACGACTCGGCGTTGATAGTGTTATCGGGCAGGCAAGTCCACCGACCGGGCCCGCAGCCCGCTCTGCAGGGCGGTTCTGTATTGCAGACGGTTGCCGGCGTGCGTCAGGTATGAAGCAGCGCGAAGTCCAATCTCGGGACAAAAAAACTCCGGTCTCGGGACAAAAAAAAGCCCGGTTCGGGAACGGACCGGGTTTTTTTTGGTGCCGATGGCCGGACTCGAACCGGCACAGCTTTCGCTACTGCCCCCTCAAGACAGCGTGTCTACCAATTCCACCACATCGGCATCGTATTCGACCGCAGTACTCACTCGTCCGGCTGCTCGTCATCCTGCGTCGCGTCCGGCGCCAGCAACGGCACGTCGCTGTCGGCCGCCCCAGGCACGGCATCGGCCGGCAGCGCCGGGACATCCTCGGCCTCCGCGGGAACAGCAGCGTCCTCAACCGTTTCCTCAACCGCCGGAGCACTCTCCAGCAGGCTGTCCGGCACCGCCGAACTCTGACTGCTCAGGTAGGCAAGGGTCAGGCTGCTGGCAAAAAATGCGGCAGCCAGGATGGCCGTCATCCGCGAGAAAAAGCTTGTTGATCCGCGCGCACCGAAAACCGTCCCGGATGCACCTGCCCCGAAGGCGGCGCCGGCTTCAGCGCCCTTGCCTCGTTGCAGCAGCACCAGGACGATAATCAGAACCGCGATAAATGTGTGGGCCACCAGGACCACTGTCTGGGTTGTATTCATTTGTCCGTCAACTCAGCGACGCGGCCGCTTCCGCTATCGCTATGAAATCCGGCGCTTTCAGCGAGGCGCCACCGATTAATCCACCGTCAATATCGGCCATGCCGAACAGGCCCGCCGCATTGTCACCCTTGACACTACCACCGTACAGAATCTGCACGGCGTTCGCCGTAGCTTCGTCGCGCGCCGCCATTCGGCTGCGGATGTGCCTGTGCACATCCTGCGCCTGCTCGGGCGTCGCGGTCTTGCCGGTGCCAATCGCCCATACCGGCTCATAGGCGATGACGGCCCGCTGAAACGCTTCGACACCGGAGGACTCGAGTACCGCGCCGAGTTGTTCATCGATCACGGCTTCGGTTTGCCCGGCCTCACGCTCTTCCAGCGTTTCTCCGACACACAGAACGGGTTTCAGGCCCGCCGCCAGGGCCGCAGCGAACTTCGCCGCCACCTGGTCGCTGGATTCGCCATACAATGCGCGCCGCTCGGAATGGCCGACGAGCACGTAACGGCAGCCGGTATCGACCAGCATCGACGCAGCCGTCTCGCCTGTGAAGGCGCCTTTTTCGTGCTCCGAGACGGTCTGTGCGCCCAGCGCCACCGTCGACCCGGCGAGCTGTGCGGCGACCGCGGCCAGGTACGGAAACGGTGGGCAAACCAGCAGCTCCACGTTATCCGAGCCCGGTTGTGCAGCGAGAATGCCGTCAACCAGCCCGGCATTGGCTGCATTACTGCCATTCATCTTCCAGTTACCGGCAACAAGATATTTGCGCATGACGATCCTCGGCGCAGAGAGCCTGAAAAGGCGCGCAAGGATACCGGCGAGCGCCGCTCAAATCAACGCGTTGGGGACATTCCTGATTTAACGTATTAATACGTTAAATCAGGAATGTCC
>JAHHOT010000150.1 GCA_018677555.1 Gammaproteobacteria bacterium | reverse complement strand
GGCTTTAGCCCTATAAGGTCGTCGAGTCGTTTCGCATAGTCGTAGATCCGGACGCGCCCTTTCAAGCGCAAAAATTTTTTTCCGCTCCGTGCGTGAGTCTTGCGTGAAGTAGCTCCGCGTCGTTTGGCGTAGTTACGTAAACTGAGCAACGCAAGTCCCGATGACCTGTTGAAAGTTGGAGCCTTGGACAATCACCAACAAACTGAAAATCCGCGTGTCGGTGGTTCGGTTCCGCCCCTGGCCACCATCTTCAGAAATGCGCACGCTTTTAAAACCCGAAAGTAACGACAAGTCGCGAAGATTGGAAAAGGGTAAATGCAGGTGCTGGCTCTGGCAGCCATTCAATCACGCGGGTCAGCTTCAGAATGCATGGCATCTGTCAGGTGCCGCCAGGTATCTTCACACGGAATGACCGCATCGTTCTCGATCAACTCTGTTGCTATACGTTTCATCAGTGGCAGCCAGGAGTCACCGAACCGATCGAATTCCTGCCGGCCGAGTCGGGAACCAAGATAGTACTTCATATCGCTGCGGACCCATTCATCGACGTCGGTGTCGAATCCCCCCGCAGCTTCGACGTAAATATTCCTGTGCATATTGAAAAACTGCATTTGCAGGACAGCCCAGTAAATCCCGGTTTCTTCGTCGGAGAGTTCTTCCGGACTGTTACAGGCTTTGGCCAGAACTTGGGACGGGTTTTCGCCGGCAAGCGTTTGCCAGTAGTTCTGAATCTGGCCGTATGCCTGAGTCGCAAGATCGGCCTCGGCCAGCGCTCGACTCTGGCGCAGCTCCCACACGACGACGACCAGTCCGGCAACGATTGCGAACGCGGTTACGAATTCAATCCAGTTGTGCTGTTTCATTGTCGGCCTCTGCGAATCGTTGAACGCCGCTCCCGAGTTTCAGAGTGGCGCTGAAAGACGGGGCCAGTACACGAGATATGCCCCGAAATGCCGCAGGTGCGCAACCTTCGGTTTCTACGTAACTTGTCTACGTAGGGCCGTAAAGAGCCAAGTCTGTGGAAAAACGCTATAGTTTTTGAATAACAAGACCCGTTAATTCGATCGGGGCGATGCGTGATTCCAGGCTACACGATAAAAGAATCGTTGAAAAAGGATCACGACTGGCAGCTGCTGCGCGGTGTGCGCGCCGAAGACGACCTGCCGGTCCTGATCAAGGCGGCAAATGCGCAGTCGCCGGAATCAGGGCTCACGGAGCAACTGCGAGCAGAGTTCAGCACGTTGCAGGGTCTGGATGTCCCGGGTGTGCTGAGAGTCCATGCCCTCCTCAGGGAATCCCGCAATTCCGCGCTGGTCCTGGAGGATCCGGGCGGAACTCTGCTGAACGTTGTCCTCGATGCCGGCAAGTTCGAGATCGCCGACTTTCTCGCCGTCTCAATCCAGATGGCTACGGTCGTGTCAGAATTACATCGGCACGGGATCGTGCATACGCAGCTTCGGCCGGACGTCTTCCTGCTTGGCGACCGTGGTCAGGGTGTCTGGCTATCCGGCCTCGAACGTGCGGTCAAAGCCGATGCTTCGAATGGCTCGAAGCGCGAGCTGTCCGCCGGGAATCTAGCCTACATGGCACCGGAGCAGACAGGGCGCGTCGACGCCGGGATCGATCAGCGTACCGATCTGTACCTGCTGGGCCTCACCTTCTATGAAATGCTGACCGGCCACCCGCCGTTCAGGACCGACGATCCGCTCGAACTCATCCACTGCCAGCTTGCGCGGATCCCGAAGAGTCCCGGTGAACTGGATTCCAGGATTCCGCGCCCGCTTTCCGACATCGTCATGAGGCTCCTGATGAAGCGTGCGGGTGAGCGCTACATGAGCGCCGCCGGGGTTCTCGCAGACATCAATGAATGCGCAGCGCAGTACGAGCGCACGGGCAACATCGAATCACTGGCAATCGCACAGCACGATCGCCAGGATAGTTTCGTCATTCCCGAAAAGCTGTATGGGCGCGACGACGAGAAAAGGCGCTTACTCGAGGCCTTCGACAGCGTGCGGACGGACGGCACGCGACTCGTAATGGTCGCGGGCTACTCGGGCGTCGGCAAGACGTCACTGATTCGGGACCTGCGGGACCCCGTCGCTGAGCAGGGCGGCTATTTTGTCAGCGGCAAGTACGACCAGCTCGAACGTTCCAATCCCTACAGCGCCATTCTGCACGCGTTTCGCGAGTTGGTAAGAAAAATTCTGACCGAGCCAGACAGCGAAATCGAAAGCTGGCGGCAGCGGATCATGACGGCCCTCGGAGCCAACGCACAGGTCGTCATAGAGGTCATACCCGAGCTCGAACTGATCGTCGGAACGCAGCCACCGCTGCCGGAACTAAAGCCTGTCGAAGCCCAGAACCGGTTCAACTTCTTCTTCCACAAGTTCATCGCGGCACTTGGACGCCCCGAGCGGCCGCTGGTGATGTTCCTCGACGACTTGCAGTGGGCGAGCGCCGCGAGCATCCGTCTCTTCGAGAGCTGGGTCACCGGCTTGAACATCACAGGGCTGCTCATCATCGGTGCATACCGTGATAACGAAGTCGACGCAACGCATCCACTGATGTCCGTCGTTCGGGATTTGCGAGAGTCGCACGACGCTTTTGAAGAGATCCAGTTGAGCCCGCTCGGCGCCGGCAGTATCGACCTGATCGTGCGGGATGCCTTGCGCAGTGATGCAGACGAGACAAAGACGCTTTCGTCCTGTGTCCACGAGAAGACCGACGGCAATCCGTTTTTCGCACGCTCATTCCTGCGTTCGCTCTTTGAAGAAGGCCAACTGAGCCAGGGCGCAGACGCCCGGTGGACATGGGACGTCGAGTCGATTAACGAGTTGCGGGCGGCGGAGAATGTCGTCGATCTCATGGTGCGCAAGATTGAACGACTTCCTTCGCAAACCCGTAATGTGCTGAAGGTCGCTGCCTGTATTGGCGGGCGTATCGAACCCGTGACCCTGGCGACCGCGTACGGACGCGGCATCGGCGAATCCATGCAGGATCTCGAGCCGGCGATTTCCAACGGATTGATCGAGCGGTACGACGGCGGGTTCCTCGCGTTCTACCACGATCGAGTTCAGGAGGCGGCATACGGATTGATCCCTGTATCGGAACGTGCGCCTCTCCACCACCAGATCGGTTCGCTGCTTCTGCACGATGCGGAGGAAGCCCAGCTCGATGACGCCCTGTTCGAGGTCGTCAACCATCTGAACCTGGGCAGCGCGTTGATACGCGATGGTGACGAGGCGACGAGCCTCGCCCGGTTGAACCTGCGGGCCGGGCTCAAGGCGAAGTTGTCGACGGCGTACGGTTCCGCCAATTCCTATTTTAGCAGCGGAATCGAACTGCTCGGGCCGGATCCATGGAGCGACCACTATTCTCTTGCCTTCGAATTACATCGCCAGAATGCCGAGTGCGCGTACCTTTGCGGCAAGTTCGACGAAGCGGAGGAGGGATTCGATCTGCTGATGGAAAAGGCGCGATCCAACCGGGAGTTGGGAGTTGTCTACAACCTGCGCATCATCCAGTACGAGAACCTGTCACGTTTCGCGGAAGCAGCGGCACTCGGCCGCGAAGCCGTCGCATTGTTCGGTATCCGTTTTCCGGACAGCGAGGAGGAGAAGCTCGCCGGCGTCGACCGGGAAATCGAATCGATTCAAGGCATGCTCGAGGGCAAGGCCGTATCCGACCTCGTCAATCTACCGCGCATGCAGGACGAAGACGTCAAGACATGCATGAAGTTGTTGATGACGATATGGGCGCCAAACTACATCTCCGGCGACTTGCCGATGACGATGCTGATTGCGGCGTACATGGTGCGGCTGTCATTGCAAAACGGTAATACCGAGGAGTCCGCATACGGATACGTGACGCACGCCATCACTATCGCCGCGCGTACGAACGATTACGAACTGTCATATGAGTTCGGGCAACTCGCGATGAGTGTAAACCGGGAGCTCGATGACCGTACGGCACGTGCCAAGGTGAATCACATGTTCAGCTGCTACATCGGACTATGGCGCGAGCACATTGACGAATGCTTCAGGTATTCGCGCGCCGGATACGAAGCCGGTATCGAAACCGGCGATTTCACGTACGGTGGCTACAGCGGATTCCACGAGAGTTGGCACGCGCTGTTCCGGGGGGTGCGGCTGGACCGGTACATCGACGAATACAGCGTCAAGCTCCAGTTCCTGTCCGGCTACAAGTACCAGAGTATCGGCGACGCGCACCAGCTCATGCTCCAGTGGGGCCGGTGCCTGCAGGGTGATACCAAGGCTCCGGCCTCACTCGACGGAAACGGATTTTCCGAGGCGCACTATGTGCGGGAGTACGGAGAGACGCCCTTCTTTATTGCCTTTTACTACGTTGCAAAGCTTAACATCGCCTACCTGCACCACGATCTCACCGGCGCCCTGCGCTACGCCGAACTCGCAGAAAAAGTGATCTTCGGCGTGCGCGGCATGATCTGGGATGCATTGCTCTGCTTCAACCACGCACTGGCACTCGCGGCAGCTTTCGATTCGCTGGACGACGACGCGAAACACCATGCAATGGAGAAGCTGGAACATCTGAAAGACAAGATGCGACTCTGGTCCGAAAATTCGTCGGAAAATTTCCGGCATCAATACGGCCTGGTAAAGGCGGAAATATCGCGCCTCAAGGGGCAGTTCGGAGAGGCCCAGAAAGAGTACGAACAGTCCATCGAGAATGCGCGCGAGAACGGTTTCGTCAACATGGAGGCGTTGGCATGCGAACTCGCCGGGCGGTCATTCCTGCAGCGTGGCCGGCCGGGAATTGCGCTGGCGTATCTCCGGGATGCTGCCGGACACTACCGTCATTGGGGCGCCAACGGCGTCGTCAAACAGATGGAACTGACGTATGAAGGTCTTGCCGGCGAGTTGGAAGCACAAGCCGGCAGCACCTGGAATCGACCTCCGGAGTCACTCGATGTTGCCGCAATTCTTAAAGCTTCGCAGGCAATCTCTGGCGAAATGATCGAAGGTGAACTGGTTGCGCGGCTGATGCGGATCGTGCTGGAAGACGCGGGCGCCGAGCGTGCATTGCTCCTGTGCCCGGGTGACAGCGACTGGACCGTGGATGCCGTCGGCGAGGTTGGTGACGATGGCATATCATTGCATGTCGATGTCGACGAGGATGCCGTGCACGACTGGTCGGACGGCGTTGTCAACTACGTCAGCCGTACCGCAACGTTCCTGCTGAGCAGGGACGCGCAGCAGGATGAACGGCTCACGGGCGACCGGTATGTCCAGCATCAAGGCACCCGGTCGGTACTGTGCGTGCCGATACTGCACCAGCAGGAGATTACGGCAATCCTGTACCTCGAGAACAACCTGATGCCCAACGCGTTTACGAGCGAGCGGGCGCTGGTCGTGCAGGCATTGGCGGCTCAGGCCGCAATTGCACTCAAGAATGCTCGTCTGTACAGCGATGTTGTCAAGGAGATCGAAGAGCGGCGGCAGGCGGAATCAGCGCTGCGCGTCATTGCCTCCGGCACGGCAGCCGATACGGGCGAGGATTTTTTCCAGTCACTGGTGAAATGCCTCGCGGACTCGCTGAAGGTCAAGTGCGTCTTCGTCGCGGAATGTATCAGGCCGCAGAATCGCCGGGTACGTACGCTGGTATTGATGAAAGAAGGCGAGATCAGCGACAACATCGAGTATGAGCTGTCCGGTACGCCGTGCGAAAGCGTAATCAACGGACAGACCTGCTATTTCCCGGAGAACCTGGAACAGCTGTTTCCCGTCGAAAAGGGCTTCCAGTCCTACCTCGGCGCGCCCGCAATGGACCTGTCGGGACGGGTACTCGGACACCTCGCGATTCTCGATAGCAGCGATATGAGTCACTTGCCGCACGCGGAATCGATACTGCGCATTTTCGCGACCCGGGTCGGGGTCGAGCTGCACAGGAAGCGCATGCAGGACGAGTTGCGCGCCAGTGAGGAAAAATATCGCCTGCTCGTGGACAACCAGACGGATCTTGTCGTCAAGCTGGACCGGGACGGCCGCCTGCTGTTCGCCAGCCCCTCGTACTGTGAAATGTTTTCCTGCGGTGAGGAGAGTCTGCAGGACAGGACCTTTGACGAGCGGATCCTTGCCGGTGACCGGGAACGGGTCGGCAAAGAATGGAGAAAGCTGTTCGACGATCCCTGGACGGCCGAGTTCGAGCATCGCGCAACGACGGCAGAGGGCGAGCGGTGGCTCGGCTGGGCACTGAAAGCCGTGCTGGATGAATCCGGGGACGTCGTCGAAATCGTCGGTGTCGGGCGCGATGTGACCAAGCGCCGGTATGCCGAGGAAGAGGCCCGACGGAATCTTCACACGCTGGCGCACGCCGGCCGGTTGCAGTCGATGGGAGAAATGGCTTCGACGATGGCGCATGAACTGAACCAGCCGCTGACCGCCATCCTCAGCTTCTCGCAGGCGAGTCAGCGCGTGATTCAGAACACCGACTACGATCGCAACGAGCTCGAGTTCGCACTCGAGCGAATCGCGGTCAATGCGAATCGGGCCGGCGACATCATCAGCCACATGCGCGGTTACATTCGCAAGGGTGACCAGCATACCGAGGCGTCGGACATCAATCGCCTGATTCGGGACGTCATGGACCTGGTTCGCTCCGAACTGTTGCAGATCGAGATCGACGCAGTGCTCGATCTGCAGGAAACGGTACCGGCGGTCCTGGTCGATCCGATCCAGATCCAGCAGGTCATATTGAACCTGGTTCGCAACAGCATCGAGGCAATCGAGAGGCACACGGCCGAGGCGAGACGGATAACGATCGAAACGCGTGCGAGCCGGCAAGGCCAGGTCGAGGTGATGGTCAGCGATACCGGTCCCGGCCTCGATGACCATATCGCCGAGAAAGCATTCGATGCGTTTATTACGACGAAGCCGGACGGTATGGGCATCGGCCTGTCAATCTGCAAATCGATTATCGAATCGCATGGTGGTGAGCTGCTGGCGGGGCAGCGGCCAGGCGGAGGTGCGAGGTTCAGTTTCACGCTTCAGGCAGGGGGCGAGTGAGGTGATTCATGAGCAATGATCAGACGGTGTTCCTCGTCGATGACGAGGCGGACGTTCGTGCGTCGCTAAGCATGTTGATCCGGTCTATCGGACTCAAGACGGAATGTTTTGAGTCGCCACAGGCCTATCTCGACACCTACGATCCCGAGCGGCGCGGTTGCCTGGTTCTCGATATGCGGATGCCGGGCATGAGCGGCCTGCAATTGCAGGAGAAGCTGGCGAATCAGGGGCTGCATCCGCCCATCATCATGATCTCGGGACACGGTGAAATTCCGAACGCGGTGCAGGCCATGCAGCGCGGGGCGATCGACTTCCTGCAGAAGCCGGTGAGCGACCAGCTGCTGCTGGACCGCATACAGCAGGCACTGCAGATCGACCTGGACAATCGACAAAGCCACGACATCTGCGCGGCCGCACAGTCGCGCTACGATCGACTGACGCGACGCGAGCGACAGGTCCTGAACGGCGTGATCGCCGGGAAATTGAACAAGACGATAGCGGCCGAGCTCGATGTAAGCACCCGCACGGTGGAAATACACCGCGCCAACCTGATGGAAAAGATGCAGGCAGGCTCGCTGTCTGCTCTCGTACAAATGATCGCGCACGTCGAGCAGCTTGCCGAGTAGCCAAAAGGCTCGCTGTCGCGGGCCGATTACCTGAAAACCGAAAATCGCCTACGTAGCCACACGCGTACACGTTGATGCGCCAGTGCCCTAGAGTATTTTCCGACGGGCAGTACAACGGACGGGGTGCGGTGAAATGGCAAAGAACGTTTGTGAGTCGTTGCTGGAAACGCTGGCCCAGGTAGGCGTCCGGCAGATTTTCGGCATGACGGGCGATGCGCTGAATCCGTTTCTGGATGCGATTCGGAGAGACGGCCGGTTCGAATGGATCGGTGTCCGCCACGAAGAGACCGGCGCATTTGCGGCAGCGGCGCAGGCCAAGCTGACGGGCAATCTTGCCGTTTGTTGTGGCACGGTCGGCCCGGGCGCGATTCACCTGATCAATGGCCTGTATGACGCGAAACGCGATCATGCGCCGGTGTTGGCAATTACCGGGCATGTGCCGTTGACGGAGCAGGGAACGCACTACTTCCAGGAGGTCAATATCCGCAAGTTGTTCGACGACGTCACAGTTTACAACGAGTTCATAAACACACCGGCGCAGCTTCCCCGGGTTGCGCAGCAGGCAGTACAAACCGCCCTGACGAACGGCGGCGTTGCGCATCTGTCGATCCCGACCGACGTCATCGCCCAGAGCGTGCCGCCAAGCCAGATGGAACGGGAGATCTTCGTTCCCGAAGCACGCATGATGCCGTGCCCGAAGGAGCTGCAGCGCGCCGCGGACCTGCTCAATGCGGGCGGCAAAATCACGATTCTTGCAGGCGACGGCTGCCGCGGAGCACGCGACGAACTCTTGGCGTTGGCGAAAACCCTGAACGCCCCGATCGTTCGCACGTTGCGGGCCACCGACGTCGTCGAGTATGAAAATCCCTACTGGATCGGTGGTATCGGCATGCTGGGTACGCCCCAGGGCGTTGCCGCGCTCGACAATTGCGACACGCTGTTGATGCTGGGCTCCGATTTTCCCTACAGCGTATTCCTGCCGAAGAAAAAGAACATCATCCAGGTCGATATCAAGCCGCAACGAATCGGCCGACGCTGCCCGGTGACGGTAGGAATCATCGGTCATATCCAGCCAACACTGGAGACCTTGCAACCTCTACTGAAGAACAACGAGAACGACAGGTTTCTGCATGGCCTGCAGGAGCAGCGTCGCAAGTGGGATGTCCGCATGGACAGCAAGGCAGAGCCTTTACGAGGCAAGCCTGGCCGAATTCCACCGCAGGCGGTAACCCGCATAGCCTGTGACCTGGCCGATGACGATGCCGTTTTCGTGGCGGACGTTGGTTTGATAACGGGATGGGCGGCACGGCACCTGCGCCTGCATGGCAGGCAGCGCCTGCTGGGTTCTTTCAATCACGGCTCGCTGGGCGTCGCGGTTCCTGCCGCGATGGGGGCGCAATTGCTCGATCGGGATCGCCAGGTCATCGCCATGGCGGGAGACGGCGGATTCAACATGATGATGCAGGACCTGGTAACGGCGACTCGTTACGAGTTGCCGACGGTCTTTATCGTCTTCAATAACCGCAAGCTCGGCTTCGTCGAAGTAGAGATGCAGGCATCGGGCTTCCCGAAGTACGGGACCAGCTTGCGCAATCCGGATTATGCATTGATCGCCGAGGCTTGCGGCTGCGATGGAATGCGTGTCGAGGACCCTGAAAAGCTCGAGGGTGCAATTCGCATGGCCTATTCAACACGCAGGCCCTGCGTCCTGGACATTCAGGTGAACCCCGACGAGTTGCTGTTCCCGCCGAAAATTGATGCTGGACACGCCTGGGGATTCAGCCTGGCCAAGCTCAAAGAAGTATTCGTCGAAGAGGAAACGCGCTGATGGTACATGCAATGAAACAGGAAGTGCTCTCCCCGCAGGGCTACGAAATGTTGCGGAACCCGGAACTGAACAAGGGCACGGCGTTTACCGAGAAGGAACGGGAACGTTTTGGTTTGCGAGGCTTGCTGCCCGCGGGCGTCTCCGATCCCGCTGTTCAGGAACAACGCGCAATGGCCAACCTGCGTCGAAAGGCATACGACATCGAGCGGTACGTTTTCCTGCTGGCCTTACAGGGCCGCAACGAACGCCTGTTTCATCGACTGGTCCTGAACAACATCGAAGAAGTTATGCCGTTAATCTACACGCCGACGGTGGGCCAGGCGTGCCAGGAATTCGCACATATTTTCCGTCAGCCTCGTGGCTTCTACATTACGCCGGCCGACCGTGGCCGCATACGGGAGATTCTGCAGCACTGGCCAGACCAGGACGTGCGCATGATCGTGGTGACGGACGGCGAGCGCATTCTCGGGCTTGGCGATCTCGGTGCCAACGGCATGGGAATTCCAATCGGTAAACTCGCGCTGTATACAGCGTGTGCGGGAATCCATCCGAGACAGTGCATGCCGATCATGCTCGACGTTGGCACTAACAATGTCGAGCTTCGCAATGACCCTCTCTATCTTGGCATCAACGAACCACGCTTGACCGGTAGCGACTACGATTCCCTGGTTGACGAATTCGTGTATGCGGTGCTGGACGCTTTTCCGAGCGCACTGATTCAGTTCGAGGATTTCCTCACGCCGAACGCCTATGCGTTGCTTAATCGCTACCGCAACGAAGTGCTGTGTTTCAACGACGACATACAGGGAACTGCTGCCGTCGCGTTGGCGGGCATACAGGCCTCAACACGTATTACCGGTAAAGACTTCAAGGATCTGAGGATCATGTTCCTCGGCGCCGGATCAGCCGCAACCGGCATAGGTGACCTGATCTACGCTGCATTACGTGAGGCCGGCCTCGACGAGAAAACGGCCCGCGAACGCTTATGGTTCGTGGACCGCGCGGGCCTGGTGGTGAAAGGCCGCGCGGGCCTGAAACAGCATAACCTGCCGTACGCCCATACCGTTCCGAACGTCTCGTTCTCCGAGGCGATACGGCAGGTCCGGCCGGACGTTCTGATTGGTGCGACCGGTACCGCTGGTGCATTCGACGAGGACACTATCCGGCTGATGGCGGACATCAACGAGCGGCCGGTAATCTTCGCACTGTCGAACCCGACATCGAGGGCGGAGTGCACGGCGTCCGAGGCCTACGAATGGAGCAATGGTCGCGCCGTCTTCGCGAGCGGCAGCCCGTTCCCGGGCCTGACATTCAACGGCCAGGAGTTTCGTCCCGGCCAGGGCAACAATGCCTATGTCTTTCCGGGCATCGGACTGGGGGCAATCGCGTGCGACGCCGTGACCATCAGTGACGAGATGTTTCTCGAGGCAGCTCGCGTTCTCGCCGGGCAGGTCAGCGAGCAGGACCTGGCGTTAGGCGCATTGTACCCGCCGCTTGCCGAAATTCGCGATGTCTCCCTGGCAATTGCCGTGGCTGTCGCAGACAAGGCGTGGCAACAGGGACTGGCGCAGAAAAAGCGCCCGGCCGACGTCGAGCAAATGATCTCGCAGCAAATGTACGACGCTAATTACTGAGAAAAGCATGCGTGACCTGCAACCGAATCGGATTAGTACGAGCTCCATACCTGCCGCGCTCGAGAAAGCCCGCCAGTATCGTCTGCTGAAAGAACCGGAGCAGGCGGAGAGTATCTGCCTGGACATCCTGGTAGCGGACCCCGCACATCATGAGGCAAAGATCCTGCTGATACTGTCGCTGACCGACCAGTTCGCACGCAGCGGTCAGATGCTCGATCCAAAACGGGTGCTGCGCCTCGTCGACCGCCTGCCGGATGAGTACGAGCGGCTTTATTACCGCGGCGTCGTTAGTGAGCGACGTGCCCGTGCGATGCTTCTCGAAAGCATGTCGCGCTCGTTCACCTGGGAGTATTTTCGCGAGGCAATGGAGTGGTACACGAAGGCCCAGGCGTGTCGTCCGGACGGCAACGATGATGCGACGCTGCGCTGGAATGCCTGCCTGAGGACCGTCCAGCGTGAACGGCTCGAAGCGCGCGCGGATCGCGACGAGACTCACCGGGACATGGAATCCTGACCATGCCGGGGGCCCCGTTGCTCACACGCGATTCCGAGATGCCCGGCGCATGGTCGTACTCGGTGATGCGCAAGGTGGCGATGGCGATCAGCGGTCTCGTACTCGTGGCATTTCTGTACGGCCATTGGGCAGGCAATACGGTTTTGTTGAGCGGCGAACAGGCATTCAATGATTACCTGGACTGGCTCCGAAACCACCCGATTCTGCATTACGGTGTCTGGATTGCGATCGCGCTTGCGCTGCTGGTGCATGTTGCCGTCGGACCACGTCATTGGCTGACAAATCGTATGGCGCGTCCGCGTCGCTATCGCAAGCGGAAGTTGCAGGCGACGACGTGGGCGGCACGAACGATGATGGCCAGTGGCACTTTTTTGCTGATATTTCTCGGCGTACACATAGCCCACGTTCGTGGCTGGCTCGTGTTCGACGATACGACCTCGACATTCCAGAACCTCCGGGCGGGTTTTGCGTACTGGCCTGTGCTGACGCTCTACGTCGTGGCGCAGGTCGCGCTTGCACTGCATCTCTATCACGGCCTGTGGAGCCAGTTTCAAACGCTCGGATTGCACCACCCGCGTTACAACCACCTGCGCAGGCCATTCGCATTCCTGGTCGGCGCCGGCTTGGCGATCCTGAATATTGGCCTCATTCTCTTGAATACCGGGGCTGGCCAGCAGCTGATCGGGTCGGCGACATGATCAGCGACCTGAACGCAAACGAGCCGACCGGCCCGCTCGAGAATCGCTGGACGCGGCATCGCTTCGACATGGCGCTCGTCAACCCCGCAAACCGGAAAAAGTACCGTGTCATCGTCGTCGGCACCGGTCTCGCCGGCGGCTCGGCCGCCGCTACGCTCGGCGAGATGGGTTACCGGGTGAAGTCGTTCTGTTTCCAGGACAGCCCGCGGCGAGCACACAGTATCGCGGCCCAGGGAGGCATCAACGCGGCCAAGAATTACCAGAACGACGGCGACAGCATCTGGCGGCTGTTTTACGATACGATCAAGGGCGGCGACTTTCGTTCCCGCGAATCGAATGTCTACCGCCTTGCCGAGATTAGCGTGAATATCATTGACCAGGCGGTCGCCCAGGGTGTGCCGTTTGCCCGTGAGTACAGTGGGCTGCTTGCGAATCGCTCCTTCGGTGGCGCGCAGGTGTCCCGCACGTTTTATGCACGAGGGCAGACCGGGCAGCAACTGCTGCTCGGCGCATACCAGGCGCTGAATCGCCAGGTCGCCGCGGGCACCGTCACCCTGCACCCGCGAACCGAAATGCTCGAGCTGATCGTCATCGACGGTCGTGCTCGCGGCATCGTTACGCGCAATCTCGTCGACGGAAGCATCGAGTCACATACGGCCGACTGCGTTGTGCTGTGTACCGGTGGCTACGGCAACGCCTACTACCTGTCGACGAATGCGAAGGGCTGCAATACCTCGGCCGCGTGGCGGGCGCATCGTCACGGGGCGCTGTTCGCGAATCCCTGTTTTACGCAGATTCATCCTACCTGCATCCCGCAAAGCGGGACCTACCAATCCAAGCTTACGTTGATGAGCGAGTCGCTGCGAAACGATGGCCGTGTGTGGGCGCCGTTGCATACCGATGACAGCGAGGCCGACCCGGCGACATTGCCGCACGACCGGCGCGATTACTTTCTCGAGCGACGCTATCCGGCGTTCGGGAATCTCGTGCCGCGCGACATAGCCTCACGCGCCGCCAAGGAAGTATGCGACCAGGGACACGGGGTGGGGCCCGAGGTGAACGGCAGGCGGCTGGGCGTCTACCTGGATTTTTCGGAGGCGATCGAACAGATGGGTGAGGCCCGGATTCGCGAGCGCTACGGCAACCTGTTCGAGATGTATGAGCGCATTACCGGGGAAAGTCCGTACACGACACCGATGCGCATCTACCCTGCGATTCACTACGCGATGGGCGGGCTATGGGTGGACTACAACCTGATGACGAGCATCGACGGCCTGTTCGCGACCGGCGAGTGCAATTTTTCGGATCACGGTGCCAATCGGCTTGGTGCAAGCGCGCTGATGCAAGGTTTGGCCGACGGCTATTTCGTCGTCCCCTACAGCGTCGGAAACTACCTCGCGCGACACGAGCCGAATAGCGTGCCGGGAGATCACGCCGCGGTAAATAGCGCCGTCACGGCAGTGCGGGACCGCATCGAACGACTGTTGAATGCACCGGATCCGCAGCATCCGCCAGAGTACTTCCATCGCAAGCTTGGGCAAATACTGTGGGATAACTGCGGCATGACGCGCGACCCTGTTGCGCTTCGCGAGGCGCTGGCACGAATTCCGCCACTGCGCGAACAATTCTGGCGCGAGGTCAAAGTGACCGGCAGTGGCGAAACGTTCAACCAGACACTCGAGCGCGCCGGACGAATCGCCGATTTCATGGAGCTCGGGGAACTGATGTGCATCGACGCGCTGGACCGCAACGAATCCTGCGGCAGCCACGCACGCACGGATCATGTCACCGACGAGGGCGAAGCTCGCCGCGACGACGAGAATTACAGTTACGTGGCGGCGTGGGAGTTCAGTGGCGACACGTCATCACCGAATCTGCACAGGGAACAGCTTCGGTTCGAGTTCGTACACCCGTCGGTCAGGAGCTACAAATGAACCTGACACTGCATGTCTGGCGCCAGGCTGACAGCGATGCCAGGGGAGACTTCGAGACTTTCAAAATCAGCGACGTGTCACCGGACATGTCGTTCCTGGAAATGCTCGACGTGCTGAACGAGGGCCTGATATCGGAGGGCAGCGAGCCCGTTGCTTTCGACCACGACTGTCGCGAAGGCATCTGCGGTGCCTGCAGTCTTGTAATCAACGGTGTCCCGCACGGTCCGCAGAAGGCGACGACAACCTGCCAGTTGTACATGCGGGAATTCGATGACGGCCAGGCGGTGTGGATCGAACCATGGCGGGTCGGGGCGTTTCCGGTTGTTCGCGACCTGGTGGTCGATCGCAGCGCATTCGATCGGATACTGCAGGCTGGTGGTTATGTATCCGTTCGCACGGGTGCTGCACCGGATGGCAATACACTCCCGGTGCCCAAAGACGTTGCCGACCGTGCGTTTACGTCCGCAACCTGCATCGGCTGCGGCGCCTGCGCGGCGGCTTGCCCCAGTTCATCGGCCAGCCTGTTCGTCGCCGCCAAGATTTCGCACCTGGGCCTGTTGCCGCAGGGTCAGGTTGAGCGAAACTCGAGGGTCCGAATGATGCTCGCGCAAATGGACGGTGAAGGCTTCGGACACTGCAGTAATCACGCAGAATGCCAATCGGCATGCCCGAAGGAAATCGACATCGGCCGAATTGCAAGAATGAACCGTGACCTCTACCGGTCGTTCGTGCGGCGGACCTAGCGAGAATCCGGCGCCTGGCGTGTGGTGGTACGCCGGGTTCTCGTGAAACCCAGGTGCGCGATATCCGCGGGGAACAGCATGCCCCAGTTCCATTCGAAGAACACGCGCACTTTGCGGGCCAGCGTCGGCACTTTTAGCAGGTAGACACCGCGCCATAGCAGCCACGCAACGAACCCGGAGAGCCGCAGACCAAAAACTTCGGCGACCGCCTTGTGGTGACCAATCGTCGACAAGGCACCGAGAGGCTTGAAATCGAACGGCCTGGTTTCCTTGCCGCGTAGCGAAGCGGCTATGTTTCGGGCCAGGTGCGTAGCCTCACGAGTTGCAAACTGTGCGGTCGGCGGCGCGGGTTCGTCATTCCACGCATTCATTACATGAGCACAATCCCCCAGCGCCCACAAGCCGGGGTGGCCGGGCACGGACAGATCGGGATTGGTCCTGACGCGTCCACGATCCTTCAGCAACGGCAGCGACTCGATCAGCGGGTTCGGTGTCGTTCCTATCGTGCCAATGATCGTTCCGCCCGGAACACGTTCACCGTCCTGCAACTGGACGCTGTGGGCATCGATGCGTGCCGCCCGGGCATGCAATCGAATGTCGAGACCTCGTCTTGTCATCTTTTTCAGAGCGAACTGGCTGAGACTGGGAGAGAGCTCCGGGAGGATGCGATCGCCCGCGTGCAGTAAACGGACCAGGCAGTCTTCGAGTTTGAGCGCCGGGTAGTATTTCAGGCTCGCCCGCAGGAAATCAGCAATTTCACCGGCCACTTCGACGCCGCTGAAACCGCCGCCGAGTACAACGAACGTCGTCAGCCATCGGCGCAGCCGCGGGTTTGTTTGTAGCGACGCTTGCTCCAGGCGCAAGAGTATGCGGTTGCGAATGAACAGCGCATCGCCCAGCGTTTTCATCGGCAGGGCGTAGCGCGCCATCCCGGGTACGAGCTGCAGGTTCGCATTGACACCGCATGCCAGGACGAGGTGATTGTAGTCGATCGTTCCCGGTCCTTCACCCAGGTAATGAAGCCGGCGTTCCTCGAGATCGATATCGGTGACAGGGACCATGCAGACTTCGGCATGCCTGGCTATCTGGCGAAGCGGCGCGACGACATGACCGGGCAGGATCGAGGCGCCAACGACCTCGGCCAGCAACGGATTGTAAGTGATGTGGTTTTCCTTGCTGACAATGGTAATCCGGCAATCGTCCGGCACGCGCCGCTGCAGCGCGGCCGCGAGTGTCGCGCCCGCAAACCCACCGCCGAGTATCGCGATTCTGGTACCGGGCATATTCAACCTCGCCAGGTCATCAACAAGCGAACCTGAAGGTTAGGTCTGCAGCACCGCGAGTTGAATACATGGAAACCGAAAGCGTCTTACGTGCCGGCACGGGTTATCCGGCAGGTTGCGGCTGTCTAATGTTAATCCCGAGGTTCGCCTGGCCGGAAGTCCGGCACCAGGTCCGGTTTCAACAGCAATCCAGGAGAAAGACGATGAAGGTTTACAAACAAACAGCAGTCGCGATCTGTGTAGCTACGGCGTTGACGGCCGCGGCATCCGCCGCCGTTCGTGACGTGCCCACAGAGGAATCGCCGTTCGAGATGCAGCAGCTGGCCAAGGGATACATGATCGCCGGCAATCACGCAGCGCAGGAGGGTGAAGGCGCCTGCGGTGAGGGTTCCTGCGGTGCGCAAGACAGGGGCGAAGGCGAAGGCAGCTGCGGTGAAGGTTCTTGCGGCGCGGACAACAAGGACGACGCCGAAGGCAGCTGCGGTGAAGGTTCCTGCGGCGCGGACAACAAGGACGACGCCGAGGGTAGCTGCGGCGAAGGTTCGTGCGGTGCCGACAACAAAGATGAGGCGGAAGGCGCTTGTGGCGAGGGATCCTGCGGCGGCCAGGTCTAGGCTGATGCGGAATCCGGCGGGCGGGCCGGGGGGCGCGAACATGGCGTTCCCCGGCCAGGCCCAACAAACGGACCGCCAGCGTCAAGCCGGGGACAGGCCTATGAATGCGGCAGAATTATTCGTCAGATGCCTGGAGAATGAGGGTGTCACTGAAATCTTCGGCATCCCGGGTGAAGAGAATCTCGCTGTGATGGATGCGCTCTTGTCGAGCGACATCCGGTTCATCACCACGCGCCATGAGCAGGGCGCCGCTTTCATGGCCGATGTGTACGGTCGGCTGACCGGCAAGGCCGGTGTGTGTCTCGGTACGCTTGGCCCGGGTGCAACCAACCTGGTCACCGGTTTTGCAGACGCGAACATGGATCGAGCGCCAATCGTGGGGATCGCCGGGCAGGGATCGAGCAAGCGACTGCACAAGGAAAGCCACCAGATCGTGGACCTGGTGCGCATGTTCGAACCGATATCGAAGTACAGCGCTCAGATCAAAAGCTCTGAAACGATCAACGAGATTGTTCGCAAATCGTTCAAGGATGCACAAGCGGAAAAGCCCGGTGGTTCGTTCATCGAGTTTCCGGAAGACATCGCCGATGAGGAGGTGTCGAACGCGTCGCCACTGACGGTGCAGCATCCGAAGTCGCCGCACGCACCTGGCGAAAAGGTCGAGCAGGTTGTGAAGCTGATCGACGAGGCGAGGTATCCGATCGTCATGGCTGGCAATGGCGTCATTAGAGCTGGCGCATCAGACGCGCTGGAGCGGTTCTCGAGGCAGCTGAAAATTCCCGTTGCGACAACGTTCATGGCGAAAGGCGCGATGCCTTTCTCACACCAGTACTGCCTGGGCAGCGTCGGGCTGCAGGCACATGACTACGTAGCGTGTGGATTCGATCGTGCCGATCTCGTGATTTGTGTCGGCTATGACATGGTGGAGTACCCCCCTAAACTCTGGAACCCGGAGCGGGCACAGCGAATCGTCCACATTGACCGGACGCCCGCCGAGGTCGATGCGCACTACATCCTGGAAGCCGGGGTTATTGGCGATATAGCGACTTCGCTGGATGCCATCGCCGGTGCCGCAGCGCCGCAAGAAGAATTCAGGGCCGGCAGCTTGCGTGAAAGTATCGTCGCTGAATTCGCGGCTCACAAGGACGATGCCGGTGTACCGATGAAGCCGCAGAGAATTATCTGGGACCTGCGCAAAGCCCTCGAGCCGGACGACATCGTGATCTCGGACGTGGGTGCCCACAAGATGTGGATGGCGCGCATGTACCAGGCGGAGCGTCCCAACACCTGCATCATCTCAAACGGGTTCGCCTCGATGGGCATCGGTGTTCCGGGGGCGATTGCCGCGAAGATCGCCTACCCGGAGCGGACAGCGTTAACCGTCACTGGCGACGCAGGATTCCTGATGAATGGCCAGGAGATCGAAACCGCGCTGCGTATCGGTACGCCGATCATCATCCTGGTCTGGAACGACAGCGAGTATGGGCTGATCAAATGGCACCAGATGCGTCGATACGGCCGCGAAAGTCACATCAAGTTCAAGAACCCGGACCTCGTCAAACACGCGGAAAGCTATGGCGCGAAAGGCTACCGGGTTGAGGTCGCCGACGAGTTGCTGCCAATTCTCAGGCAGGCCATCTCCGACGATACTGTCGTCGTAATCGACTGCCCGGTCGACTACTCCGAGAACATGAAGCTCACCGAGAAGCTCGGCAAGCTCGTTTGCCCGATATAGAGGCACGTTGACGATGCAGGCCAACCTCACACTGATGGTTCCGAAGGCAAACGGTTATGACGGCGTGATTGAAGTGCGCGCGCCGTTTGATGGCGAGATTATCGCGACGCTTGACGCTGCCGACACAGACGTTGTCGAGAACGCGCTGGCGACCGCACACCGCC
>JAHHOT010000200.1 GCA_018677555.1 Gammaproteobacteria bacterium | reverse complement strand
GCCGAGTATTGCTGCCTGCAGTTCTCCGCGCGCAAGCACATTGAGATGGCGAGCGCCGAACGTTGCGGCGAGGCTCAGCCCGGCGAGCACGAGCAGCACTCGTGTCGGTTCGAACGCGAAACTCAGGTCGCCCATCAGCCAGAACAACATGCCGCGTAAATTCTGCTCGGGGCTCAGCGCCAGCAGCAGCGTTGTTATTGCGCTGAATCCTGCAGCCAGCACGACACCGGTCAACAGGAGTCTCGCCGGGGCCCAGCTGCCGGTGCCGCGGGCGATCGCGAATACCAGCAGCGTCGCGCCGAGTGCGCCAGCGAAAGCTGCCGTGTCGACGATCAGGCTGCCGGCGCCCAGCATCATGGCGAGCAGTGCAGCCACCGCGGCGCCGCCGGAGCTGCCGAGAATATATGGTTCAGCAAGCGGGTTTCTGAGCAGGACCTGCATCAGCACGCCCGCGACCGCGAGCAGGCCGCCCACGCCGAATGCGGTCAGCGCTCGCGGCAGCCGCAGGTCGATGACCAGGGCGCGGGTGGTCGACGAGGCGTCACCTGCGAGCGCCGCACAAAGCTCAGCGAAACTGACGTCGGCGCTGCCTGAGGCAAGCGCGATCAGTAGCGCAAGGGCCGTCAGGGCAAGAAGACCTGCGAATACGGCGGCGGATCGCCCGATGCTCAATGAATTTCTCCGCGGCGGCTGCCAGATGATCGGCGATCATACGCCGAACAAGGCTAATCAGGCCGTGCTTTGGTGTAAAGTAACAGGCAGTTGAAGTTTTGCTGAACAGTTCTGATGGGCAGCGATTGGATTGACGCAGAAGGATTCCGCGCCAACGTCGGCATCATCCTTGCGAACAACAACGGCAAGCTGTTGCTCGGCGGACGTGCGGGTCGTAAAGGCTGGCAGTTTCCGCAGGGGGGTATGCTGGTCGGCGAGGACCCGACGGATGCGATGTATCGCGAGTTGCGCGAGGAAATTGGCCTCGATCGCGACCATGTCGAGCTGCTGGGCGTAACGCGCGACTGGCTCAAGTACACTCTCCCGGGCAAGTTCGTCCGCCGCCACAGCGAGCCGGTGTGTATCGGTCAGAAGCAGCGCTGGTTCATGCTCCGGCTGTTGGCCTCCGAGCAGAACGTGCGCTTCGATTTATGTGACGAACCGGAGTTCGACAGGGTTCGCTGGGTCGACTACTGGCGGCCGGTCAACGAGGTGATCTACTTCAAGCGCCGCGTGTACGCGCGCGCGCTACACGAACTCGGCATGACGGTTTACCCGGCAGAGCTGCCACCGCGGCCGCGCTGGTGGCCGAAACGGTGGCGTGCGGTATTTGACAAGGATCTCGAAGGCATAGCCGACGTGCCTGCCGGGCAGACGAATGCCTCGTAGCCGGACGTCTGTCAGCTGCCGAACGAGGGTTTGAGAACCGCAAGCAGAACACCGCCTAGCAGAAATATAACCGGTATCTCATTGAACCACCGCAACCAGCGGGTATCCTGGCTGGCCGCCGCCGACCGGAGAACCACGATCCAGCGGTAACAGCGATAGTGATACACGGCCAATCCGGCGACCGCCAGCAGTTTGAGTTGAAACCAGCCCTGGCCAAGCAATGCCGGGTTTACGAGCAGCATGCCGATGCCGAACAGGGCTGTCAGTCCTGCGCCGAGCGTCATGATGACGAACAGTCGATACTCCATGGTGCCGAATCGCTCGCGACTGGGGGCGTCCAGCGCCGGCGCGTGATAGATGAAAAGCCGTGGCAGATAAAAGAGCCCGGCGAACCACGTCACCATGAACGCGATGTGCAGGCCCTTGAGCCAGAGATAGTAGCTCCCCATCCGGACATCATGCCCAAAGCTGTGAATTGCGTCACGTGGCTCGTGCCGTTAGGTGACACGACCGACTTCTGTTTGCCGGAGACACCGCGTAACATAATGTTTTTGAACTGAACGGCGAGATTCGTGGCGCAACGTTCATCTCTGCAAACGCACAGTCCGGGGCGCATCTTTGCGGTCCGGGCCGTGCTCGTTGTTCTGATTCTCGTTGCCGGGTATTTGCTGTTCGAGTTCGGCCGCATTCAGGCCAACTACAACATTGTCGATGCAGCAGAGGACCGCAACCGCTACGAGAACCAGATTGACGGGCTGGAAAGTCAGATCGTGGACCTCAAGCAACAGGTGGCGCTCCTGGAAACGCACCGGGATATCGATCGGGAAGCCTACAAAGAAGTCGAGGCGGATCTGACGACGCTGGAGGCGAAGATTCAGGAGCAGACCGATGCCATCGCATTTTATCGCGGTATAGTCTCACCGGCCGACGGCAACTCCGGGCTGCGGGTGCAGGATTTGAAACTGTCGCGGGGCGAAGACGAGCGCGTGTATAACGTACGCCTCGTGCTCGTGCAGTCTTTGCAGCACGATCGAACCGTCAGCGGCGACGTAGTACTGACGCTTGTCGGCCGGCAGGACGGCAACGAAAAAAGTTACCCATATTCGCAGTTGCTGCCCGAGGATTCGAGCGAGGAGTGGGCATTCAAGTTTCGCTACTTTCAGGACTTCGAACGCGACATTGTTCTGCCTGACGGATTTACGCCGGAGCGCATCAGGATAGAAGTGCGGTCACGAACACGCTCGATATCGAGTATCGAAGAGAGCTTTTCCTGGATGACCAGTCTGGGCTGATTTTCGGACGTCGAGCTGCGACGCCCGCTGTGGAGAATGTGATGTTTGGTCGAAAAACGCGCAGGCATTCTGTCGTCGACACCTTGATAGGCGGCAACAGCAAGGTCAACGGTGACGTCAATTTCGAGGGCGGCTGCCATATCGACGGCACGGTCCGTGGCAACGTCACGGCGGACACTGAGAGCGATGCGGCGCTCAGCATCAGCGAGGACGGCACGGTCGAGGGCGGTGTGACTGTGCCTTATGTCATCCTGCACGGGATAGTCCGGGGCGACGTATTCGCGAGTCAGCGCGTGGAACTCGGGCCCACCGCGCGGGTCATTGGCAATGTGTATTACAATCTTATCGAAATGGCGATCGGTGCCGAGATCAATGGCAAGCTTGTCCATCAGCCCGACGGACAGGTCCCGCTGCTCGAGCAGACGACGCGAATCGACCAATCCGCGGCAATGGCGGCAAAGTCGTAACCCGAACACTGAGAAGGTCGGAAATCATGCAATCTGAGACAGGCAATATTCAGGGCGCTGCCGCGCCGCCACCACCGGTCGTATTTACGGACGCGGCGGCGAGCAAAGTCGGCGAGTTGATCAAAGAGGAATCCAATCCGGAACTCAAGCTCAGGGTGTTTATCTCGGGCGGCGGCTGCTCCGGCTTCCAGTATGGCTTCACGTTCGATGAGGCAATCGAGGAAGGCGACAGTCAGGTCGTCAACCAGGGCGTTACGCTCGTCATCGACCCGATGAGTGTCCAGTACCTGATGGGTGCAGAGATCGACTACAAAGAGGACCTCCAGGG
>JAHHOT010000069.1 GCA_018677555.1 Gammaproteobacteria bacterium | reverse complement strand
GAACAGTAGGTACTGCTGACAGGGAAAAATGGGGACATTCTGGTTTTTCGCCGTCGTTACCAAAGCCTATTTATTGCTTTTTTTGCGAAAAACCAGAATGTCCCCATTTTTGTGCGATCAGCCACGGTCGCGGCGACGGCGCCGCTCCTACGGAAGACAGGTTGCGCTCCATAAATCAGGGCTAGGTGCTTCCGGCCACGGCCCGTAGCGCTGCCCAATCGTCGTCGCGCTCGGCGCGGAGGATGTTTTCCCGCATGCGCTCGATGTCGGTATCTATTTCTGCCTTTATCGCCCTGAATTCGGCCCGGTCTTGCAACGACGCCAGGTAGGGATCCAGCGCGAGGGGCCAGCCGTTGTTCATGGTGCTGCCGCGAAAACCGGCGTCAACGGCGTCGCGGAATGCCTCGAGTGCTTCGAGCGGTTTGCCCTGCAATGTCAGTATGTGCACATCGCGAATGCCATGTCCGGCGATGCCCATGCGGGGCAGCCCCCGTACTACGGTAAGTGCTGCGTCAAGCAGATAGTTCGCCCTTCGCGATTCGCCGAACTGCTGCAGAATAAACGCGTAGCGGACGGCATTTGCAACATTGAACAAATCCACTTCGGGGTCGGCATCTGCAGCAAATTCCGGATTTCTTCGCTCGGCAAAGCGCCTGGCTGTGTCGAAGTCGCCGGCAAGTATGGCGCTGGTGGAAACAAGGTCCAGCATGAACTGTCGCGGATTGTCTGACTGGTCGGCGACCGCCTCGAACGCCGCGGCCGCAGCGGCGAAATCCCCGTCGAGAACGCGATCCAGGCCCGCACCCAGATCGAAAAGTGGATGCTGCTCCGGCACGTCCGAAAAAAGTCGCCTGATTCGCTGAAACTCGCCGAATTCTACCCACGATGCTGTGATATTGCCGCCGGCAAGTGGGTCCGTGCTCAGCTCGCGGCCTCGCCGCGACCAGGCAATGGCTTCGTCGAAACGGCCCAGCCCTTGCAGATGAACCGCGAGGTTGAGGTAGGCGGTCGGCCACTCGGGATGCAGTTCGACCGCTTTGAGGAACAGCTTAAGCGCCTGCTCGTTGTCACCTTTTTGCGCATACAGTCCCGGAAGGTTGGCGTAAGGGATCCGCCCGAGCGGATCGACACGTAGCGACTCATGGTAGAGGTCGATCGCCTCGTCGAACTTCGACTCGGTGCTGCGTACAGCGGCCAGCCACATATAGGCGCGGGCGTGGTTGGGATTGAGCTCGATCGCTCTTTTCAGCGCTGTCTCCGCCGACAGCAGGCCGGGACCTGTGCGCGTTTCTTCCCAGATCTTCTGTTGCAGCAAGCCCAACGATGCGTATGCGTCGGCCAGTTCGGGATTCAGCAACAGCGCGGTGCCAATCGACGCACCCGCCACCGACAGCGTCTCGTCCCGCGTCAGCGCCGCGTGATTATTGAAAAGAAGGAGCACGCTGTCCGCGAGGCCGGCATACGCCTCGGCATACTCCGGGTCGATCTCAACAGCCTGCACAAACTGCTCGCGCGCTTCCAGCAGTGTTTCGAGCCGCCGCTTGTACAGGTTGGCGCGGCCCAGGACGTAAAGGTTGTACGCCTCCATATTTTGTGTCGGGACGTTGGCAAGCCGCGACTGTTCTTCCGGCGACAGCGTAGCTTGCAACGCGGTGGCGATTTCGCCGGAGATATCGCTCTGAATGGCGAAAATATTCTGCATATTCAACTCGCGGTCGTAGGTTTTCGCCCACAGGTGTTCGTCCGTGGCCGCGTCGATGAGCTGGGCATTGATACGCACGTTGTTACCGACGCGCTGCACGGATCCCTCGACCACCGTGCCGACGCCAAGCTCATCAGCAATCTGGCGGATGTTCTTGGTCGTCCCCCGGTACTCCATTACCGAGGTACGGGAAATGACTTTCAGGGCGCCGATGTTCGCGAGCCGCGTCAGCAGATCGTCGTGAATACCATCCGCGAAGTTTACATTCGTCGCGTCCTCGCTGATGCTCTTGAAAGGCAAAACCGCTATTGACGTGCTGTTTCCGGATTCGAGCACGCGAAATCCGGTTACATTTAGCGTGATCGATACCGCCAGCGCTATTATGAGCAGGCCAATAATTGCAAAGTCCAGCTTGCGCCCGGTCCGATCCACAACCGATGCACTACGATCGACATTTTTTTCGAGCTTTACGCCCTCCGGCGTCAGTTCGAAAACCCACGCGAAAACCAGCGACGCGAGAAACCCCACGATCACTACAACGACATAGATCTGAAACGTCGTCTCCGAGGCACCGAAGGTTGGCAGCAGCACAGAACCCGCCTCGATAATGATCCAGGCGACAACGGCGTAGGCAGCGGCAACTCTCAGTACGTTGCGCCGCCTCAACTCGGCGATAAATGACGTCATGCCTGAATTATCCCTTACTGGCCGCAGGGATGCAGCACACCGGCGTTTGCTGGACACTCACCGCCAATACCCGGAAAATACTGTGACAGCGTCGAAAGAGGCTCCCGGGTTACCCTGCCAGGATGCCTGCACAAGAACAAAACAGGAACGACGTCCGGTGATCTACGGTAAACGGCTTCTTATGACTGCGTCCATCGCACTTTGCGTGATGCTGGCGTCGGTCACTGCGGCAGCGCAGGATCAACCAACCGTCAGCCGTACCGTTCACAGCAAGCTGACGAAAGCGCGCCAGCGCATCGAAGACGAAAACTACAAAGGCGCACTGAAGCTCCTGAAGCCGCTGCGTCGCAAAGCGATGAACGACTACGAAGCGCAAAACGTGCTTTCCCATCTCGGTTTTATCAACTACATGCTGGAAGACTATCCCGCCGCGATCGAAGTCTACGAGGACCTGCTCGACATAGATGCAATCGACCTGGAGGCGCGGAAGCAGTCCTTGTACACGCTGGCCCAGCTTTACGCGATTCAGAAACAGCACCGGAAAACGCTCGAAACCATGGACCAGTGGTTCGAACTGGCCGACGAGCCGTTGCCGGGACCATTGGCAACCTATGCGAAGAGCCTCATGGGGCTCAATCGCTACGAGGAAATGCTGGAGCCTGTTCAACAGGCGATCAGGCTGGCGACGGAAAAAGGCCGGGAGGTCGACAGACTGTGGTACGAGATGCTGCACTTCGCGTTGATCGAGAAGGCAGATCGTGAAATAGAGGCGCGCCAATACGACACCGCGCTGGCTTCGTTACGCGATCTCGACGCTCGATCCGAGCTCACCGATGAAGAGCGCCTGAACGTGCTCACGAAAACTGCCTACGTACACGAGCTTCGCGATGAAAGCGACCTCGCAATTGCCGCCTACGAAAAAACACTGCTGGCACCGGGCCTGCCCGATGCGGGGAAAAAACAGATCGAGGCGCGGATAGCGCAGCTGCGCGGCACCGTCACCACCGTGGTCGCGAGCAGTCCGCCACCCGCGGACGATGCACCGGACGATCACCCGCAGGCCGCGACCGCGGACACCGTCGCCGAAGCCGAGCCGGAGACGGAAATCGTCAAGACAGCGCCGATTCGCCTGATCGAAGAGCGGATCGCGCTCGTCATCGGCAACGGTGCCTACGAAACTATCGACCCACTGGAAAACCCGCAAAACGACGTGCGGCTGGTTTCGAATGCACTCGAGGCGACCGGCTTCGACGTCACCTTGCTGATCGACGCCGATCAGCAGGCCATGGACGAGGCCGTAAACGATTTCGCACTGACTCTCGACCAGGCGGGAGAAAACGCGGTCGGCGTTTTCTACTATGCGGGGCATGGGGTGTCCTATGACGGCCAGAACTGGCTGATCCCGGTCAAATCGGATATTCGCCAGGCGACGCATCTCAAGTACCGCACGCTGTCGGCGAACTACGTGCTGGAGATGATGGAAGAAGCGCGCAATGCGACCGACATCATCATTCTCGATTCCTGCCGCAACAACCCGTTTCGCGGCTTCTCGCTGACTGGCCGGCGCTCGCTGGCACGCGGCATGGGACGCATGGATATCGCGCCGGAAGGCAGCCTCGTCGTCTATTCGACGGCACCCGGCCGCGTCGCATATGACGGTCACGGAAACTACAGCGCATTCGCCGAAGCATTCGCGAGCGAAGTCGAGACAACGGGCGAGTCCATCAATGACATGCTCATTGACGTCCGTGTCCGCGTGAAGAACGCGACGCTGCACGAGGAACTGGGCCCGCAAATACCCTGGGCGAACAGCTCATTGCTGGGGAAGTTCTGGTTCAACCCGGGCAAGCCGCGCGGCGGCGGCAACCAGATACTGGCAGACCAGTAAGATCCCGGCGAAACGAACTTCGCAAGCGCATTGCGGTCTGTTTAACTGTTCGCTGCTAACAAGACCAAGCGCTGGCGGGGGCGCCCGATGCACAAATCAAACACCGTACTTGCACTCTTCCTGATGTCTGCGTGTGTCTCGGACAACGCGCGCATCCAGCAACCGCCCTTCGAGCCCGAGCTGCTCGCCGACTTCGAGGGTTCCGAAGGCATTACCTTCAACGCTGCCGGCGAGCTGTTTGTCGCTGCCGATCGCGGCGTCTACCGCGTAGACACCGACGGTTCCGCGCTGCGCATCGCAGACACGTTCACGAACCTCGGTCTCGCAGGCTACGGTGCCAGCGATATTCTGATGGCGGACTTCGGCCCGACCAATATTTTCCGTGATGGCGAGAACGATGACGGCATCGTCTGGCAAATCACGCGGGACGGCAAGAAGACCGAATTCGCGACGGGAATCGCCGATCCCAACTTCATCGTGGTGCACGCCGACGGCACATTCCTCGTTTCGGACGACGGCACGGACAAGATATACAAGGTAGAGACCGATGGCAGCTGGACCATTTGGTCGCAGGCAGTACCCTATCCCAACGGCCTGGTGTATTCGCTCGATGGCCGTACCCTCTACGTCGCACAGATATTCGAGCAGCTCGGCCCGGTCGTGTTCGACAACAAGCTGTGGGCTATCGATGTTGACGAGAACGGCGCGGCGGGCGCGGCGAGAATCGTTGCCGAAGTCGGCGAAGGAGGACTCGACGGACTTGCGCTGGACCGTCTGGGCCGCGTGTACGTCGCGGAGAACCCTGCCGGGAAGATCTGGCGATTCGACCCCGCCTCCGGCGAGCTCATTGTCGTGGCCGAGGGCGTGGATCGGGCGGCAAGCCTGGTATTCGGCGAGGGCCCCTTCGACCACCAATCGCTTTACATAACCACGACGTTCAACGGCGGCGGCAAGCTCTGGCGCGTTCCGGTCGGCATCGCAGGGGCGCCCGTCGAGCGATTCGACTAGCACTGCCCGTCTCGCTAGAATCCGGGCTGGGCTTCCCGGAACGAGCAAACAAATGCTCCAGCGAATCGTCCTGCGCGACCCTGCCATTGCGCAGTGGCTTATATTCTCCGATCCCGTAGACGTGCTTATCGCACAGCGTCCATCAGAGGTGCTTCCTGCCCTGCGCGCGGCCGAGCGGCGGGTCAAGAACGAAGACCTTTATGCCGCCGGCTTCCTGACCTATGAGGCCGCGTCCGGGCTGGACGACGCGCTCGAGACGCATGCCGGCGGCGCGCTGCCGCTGTTGTGTTTCGGCCTTTTCGCCCAGGGGCGCATCAGCGACCAGCCCGGCCTGACAACGGCCAGCCCGATGGGGCCAGCAGACTGGCACATGCTCGAGCAGCGGCAAAGTTACGTCCGCAAGATCGAGAAGATCAAGCGGCGCATTGCGGCAGGCGACACCTACCAGATCAATTACACCGTGCGGCAGGAGACCGACCACGTCGAGGACGCGATTGCGCTGTTCAGGAATATCGCCGCCGACGCACCCTACGGCGCTTACCTCGATTGCGGCGAGCACATCATTGTCTCCGCATCACCGGAACTATTCTTTCGCCGTAACGAAGATCGCCTCATTTGTAAACCGATGAAAGGCACGTCACATCGCGGACTGACAGCGACCGAAGATATCGCGCTGCGGGAGACGCTGCGGGAATCGACCAAGAATCGTGCCGAAAACGTCATGATTCTCGACATGATCCGCAACGACATGGGCCGCGTTGCGGAGAATGGCACGGTCGACGTGACGAGTCTGTACGACGTCGAAAAGTACCCGACAGTATGGCAAATGACCTCGACTGTAGTTGCGCGCACGAATGCGGATGTGTGCGATGTCATTGCTGCTCTTTTCCCGAGCGCGTCGGTTACCGGCGCTCCGAAAGTGTCCAGCATGCGCATCATTCGCGAATTGGAGGAGTCGCCACGCGGCATCTACACCGGCGCGATTGGCTATTTCGGGCCGGACAATCGCGCGCAATTCAATGTCGCCATTCGCACGGCGCTGATCGAGAAAGAGAGCCGGAAAGCGACGTACGGGGTTGGCGGCGGTATCGTCTGGTATTCGGACGCCGACGACGAGTACGACGAGTGCCTCACCAAGGCAAAAGTGCTTTCGCGGGTGCGCACAGAGCAAGACTTCGATTTACTCGAAACGCTACTGTGGACGCCCGAGCACGGTTACGCGCTGCTGGAGGAACACCTCAATCGCCTGTGTGCGAGCGCGGATTATTTCGACTATGTTTGCGATCGCACGACGATCGAAGAAGCCCTGCTGGAGCAGGCCGGGAATTTTTCTGCGCAAAAGCAACGTGTCCGGCTGACGTTGAACAAGTACGGCCAGGTCAGCGTGTCCCATCAGTTGCTCGAAGACGTTAATTCCGGTCAGCCGCGGGAAATCGTCCTCGCAGCAGAACCGGTTGACCGCAGCGACCAGTTCCTTTACCACAAAACGACCCATCGCCAGATTTACGAAGACGCGCGCCGCAAAGCGCGTGGCGGCGACGACGTTTTGCTGTGGAACGGTGACGGCTTTATCACGGAAACCTGCGTCGCGAATGTTGCCCTCGATATCGACGGAACGCTGTACACGCCACCCGTCGAGGCCGGCCTCCTCGGCGGCACCTATCGCAACTGGCTGCTCAGTAACGGCATGGCGCGCGAACGGCCGATTCATATCGATGAACTGGACGACGGCATAAAGCTGGTCCTGTTCAATTCGGTCCGCGCGCAATACGCGGGCGTCCTGAGGTACCCGGAGTCGCAGGAGGCGGATCTTCTGGACGCGATGGGCGCCACGCCCTAGGTCGTGACGCAAATCCCCCGCGCCGCACACGCGGCAAGGTGCGCCCTGTCCTTTTCGCTGCCGCGGACTCGCTTGTAGGCGACAACGTGCTCCAGCCGGACGAACGGCAGGCCATCGATGATCTCGGCAGTATCAATGAGCGCAGCGACGTCGAACGAGCCGATGCCCCAGGTCGTGCCGAAGGTCAACAGACCGCTGTCGATGTCGACGACCTGGACCCCGTAGTCCGGCAGTTGCCGTAACGCTCCCGCCTGGCGGACCGCCGCCCAGGCTGCGCCACGGCAAAGAACGTCCAGGTCACCCGGGTCGTCGATGATGCCGTGCGCCGCCAGCGGCCCGCTGCCGAACACCGCGTAGTCACCGGGCGGTAATTCCAGGTCTCTCAGACGATGAAAAAGCTCTATGCCTGTCATGTGGCCTCACGTGCCGTCAGGGCTTGACCCAGTCTAGCGCGCGTGCGAATTTCAGGTCCAACGGGAACCGCGGCCGGAGACGACGATGACCGCCGAGCAGCTTCGCAAATACTGCATGTCACTGCCTGGAGCCACGGAGAATATCCAGTGGGGCGAGGATCGCGTGTTCAAGATCGGCGGCAAGATGTTTGCCTGCTCGGGCATCGAGAAAGACAGCCGTTACTCCTTCAAGGTCGAAGACGCGCGGTTTCTCGAGCTGACCGACCTCGAGGGCGTTCACCCGGCACCCTATCTCGCCCGGGCGAAGTGGGTCCAGATCGAGCCGAAGCGCTGCAAGCTGTCGAAGAAAGACCTGCAGGCGCTGGTCAAGAAATCCCATGAGCTCGTGCTGGCAAAACTGACAAAGAAAAAGCAGCGGGAAATACTGGGCTCCGATTAGTACGCGAAGCCCCGCGTATATCTCATTGCCGCTGACTGTTGCCGGCGCCGAGCCCCGGGGGCCGGGCCTCTATTTCAGCCGCTTAACCGTCAGCAGGAATTCGCTCATACCGCCGTTTCGCTTGACGTATTCGAGTGTTGGGGTGCCAACATGCGTATCCAGGTAGCGCATGAGCCGGGCCACGTCACTGTTTTCGTTCGCGTTACCGCGAATACGGATCACGGTTCCTTCGACACTGACCGCGTCGAAACGGATGCCGCTCGCATCGTATGCGCGGATCTTGCTCACCGCCGCCTCTGTTGCGTCCGGCTGCTCCGCCCCCACTGCGGTGGCCAGTGCAAGAATTGCGATCGCAGCGATGGGAACGCATGATTTCATCCGGCCAGTGTATCTTTCATTTGCGGCGATTCCTGTGACGTCGGTAGTATTCCGCCAGGAGCACGATTGTCGTGCTGCAAGCCAGCGAGCATCCAGTGAGCGAGAACGACATATTGATCGCAGATATCGGGGGTACCAACGCGCGCCTCGCGTTGGCCGCTACGGACCAAAAAGGCCTTGGCCGGGTACGGTCTTATGCCTGCATTGACTTCCCGTCTGTCGACGATCTGATCGCGCACTACCTGCACTCGAACGATGTTGCGACGCCGCGCGTCATGTGCCTTGCAGCAGCGGGCCCGGTCGTTGGCAACACCATCCAGCTTACCAACAGCCCCTGGTCCATCGATGCCGGAGACGTTTCTGCGACGTTCGACGGCGCCCGGGTACTGCTTCTGAACGATTTCGACGCGGTTGCTTATTCACTGCCGCTGCTTGAATCCAGTGATTGCATGCAGGTCGGCGGACCTGCTCCGGCGCAGCTTGGCAACAGGGATTACACGATCGCAGCCGTAGGCCCCGGGACGGGGCTCGGCACGGCCGCGCTGCGCAATGTCGGCCAGACCCGGATCAGTGTCGGCGGCGAGGCCGGGCTGTCCGGGTTTGCGCCAGTGACGGCGGAACAGATGGAAATTGTGACCGTTCTTCGCCAACGCATCGAACGCATTACCAGCGAGCACCTCGTTTCCGGTCGCGGGCTGCAGAACCTGTATTGGGCGCTGTCACGAATGAATGGCAGCGAACGCCCGGAGCTTGGCGCCGAGGAAATCGGCGAAGCCTGTATTGCCGGCAGCGATCCGATCGCGACCTCGGCTATGCGCGTATTCTTCGAAGTCCTCGGTCAATACGCCGGCGATGTGGCACTGATATTCGGCGCGATCGACGGAATCTATATCGCTGGCGGAATCGCGGGCCGCTATCGCGAAATGCTCTTGAACAGCGCTTTCAGGACCACATTCGAAGCGAAACCACCGCACGACAAGCTGATGAAGTCGATACCCACACAGCTGATTACGCACAGCCAGCCAGGCCTGCTCGGCGCGGCTGACTATGCCAGGCGCAACGCAAACACCGGATGAAACAATTTAGTCCGGCGTGAACGCGGCAAATGCGCGGCTGGCACGCTGTTCCAATGCATCGCTCGTGCGCACGAGGAACATGGCCGCAATATCGTGCCGCTCGGCGAACCCGAGGCCGGCGTCGGGGCCCATCACGAGCAGCGCCGTCGCTACCGCATCGGCATACGCTGCGGAGTCCGCCACTACCGTAACTGAAGCCGCACTGTGCGTTACCGGTTTGCCGGTGCGCGGATTGATCGTGTGCGAATAGCGGACCCCTTCGAACTCAAACGAATTCCGATAGTCACCGGATGTCGCAAACGCCTTGTTCGACAGCTTCACTATGGAATGTACGCTGCGCGATGCCGGGTCCGGGTTTTCGATCGCGATCGACCACGGCCTGTTTCTCGCGTTGCGGCCATATGAGCGCAGTTCACCGCCGATCTCGACCAGGAAGTTATCGAAACCGGATTCGGCGACGTGACTGAACACCCGGTCGACCGCGTAACCCTTTGCATACGCAGACAGGTCTATGTACAACTCGGGATTACTTTTTTTCAGGGCCGGCCGCGTACAGTCCGCGCGCAGATGTGAGTGGCCGACCGTCATCAATTTTTCAGCGACGTCCGCGTCATCCACCGGCGCCGCGACGGAACCGTCGGGACCAAATCCCCACAGGTTCACCAGCGGGCCCACGGTGATGTCGAATGCGCCGCCAGTGAACTCGCTGATGGTTTGTGCTTCAGCAACGACACCGCACAAATCGGCTGAAACGGTGAACCACTCCATCGAACGACTGGCGTTGAAGCGGCTTACCTCGGATTCTTCGATGTAGGTCGACATCGACTGCTGCAGGCCGTCGACGATCGACTGGATCTCCCGGTGCAGGTCTGCCGTGTTGGCGTTTTCCGTAACACCCGCGAGCTTGACGCTGTAACTCGTCCCCATCGTGGCGCCGGTAAGCTCCAGCTCGGGCAGCTGTCTGTCGCAGGCCGCGATGAGAACGCCCGGCAGCAGGACAATCATTATTGAGATTTTGCGGATGTTCATCGGCTGTCACCGTATGCGGAGGAGCGCATCAAGTGACAGACTATAGGGTAAACCGCAGGCCTGCTGAAGGCGTCGGGAGCAACAGGCAGCTACGGGAGTATTTGCCAGCCTGGCCTCTCGCCTGAATAGCTGGTGCTGGTTTGTGCGAACTACTCCTGGTTGACCCAGTGGCTCATCGTTGCCATTTCGGTCAGCGAATCCGACCACAGGTAACCGTCACTCCAGAGATAACCGTCACTCCAAAGGTAGCCGTCGGTCCAGAGGAATCCGTCGGTCCAGAGGTAGCCGTTCATGCCAACGCCGCTGTCCGTCCAGAGGTAGCCATCGCTCCACAGGTAGCCGTCGCTCCACAGGTAGCCATCCGTCCAGAGAAACCCGTCCGCCCAGACATAACCGTCCGACCACAGGTAGCCGTTCATTTCCATCAGGTAGTAGCTACCATCTGCCTGTTGATTCGCGCGGCCACCAAAATGCTGAGTGCCGTCGATGTCGTTATCGATGTGCAGGCCATTGTTGGCGCAATCGACCGTCTGGTTGGTGACGGCTGCGAGGGCGTCTACCAGGCCGGCGCCTTGTTGGAATACACTGTAAACGAGGTCCAGATTCTTACCCTTGCCCGTAACCGCGGGCCGGGCAGCGGACATGATCTTGCACTTCAATTCGTCGACGCTCCGCCAGGCTTCAGCCTGCAAGGCGAGTGCCGCAATGCCGGACACCACAGCGGTCGCCTGCGAGGTGCCTGACATTTCGAAGTACATTTCGGCTGTAAAGAATTCGGGATAGGCAGTAGCAAGATGCGAATTTCCCGGCGTCAGGCCCATCATATGGCCACCCGGTGCTATCACCTCCGGTTTCACAAACCCTTCACGTGTCGGCCCCGCAGATGAGAAGGTTGCCAGTACGTCGTCCGAGCCATCGGCGGGCGTGTAATTGTCGGTCATTGCTCCTACCGTCAAAACGTAGGGTACGTTGCCGGGAACGCCAATTGTCATTGCGTCCGGCCCCTGGTTCCCGGCTGCCGCGACGACAAAAATTTCGTGTTGCCAGGCTACCATCACGGCCTGGTTGATCGGATCGTCCCAGTAGTGGGACTGCGGCGTGGCGCTGAATGATAGATTGAGCACCTTGATTTTGTGCTTGGCCTTGTTTGACACGATCCAGTCAATGGCTCGAATCACATCGGCATAGGTTCCCTGGCCGGTTTCGTCGAAGGCGCGTACCGAAATGAGATGAGCATCCGGCGCGATGCCGTTGTACAGCCCGTTTGGCGTTCTCAGACTCGAAACCGCGAGACTCGCAACGTGAGTACCGTGACCCGCCGGGTCGCTGCCACTTAACGGATTACCCGTCGTATCGGTAATCGCGTCGTACAACGCTTTCATTCGCGAATTTCCGTTCGAATCGTACTTGATCCCCTCGTGCTTCCAAAGCCCGGTATCCAACACAGCGATGCCGACTCCATCGCCGGTAATGCCCATTGCATGAACGTCATCCGCGTTTACCAGCGACGGGAAATGTGTGTCCAACGCATCGTAGTTGCCGCCTGACCCGTTTGAGCCGCCGCTCTTGTCGGGTTTGCCTGCGACTTCGATAGAGCCGTTGCCATAGATGCGTTTAACCGCATCATCGTTACGAATCGCAGCCAACTGAGCAGGCGTCAGGTCCGCTGCAACAGCCTTGATGACTTTGAGCTCGTGAGTAATATCACCACCGTGATCTCGCACGAGATCAGCGACCGCCGCATGAGTCACACCCTGAACGATGTAGCTGGTCCGTTGCTCGGGCTCCGGATACGTCATGGCGTCCCCGGCCAATGCCGCGAGTGCGATCAGCAATGAGTACGTTACGGCGAATCGGCGGTTGGTAATCAACGTTGCACTCCTTTGGGCAGCGAGGAGCGTATTTAAGCAAGTTATTGATTTAATGGGAGGTGCATGCTTTTGGAGCGAGCCCGGCGACTTTGAGACGCCAGTCACATAATGACTTCGTTAAATCGCGTGTAAACTGCCATTTCCATCTGAATACAAAGACTTGACGATGCGGGCGACAACAGACCTCTACGATGACCATGAAGGCGAGGTGCAAACCTGTGCCGTGCAATTTCGCGACTTTGGCGGTCGCAGGAAGTATTTCGGCCCCGTTCGCACGGTTCAGTGCGACCGGGACAACCAGTTGTTTCGCGCGCTGCTCGACGAAGCTGGCGATGGCGCCGTAGTAATCGTCGACGGTGGGGGCTCGACGGAAACCGCCTTGATGGGCGATATCATCGCGGCCAAGGGTGCGAAAAACGGCTGGGCAGGCGTCGTGATATTCGGTGCGATCCGCGACTCGGTGGAAATCGGCAATATCGATATCGGGGCCAAGGCGCTTGGCGTCAATCCGGCAAAGAGCGCCAAGACGGGTGCCGGTTCCGTCGACATGCCGGTAGAGTTCGGCGG
>JAHHOT010000117.1 GCA_018677555.1 Gammaproteobacteria bacterium | reverse complement strand
ACCGGCACGAAGGTATCCATGATCAGCGTGTGCTTGCCATCCGGCGCGCGGCTCGGGTCCATTCTTGTCCACGCCGCGGTCCACAGGAACGGGTCTGACGGCGCAATGCCGCGCGCCATTTCGTTGTATTGCCGGTCGATGTCCGCCACTGTGCCAAAGATTCTCTGGAATGCGGTCTGGTCCATGTCCGGCCCGTTTTTGAAACTGGGCGCCTCGTTCAACGCATAGTGCACGCGTGCAATCGTTACGTTGCCGAACTCGAAGTTTCGCACCATCCTGAGGAATTCGTCGGGCAAGACGCCGTCGTCGAAGCCGGTGAGAAACGTCTGGTACGGGTCCAGCGCGCTGATCACGGCTTTGTCGGCGATGATGTCGCGGCCGTCGTCCAGGCGAATGCCGCGACACTCGCCGCGGTCCACGATGAACTTCGAGAACGTTGCCTCCGTCATTACGCGGCTGCCGAGTGACTCCAGGTAGCGTTGCATGGCAACAGCAAGCATGCCGCTGCCACCTTCCGGTATCGCCTGGCCATAGTAATGAATGCTCGGAATCATCACGTAGAAACCCGCCGCGGTGCCCAACTGGTCGGGCAAGGTCTGCGGCGCCATTGCCCAGCCGAGTATGAAAGCGCGGACGTGCTCGTTTTCGAAGTTTTCCAGCGTGAACTGCCGTGAACTCAACTGGTAGTCGCGCAGCCGCTTCATGCCCTCCGGGTTGTTTTCGAGACCCTGGTAGACATAGCTCGGCGGCGCCGGCGGCGAAAACATCGACTTGATGACGCCGTCCTGGATTTCGCCGAATTCCTCGTAGATTTCCCGGTAGCGCCTCGCGTCAGCCGTCGAGTATTCGGCAATGGTGTCACAGGTCTTGTCGATGTCCTTGTAGACAATGATGCCCGGCCCCTCGTACTTGTTCGGGTGACCGGTGATGTGGTCCTCCGACCAGATGTACCTGAGGCCGTGCTTCTCCAGTTCCGGTTGAATCGCGCGAAAGTCCGGATTCAGGTGGATCCAAACGTGCGACGAGCCGAACAGGTCGTGCTTGAATCCCGGCAATGTAACCTCGCGTGTCACCACGCCGCCGCCGACCCACGCGTTGCGCTCGACGACCAGCACGTCGAGCCCGTTGCGTGCCAGCACACAGCCGCAAATCAGGCCATTGTGCCCGCCCCCGACGATGATAATGTCGTGGTCTGCGCTCACGTCACCAGTTCCACATCGTCCCGTCTTGCAGGCGGTTCACCGGCAGGTAGGCTCTCTGGTAGGGGTATTTGCGCGCCAGCTTCTCGTCGATGTCGACGCCGTGCCCGGGTTGCTCACCCGCGTGCAAATAACCGTCCTCGAAATGATAGGCGTGCGGAAACACCTCGTCGGTTTGCTCGGTGTGCCGCATGTATTCCTGGATGCCGAAGTTCGGCACCCAGGTGTCGAAATGCAGTGCCGCCCCCAGGCACACCGGCGAGAGATCCGTCGCGCCGTGGCAACCAGTGCGCACATGATAGAGCGCCGCAAGATCGGCAATGCGCCGCAAATGCGTGATTCCTCCGGCATGCACGACCGTCGAACGAACGTAATCGATCAGCTGCTCCTCGATGAGCTGTTTGCAGTCCCAGATCGAGTTGAAGATTTCGCCCACGGCGAGCGGCGTCGTCGTATGTTGTCGAATCAGGCGAAACGCTTCCTGGTTTTCTGCCGGCACGGCATCTTCGAGCCAGAACAATCGATACGGCTCGATCTCCTTGCCGAGGCGCGCTGCCTCGATCGGCGTGAGCCGGTGATGAACGTCGTGGAGCAAGTGCAGATCGTCGCCATGCGCGTCGCGAACGGCCGCGAAAAGCTGTGGAACGTGGTGCAGGTACTTCGCGGTCGACCAGACGTTTTCGGATGGCATTTCCGCATCCGCCGGTTCATAAAACATCTTGTCGCCGGATACGCCATAGGTCGATGCCAGTCCGGGCACGCCGGTCTGTGCCCGCACGGCTTTGTAGCCCAGGTCGACGTACCTGCCGACCTCGTCCACGGTTTCCGCAACGTCGTTGCCGTTCGCATGCCCGTAAACCATGACACCGTCTCGGCTGCGCCCGCCCAGCAACTGGTATAAGGGCATGCCCGCGGCCTTGGCCTTGATGTCCCACAACGCCGTGTCAACGGCGGCGATAGCGCACATCGTGACGGGGCCACGACGCCAGTAGGCGCCGCGATACAGGTACTGCCAGGTGTCCTCGATGGCGGCTGCATCGCGACCGACCAGCGTCGGCGCAATATGATCCTCGAGGTAGGACGCAACGGACAGCTCGCGCCCGTTGAGCGTTGCGTCGCCAATGCCGCTGAGGCCCTCATCGGTGACGATCTTGAGCGTGACGAAGTTCCGCCCGGGGCAGGTGACGATAACCTTGACGCTCTTTATTTTCACAGGGTTCCTCCCGACAGCAGCATGGCAACTGCGTAACCGATAAACGTGCCGATTGCGTAGCCGAATACGCCGCACATGATGGCCGGCGTCACCAACGGACGCCAACCTTTCGAGATCGCGATGGCCGCCGTGACGGCGGGACCGACGAGCGCCGCGCCCGACCCGACGACTGCCTCCGCCAGATCGATTTTCAACAGCTTTGCCGCTGCAAGCACGATCGCGAGGTGGATGAAGATCATCATCATCCCGAAAACGAACAGTATGACGGCCGATTCGAGGAAGATCGTTGCGTTCGTGCCAGCACCGATCATTGCGAAGAAAATGTACATGAGCATCATGCCGAGTTCGAACTCGCCCTCTACTCGTCGCAAAATTCCGGGAATGACGTTTGCGACAATCAATGCGACGACGGTGATCGTCAGTATGTTGTAGTCACGGGTTCCGGTCAGGTCGCCGATATACCCCGCAAGTGCACAAACGCCGAGGCTCAATGCCAGGACGCCGGTGACGTGGGACGGAATCAGCGCGGGTGCGTCGGAGGCGCCAAGTTTCTTGCGCTCTTCCTCATTGATGTCGTCACCGAACGCCGTCGGAATGAAGCGCGAAAACCAGCTCACCGAAGTGATCGCCAGCAACAACGCCAGCGCGGTCATGCTGACCGGATTGCTCGCACTCAGTACCAGGCTCGCCTCGGTCGGCGTCATTTTCACGGACTCGGAAACGGCCACGAGGTTCACCGCGCCACCGATCCAGCCGCCAGTGTACGCCCCGGCGACTTTGGGTCCGATATCGCCGAGATCGAGAAGGAAAAACCCGATGATCGCGCCGGCGACGGTCGCTGCGCTGGCGATGAGGAAGGTAAACATGACTTTCCCGCTTTCGCGAAAAATACGGCGCAGATCCGCCTTGAACAGCAACAACGGGATCGCCAGCGGCATCAGCGTACCGCCAACGAAACCGTAGACGGGTGCCTCGTACGGGATGACTTTGAAATTCGACAGCAGGACGCCCACGCCAAGCACCCAGATCACTCCCGAGGTCTTGCGCCCGATGGGTTTCGTGTCGATCCAGAACCCGAGCCAGGCCAGGGCCAGCAATATCGCGGCCAGCGTGAGGCTGTTATCTGCCGGAATCAATGACACTCGAGTCTCCGCATCGTGGTCGTTTCGGGGCGTTGGTTATCGGGGAACCGACGCAGAAAAGCATTCACGCCATTCCCGCGAAAACACTTAGTTTATATATAAACTAAGTCGCCAGGTCAATGACTGTGCCAGGGACTTTCTTGGTAAATGGGGTAAATGGGGACATTCCTAATATTCGCGTTGCCACGCTAAGAGATTTAGTTATTCCCGCGAATATTAGGAATGTCCCCATTTACCGCGAAGAATATTAAGAATGTCCCCTTTTACCTCAGCTGGCACCGGTCCAGTCAAACAGGATTCCCATCGCCGAATGCCGTTCATTGATCGCGATTGCGTAGGCCTTGTGACAGTCGGCAGGCAGGAATTCATGCGTGATCAGGCGATCCAGCGGAAAGTGCCCGGCCTCGAGCAGTTCGAAAAACCGCGCATCGATGCGGCGCTGCGTCCAGCCATCGCGATCGTGGCTGTCGTGCGTTGCCTGGATCGTGAGGCCTTTGGTCATGACGTCGGAGGTCAGGCACTGGCGGCCGGGAAAGCCGGTGTCCCCCAGCAGGATGACGGTTCCGAATGGGGCCGCGACGGCGAGCGCCTGGTGAAACACCTCCGGGTTGCCGGTGGTGTCGATAACGACAGGCGGACCATTGCCGCCGGCGAGCGCCGCGATTGAATCACGATGCTCCTCTGCGTTGCCTTGCAGCGTGCGGATCGCGCCGCCACGCTTTGCGTGAGCCAGGCGCAGGGCCGACAGGTCGACGGCGCAGATCTCGGCGACGCGCCAGGCGGCAGCCCAGCGCAACGCCATCTGACCGACCGGGCCTGCGCCGATGATCAACAGGCTGGGCAGCGTTTCGAACTGGGCCGCCCATGCCGCGCGAAAGGCGGTCTTGGCGAGACCGCACCAGCAGGCGTCTTTCGGGTTGACGTCAGGCGGCACCGGCGAACAGGCGGCCGCGGCAAGACACTGATGCGAACCGTGCGCCATGCGCATGTAAACAAGATCGCCTTGCTGAAAATCTGCGACAGATGCGCCTGTGCCCTCGACCCGGCCAACCGCTTGCACACCCGTTTTCAATTGCGGGAACGCAAACATCCTGTCGAAGTGGGTTCCGGGGTCGTATTTCTGCTGGAGAATCGTGGTCTCGGTGCCAATGCTCATCAGGCTGTACAGCGTCTTGACGCGAATTTCTCCTGGACCGGGCTCAGGCAGTTCGAACGGCTGAAGTTCGACCTTGCCCTTTTCCGGGAAGACAATTCTTTGCGGCACAGTGGCACCCAGAAATTGTGAGAATTCCGAGTTTACTATAGGCTGATCTCACCGCTTCCGGATCGAAGGACCGTCATGGCCGTCGTCGCGCTCACCGGGTGTTCCAGCGGCTTCGGTTTCGAAGGCGCGCTCGCGTTCGCACGCAACGGCGACGTTGTCTACGCTACGATGCGCGACCTGTCGCGTGGTGCGCGCCTGCTGGCAGCGGCTGACAAAGAATCCCTCAACCTTCACCTGAAAAGGCTCGACGTAGCCGACAGCGAATCGTTTCCCGCCATCCTCGCGGAAATCGTGGACGAGTCAGGTCGCATCGACGTGCTCGTCAATAACGCCGGCATCAATCGATGTGGCGCGCTGGAGGATTTGAGCGACGCCGCGTTTCGCGACGTCATGGAGACAAACTGCACAGGCCCGATGCTCCTGACGAAAGCGGTATTGCCGCACATGCGCAGGCAGCGGTCCGGCTGCATCATCATGATGAGTTCGCTGTCCGGCATCGCCGGGTTGCCCGGCGACGTTGCCTATACCGCAAGCAAGTTTGCCATCGAAGGCGCAACGGAAGCATTGCGGCACGAAGTCGATCGTTGGGGAATACGCGTGGCGCTGGTCGAGGGAGGGTTGTATGCAACCGGAATATTCGATGCCATCGCGCCGGGGGAATCGCCACTTCCGGACGATTATCCCGCGGATTCACCGTACCGGCGGCTGATGGAGCGCCGCTTGGGCGAAATTCGTGAGCGCCTGCCCGACGCAATGGACCCGCGTATCGTTGCGGAGCTTTACGTTCGGATCGCCGCGTCCGATGGCAGCCAGCTGCGCTGGCCTGCGGACGATGTCGCCGTGAAGGTTCTGGAGACGATGTTCGGCCAGGACGACACAGGTCGTGACCGCTTCCTGCGCGACGTCGCCGGTTGCGACTGGTGGAGCGACGGGGAGTAGATCATGAAAAGCAAGCTCGCTCACGTGTGCATCGAAACAAGTGACCTCGACGAAACCGAGGCATTTTACGGCTTGCTTGGTCTTCAGCGACGCTTCGAGTTTCGCAATCAGGATAACGATCTCGTCGGCTTCTACCTGGCATTCGGCAACGATACGTTCATAGAGGCGATAAAAGTCAGTGAGCTCAAAACCGAAGGCACGATCAAACACTTCGCAATCGAGGTCGACGACCTGGACGGCTGCTACCAGTCGCTTACGCAGGCCGGCGTCGAGGTTACGGAGAAAAAGCTGGAGGGCGACAACACGCTGATGATTACCTGCCACGACCCGAACGGGGTTTACATCGAAATACAGTCGTACACCGATGCCAGCATGCAGTTTCATGGTGGCGAGTGTCGGGTGAATTACCGGCCCTGATATTCTGCCAGGCGTTGTGAACCGGCTACTGGAGATTTTCCGTGAAATGGAAGGCCGAGACGGTCAAACCCTGCTTGACGTAGAATTTGTGTGCCCTGTGTCGTTCGGTGCCGGAATCGAGGTGCAGATAGCGGCAACCAGCACTCTTCGCTTTATCTCTTAGCCACTTGATCAAGACCGCGCCGTTGCCTTTTGAGCGCGAGCGGGTCGTGGTGACAAGATCGTCAACGTACATATTTCGGCCCAGGATAAGATTCGTATAAATCCGGTATCCAGCTACCGCGACAACCTGGCCATCGTCTTCGTGATACACGAGCCGATATCCGTCTGCCTCCATATCGCGGACTAACTGCACAAACTCGTCCTTCACGAGATGCGTGCGCAATTCCGACATCACGTCGAAGCAGCTTTCTATTTCGGCGTCGGTCTTAGCTTCCTGGGGCACGGCGTCACCTTGCTTGTTAAAAGTTTGTCAGGGGCGAATACTGCGTATGCCCGTGTCGCACGACAATGATATCAATTCCTGAACGCGAGAATCAGCACCGGGCAGAACCGCCAGCGCGGTGGCCGTTTCCAGGGCATCGTCCGCGTCTTCGCCCAGAACAAGCGGCACAACCGGTTCCGCACACAGGCGGCGATAGAGCCCGGGATCCATGAGCATCGCAACGACTTTACCATTGGCCCACCACAACCGTTAGTTTCGGCCTCCGCTGCCGCCGACCGGCGGCGAATGATGTAAGGTACGCGATATCCCCGATACCCGAAGAGACGTTATGTCATCGTTGCGGCAGGAGCTCACCGTTAGCTGGGGTGAGTCAGACCCGTCCGGTCTCGTCTACTACGTCCACGAAGTGGCCTGGTTCAACGAGATCGAGCATGAGTTTTTTCGCCGCATTGGCTACCCGATCGATCGCATGATTCGCGAGGATCGTGCGTCGTTTGTCATGGGAGAAATCCAGTTCCGTTTCGTGGGCCCGGCAGCGTATGGAGACCGGGTTCGCTGCGAGATCGAGCTCGATAAAATTCGCGAGAAGACCCTGCATTGGAACTGCTCCGCCCTCAACCTGACAAAGGGCGACAAGATTTGCAGGGGCACCGCCACGCGCGTCTATGCGGAAATACTTGCCGACGGCGGTCTGCGTTCGCGCCGCGTGCCGGATGACATGCGTGAAGCGTTAATGCAATTTCGCCCCGACCATCAAATCGAATCCCGCTGACCCCGTTTCGTCACGCCCGCGAGGCCGGATATCGTAAACCTCGCTGTTCCTGCAGCCGCGGCGCTTATTCGCAGGACTGGTCCATTCGGAGACGCTCGAAACTCGACTTGCCGTTGTCGTAACGGTAGGTGTAAACGTTAACCCCGTCGACACCAATGCAGTGCACCTTGATCTCGAGCTTGCGCGAGTGTTTTGCACCTGTCACATCGATGACGTCGCCGACGCTGAGCGTGTCTTCATCGAAACCGAAGCGGCGATTTCTCGCTGGAGGTGCCAGCAACAGGTTCCACCGCCGATGTTCGCCGTCCGTCGCGACGACCCGGTCATGCGGGTTGCCGAGCTTGAGCTCGGCCACCGTGAATTGCAGCTCGACGATCTCGCCGTAGAAACCCCAGCCATGATGCGCAAGTACCGGGGTGGCAGTGATCAGTGCCAAAGTGGCAAAACATTTTTTCATGCTACGCATTTCATCGTCGCTCCAGCCTGATAGTCACGGCGGCCCGCCGGTCAACACACAGCCCATGGTACTCGAGCGTGAATTCGTTCGACGCGTACGGGGCGCCGCCGCGCGGCGTATTGCCGTGTATCTGCCGGATAATACCGATATTGCCCAGCGACAGGAGCTGCCCCTGCTCGAGTCGCTTGCCGGACTCATGCAGCTGGTCCCGCAACCAGCGCACGACCTGCACGGGTTTGTAATAACCATCCATCGTACCGCTGCCAATCTCCCTGCCATGCTCGTCGGTGACCACGAACGTGAAGCTGTTCAGACGCCGCAGACATTCTTCGGTTGCCTCCAGCGGCACCGGCTCGCCGACGAACGCGAAGCGGCTCGACATGTTAGCGACCACTGTACCGTTGATCGTTCGCGTACCCTGTTCGTAGTAAGGATCCGGAATCTCCGCAAACGGAATAACGGCATCGAGGGCGGCAAGAATTTCGAGATCGCTTTGCGCTTCGTTGATAGCGGCGCTGCCGACGCGCAACGCAAAGTCCGCCTCAAGAAATCCCCAAACGCTGTCTTCGGGCCGCACCGGCGTTCCGCTGGGCAGGATCATGCCGCTCAGAATGGTCGCGCGAATTCCGTCGGGCGGAAACGTCGGAAAGCCCGGTCCCGGGTCGTGCCCGCCCGTCTTGTAACCCGCGACGTCGCCGAGCGTGGCTGACAATATGCCAACGAATTCATCCTGCCAGCGATACGCCTCGTCGAGAGGCATCTCGTGCAAGAAACCTTTCATTTCGCGCAACGCCAGGAAATCCTGCGCCATCTGCGCGATCTGGACGCGTATTGCGTCATCGTCCGCAGCTTGCTGCACGCAGGAGATAAGGCATGCACAAGACATTACAATCGCTGTGGTCCTTACACGGGTTCTTTCCAGCATGATCGTATTGTAGCGCCGCCCGGCACCCCGGCTACCGGTTTTGCCCGATGAGGGTTATATTTCCAAGTCCGGCGGATAATCGACAACAAAACAAATAAGGAGTCGTCCACGATGCAGGAGCCGCTGACAGCCTGGCAGGCCGTAGTCGCGCATGCCGAGCGCGATCCCGATCGCACGTTTCTGAATCAGCCTGTCGAGGGCGAGGTCATCAGCTGGACATTTGGTGAAGCAGTAGACAATGCGCGGCGCTTTGCCAGTGCGTTGCGCGGCATGGGCCTGGAAAAAGGCGACCGAGTTGCCATACTGTCGAAGAATGTAGCGGAATGGCTGTTGGCCGACTACGCCATCATGATGGCAGGATTGATTTCCGTTCCAATCTATCCCACGGCCGGGGCGGCAACGATCCGGCACGTAATGCGCCACAGTGAGGCGAAGGCGGTTATCGTCGGCAAGCTCGACGATCCGGACATACCCAAGCAGGCACTCGCTACCGATATCCCGAAGATCGCACTGCGTTATCCGAGCATGGATTGCCAGTATGAGTGGCAGTCGCTGATCGAATCTCACGAACCCTGGCGCGACTACCACGAGCCCGATGCGGCGGAAACGATGACGATACTCTATACGTCGGGCAGCACCGGGCAACCGAAAGGTGTGGTCATCAGCTACCGCGCGTATAACTATGCCAGCCAGACGACCCGGGATATCCTCGAGGTCGACGCCAGCGACCGCATGTTGTCCTACCTGCCGTTGGCACACATCACCGAACGATCGGTGATCGCGGGGCCAGCAGCGTTCGCCGGCAGCGAGCTCTTCTTTGCCGAATCACTCGCAACATTTCGGACCGACATGAAACGCGCAAACCCGACCGCGTTTGTCTCCGTTCCGCGGCTCTGGGTGCAATTCCAGGCCGGCGTGCATGCAAAGATTCCGCCCGCGAAACTGAATCTGCTGTTGTCGCTGCCGATCGTCGGCAGAAAGGTGGCGCGCAAAGTACGCGAGGAACTCGGCCTGGCGGATTGCCGGCTGGTGGGTTCGGGGAGCGCACCGATCTCACCCCTGACACTCAAGTGGTACGAGAAACTCGGCGTGAACATCAGCGAAGGCTGGGGCATGAGTGAGACGAGCGGACTCTCTTGCGGCAACAATCCTTTTTCGAGCAGCCGCGTCGGCACGATCGGAGTTCCGTTGCCCGGAACCGAGATGAAACTAACCGACGACGGCGAGATCCTGTTAAAGAGCCCGGGGCTGTTCACCGAATACTACAAGCAGCCCGAGCTTACCGCGGAGGTTTTCTCGGACGACGGTTTTTTCCATACCGGCGATAAAGGAGAGTGGGACGAAACGCTGCAGGCGTTCCGCATAACCGGCCGCGTCAAAGACCAGTTCAAGTCCGCCAAGGGAAAGTACGTCACGCCGGTGCCCATCGAAGGCAAACTATCCGGCAATCCCCTGTTCGAACAGGTCTGTGTCATGGGTTCGGGATTGCGTGCGCCGGTAGCGCTGACCGTATTGTCGCCCGTAAGCAAAGGTATGGAACGGGAGGAGATCGAACACAGCCTGGTCAAGACACTGGGCGACGTCAACGAGACGCTGGAATCGCACGAGAAAATGTCCAACATTTTCATCGTGGACGAACCCTGGACGATCGAGAACGACCTGCTGACGCCCACCTTGAAAATCAAGCGAGACAAACTGGAAAGCAAGTACGGTCAGCTGATCAGTGAACCGCGCAACGAAAAGGTGGTGTGGCCATGAGCAAAGCAAACCGCGCGTTCGACACGGAAAACAAGTCATGAGCGATGAAAAGCGTGTCATTCTCGTCGTCGGCGCCGGAGACTACATCGGCGCGGCAATCTGTCGTCGCTTTGCGCGCGAAGGCTTCACCGTCTGCATGGGCCGGCGGAATCCCGATAAGCTCGAACCGCTGGCAAGCGAGGTTCGCGAGCTTGGTGCAGACGCCCATCCGTTCAAGCTGGATGCGCGCAGCGAGGAAGATATCGAGCTGGTATTCGCGGAAATCGAGGCCAACATCGGACCGCTCGACGTCGTCGTGTTCAACATCGGCGGCAACGTCCGTTCGCCGATCGTTGAAACGTCGACGCGCGTCTTTCGCAAAGTGTGGGAAATGGCCTGCCTCGCCGGATTCCTGACCGGCCGGGAAGCGGCCAAATACATGCTGCCGCGGGGCGGCGGATCGATATTCTTTACCGGTGCGACCGCAAGCATGCGTGGCGGAAGCACTTACAGCGCGTTCGCCAGCGCCAAGTTCGGTCTGCGCGCGCTGGCACAATCACTGGCGCGCGAGCTGGATCCCCAGGGGATTCATGTCGCGCATCTGGTCATCGACGCTGGCGTCGACACGGCCTGGGTCCGGGAACGATTGAAGGAGCGTGGCATCGAGACGATCAAGGACGACATGCTGATGAATCCGGATTCTGTCGCTGAGGCCTACTGGTATCTGTACAAGCAGAAGCGTGATGCCTGGACGTTTGAACTCGACATTCGGCCGTATGCGGAACGCTGGTAGTTGCGAAATTGGGTGACCGCAAGCACAGCGAGACGCTGCCGGCCGGGCGCAGCGCCGGCGTCTGCCTGCACCTGACTTCCCTGCCGGGTCCTTACGGCATCGGGGAGATTGGCGGCGACGCGATCGGATTCGTCGACGCTATGCGGCGGATGGGTCTGACCGTCTGGCAGTTTTTGCCGACCGGCCCCACGGCGTTTGGAGATTCTCCATATCAGCCACTTTCGACCTTCGCCGGCAACGAAATGCTCATCGACCTGTCCGACCTGGTCGCACGCGGGTTGCTGCAATCGGATGAATGCCGGGTGCTGGCGAAATTGCCCACTGCTACGGTCGACTACGCCGCGCTGATTCCCGCCAAGTTCGCCCTGCTGAAAATCGCAGCGAGTCGTTTCGCGGACAAAGCCAGCGGACAAATGAAAACGGAATTCGATGAATTCCTGCACGCCGAGGATGCGCTCTGGCTGCGCGATTTCGCCCTGTATCGCGTACTCAAATCACGCAACGGTGAAAGACCGTGGCATGACTGGGACGCACGATTCGTACATCGCGAGGCCGGTGCCCTGCAACAGCTCGAGGCGGCAGCGGGCGGCGAGGCCGAGCAACTCAAGATTATTCAGTTCCTGTTCCGTCGACAGTGGCGACGGTTGCGCGACTACGCGAACAGTAACGGCATCAGCCTGTTCGGTGACATGCCCATCTACATAGCGCTCGACAGTGCCGATGCCTGGGCCAATCCGGAGATCCTCGAGATCGATCGCGATGGCCAGCCGCAAAACGTTGCCGGCGTGCCACCCGACTATTTCAGTGCCGACGGGCAGCTATGGGGCAATCCGCTGTACGCCTGGCAAGTCCATGCGGCAAACGACTACCGCTGGTGGGTCGAACGACTTCGTGCGGCAAGCGCGCTGGTCGATATCGTACGGATCGATCATTTCCGCGGATTCGAGGCCTACTGGTCGGTCCCGTCTGAATGCGAGACGGCGCGCGACGGCGCCTGGGTCGCCGGGCCCGGCGACGCGATTTTCGAATCGCTGCGCCGGCAACTGGGACATCTGCCCATCGTCGCCGAGAACCTGGGCGTGATTACGCCCGAGGTCGAAGCGCTGCGGCATCGCTACGATATCCCCGGTATGACCGTGCTGCAGTTCGACGTGGCTGGTAAACCGAACCCGCTCGACGTTGAGGAAAACTGTGTCTGCTATACCGGCACGCACGACAACGATACGACCGTTGGCTGGTTCCATGGCAGCCCGGACGACATCCGGAGCGCGGAGGAAATCCGCGAAACGCAGCGGGCCGTCCTCGCGTTGACCGGCGGCACACCTGATACGATTCATACCGACCTGATTCGCTGCGCATTTTCGACCCGGGCACGGCTTGCCATCGCGCCGCTGCAGGACTTCCTCGGGCTGGGCTCCGATGCGCGCAGCAATATTCCCGGCACCTCGAGCGGCAACTGGCGCTGGCGATTCGAGCCGGAACAACTCACCGCGCAATGCTGTGATGAGGTCGCGATGCTCGTTGCTGACGCCGGTCGCCGTTAAAAAAGTTCGAAATTCGGCAAATATACCGCGCTGGAACACCCGGAGACGCTCGAAGTCTGGCAGACTATAGTCGCAACTCGCACGGTCGCCCAGGGAGACAATAACTATGCCCGCGACAGAACAACAAGAAGATGTGCGCTTTATCAGCCGACTCACGCGGGAGACGCTCGCGTTGATTCTCGCCGGCGGCCAGGGATCGCGGCTGCACGAACTGACAACGTGGCGCGCGAAACCCGCCCTGTATTTCGGCGGCAAGTATCGAATCATCGACTTTCCACTCTCGAATTGCCTCAACTCGGGCATCCGGCGCATGGGCGTGCTAACCCAGTACAAGGCGCACTCCCTCATTCGTCACCTGGTTCACGGCTGGTCGTGGTTCTCGGCCGCCGGCGGCAGCAAGGAGTTCGTCGATATCCTGCCAGCGTCGCAACGTGTCGGGGGCGAGTGGTATCGGGGTACCGCGGACGCCGTGTATCAGAACCTGGATATCTTCCGCACGCATGACCCGCGCCTCGTGCTGATCCTGTCAGGCGATCACGTTTACAAGATGGACTACGGCCCGTTTCTTGCCGCTCACGTCGAATACGAGGCCGACATGACGGTCTGCTGCATCGAAGTGCCGCTGGCGGAGGCTGCCGGCGCATTTGGCGTGATGACGGTCGACGAGTCGGGCCGTGTAATTCGTTTCGACGAGAAGCCCGCGAAACCAAATCCGATCCCGGGCAAACCGGACCTGTGCCTGGCCTCAATGGGCAACTATGTTTTCAATACCGCATTCCTGTACGAACAGGTCATCAAAGATGCCGATACGTCGGACACGCAGCACGATTTCGGCCGCAACGTGATTCCGTCGATCATCAGTGACTATCGTATTTATGCCTATCCGTTTCGTGATCCGGCGACCGGAGAACAGGCCTATTGGCGTGACGTCGGAACGCTGCGCGCGTTTTGGGAAGCGAATATGGAACTGGTGTCGACCACGCCGCAACTCAACCTGTACGACAAGGAGTGGCCGGTCTTCACTCACCAGATCCAGGCACCGCCGGCAAAGTTCGTTTTCGACGACGACAAGCGCCGCGGCCGTGCAATCCAGTCCATGGTCTCAGGCGGATGCGTTGTTTCCGGCGCCGAGGTCAGGAACTCGCTGCTGTTTTCCCGGGTGTATGCACACCCGCACAGCAAGGTTACAGAATCGGTGATACTGCCTGACGTGGATATCGGTGAAGGCTGCCGCGTTCATCGCACTATCATCGACCGCGGCGCAAAACTGGCACCGGGCACGGTGGTAGGC
>JAHHOT010000262.1 GCA_018677555.1 Gammaproteobacteria bacterium | reverse complement strand
GGTACCAACTACCTGCAACGGCGATCCTACTCGAGTGCCGCGAGGTATTCGTTCACCTCCGCCAGTAGCGGCGGCTCGTGATTCTTCCAGACTTCTGCCAGTTTCTCGTACTGCTGGCGTGCACCGTCATCGTCGCCGAGCGCCGCGTAGGAGCGTGCCAGCCCGAGCAATGAGTAGGGCCGATTCGGCGTTCGCGCCAGCGAGCGTGAATACATGTCCGCCGCTGCCTCGTACCGGCCGGCTTTAAACAGAACCTCGCCGAGCAGCTCATGGACCGGCTGCAAAGGATTCGCTGCGCCATTCGGGGGCCGCATCGATTCCGCGATCGCGACACCTTCCTGCAACAATTCCTCGGCGCGGGCAAAGTCTTCGTTCTTCGCGATAGCGAGCATTGCGGCAACTTCGAGACTCATGATCTGCAGTGGCTGACCGGTGCGTGCATAGTAAGAGCGGTCTCCGGTTTCGGCAGCCGCGGCGAGGGCGTCAAGCCGCTTTTTCGCTTTTCTCGCCGTTTTGAAGTCTCCCAGGTGCACTGCGCTGAGACCGGTGGCCAGCAGTTCATCGCCGGTGGACTCATCGGTAATCGGCTGCAGCTTCCACTGTTTGGTCTCGATGATGAAGCGCGCCTTCACGCGCGGCAATGCCTCCAGGATTCGCGGTTGATCGGCGTTTTCTTCGTGAATCTTCTCCATGCGACCGATCCACATCCTGGCGCGTTCGTAGTCGCCGAGCTGCAGGTCGCCATACTGGCCCCAGTCAAGTGCGTGTGCCATGTCACTGGCGTTGTCGCCGGGTTCCCAGAGCGCAACGGCCGCATCGTAGGCGGACTGGTTCGAGGCTGAAACCTGCTGCCACATACCATGCTGGATAAAGATATGTGTCGGCATGTGGCGCGCATGCGAAACCGCAGGTGCGATGTCATCGAAAACCTGCGCCGCAGGCAGGGCGATCGGCGCATGAACCGGATCGTCAAACGCATGAATCGTGTAATGTACCGCGCCCGGGTGACGCGGATTTCGTCGCGTTACCTCCATCGCAATAGCGCCGGCAAGCACATTCATCCTGTGACCCTCGCCCGCCGGGCCTGCCGCCATCAGCAACGACAGAGCATAGTGAGCCGCTACTTCGTCGTCGTCCGGCCATCTTTCGTACATCGACTTCATGCCGTTCATATACGCCGTACGCCGCGCCATTGTGTCGCCTTCGCCGAGGAACAACGCGTCGACTGCGCGTATGAAGCCCTTTTCTTTTTCTGTTTTCGCGCGCGCCACCCGTTCTTTGGGTGTTGCTCCGAGCTTGCCAAGAACGACCTTGGGCGATTCCGGATCCCATTCGCTGATCAGCGGATGGTTGTAGCAAAGCGACTCGCCCCAGTAAGCCATTGCGAAGTCGGGATCGAGTTCCTGCGCTTTCTGGAATTCCAGCCTCGCCTGCTTCCAGCCGAAACTGTGAAGAATCGCGACACCCTGCAAAAAGTGCTTTTGCGCCGCCGGTTTGCCCGAGGTCGGGAAATCGATCCTGCCGAAGTCCTGCATTTCGGCCGCGCTCGCGGCGAGCGGCAAGCTCGCCAGGATAATGATAAGAAGTCGTTTCATTGGCTTTCCCCTGGGTATGCGGATTCCCCTGGCCGTAGTGTACTGAATTTCGCTGCGCCGGTGGCCCGCGTACGCCTTTCGTCGCGGGCATTTGCTCGTCCCTCCCTGTGACCCGACTGCTATGATCGCCCGCATGAACACGCCGCGCCCACTGGATGTTGCCGGAGTTGCCGTGATGCTGGTGCTCTGCATGTCCTGGGCCTTTCAACAGATTGCCGTCAAGCTGGCACTACCGGAGATCGGCGCGCTCGCACAAGGCAGCATTCGCTCCATTGGCTCGACCATCCTGGTCGGCCTTTACATTGTCAGCCGTCGCAGCAGGCAGGGCTGGATGCGGGGGCTGACAGCGCCGGGCCTGCTTGCCGGCGTGTTTTTCGGGCTCGAATTCATGCTGCTGTACGCCGCCCTGGAATACACGGATGCCGGACGGGCCATCATGTTCCTGTACACGGCGCCATTCGTCGTCGCGCTCGGCGGTCACTTCCTGTTGCCGGGAGAACGCCTCGATACGAAGTCTGTCATTGGCATAGCACTCGCATTCGTCGGTGTCGCTGTGGCGCTGGACCCGGCAGCAAGCGCGGACGGCGATGCGTGGATTGGCGACCTGATGGCGTTGACGTCCGGAATCTTGTGGGGCATGACGACGTTGATCATCAAATGCACGCGACTAAAGGAAGGCCCCGCTGCGCAGGTCCTCTGGTATCAGTTGGCGGTTAGCGCTGGCATTTTCCTGGCGGGCGCGCTGCTAACCGGCGACAAGCTGCTTGTCCCGCTGGGCCCCGTTTCTGTTGCATCGATTGTCTACCAGACCGTGTGGGTTGCGTCGATTACCTTTGGCATTTGGTTCGTGCTCATCGTGCGCTACTCCCCGACGACGCTCTCGGTCGTCACGTTCGTAACGCCGCTCTTTGGCGCCGCCTTCGGCTTTGTTTTCCTCGGCGAATTACTTGGGCCGCAACATATCTTCGCCGTCGTTGCCGTCGCGACCGGCATACTCCTGGTGAGTTTGCCGCGAGCGCCCGCCGGCGCAGGCACGGCCCGCGATGTGGCATAGCCCTTCACGGACACGCAGGATCGACAGGTGATCAGATGAAGAAAACGTTATTGCTGCTGCTCGTTGCCTGCCCGGTGCTCGCATTGGCAGAAATGAGCGATTCGAACGGCAGGGTTGCCGTTATCGGTACCGGCATGATGGGCGGCGCGATGGGCACAACGCTCGCGAAACAGGGATACTCGGTCACCTACGGTTCGCGCAACCCGCAGCGGCATGACGTGCAGGAACTGGTATCGCGCACGGCCGGCGCTGCACGCGCAGTACTGCCGGAGCAGGCTGTGGCGGACTCTGACATGGTGGTGCTTGCCGTACCGTGGCCGGCTATGGAGACGGTGGCGAAGAGTCTCGGCGATCTCGGCGGCAAACTCGTACTGGACGTATCCAACCCGATGGGCCCCGGCGAAGACGGGTATCAGCGGCGACTGGTGGAAACGTCGAGCGCGGAGTTGATCCAGGAATGGAATCCCGGGGCCAGGGTCGTCAAGGCGTTTAACGCAGTTGGCTACTTCGTGATCGAAAACCCGGCGGCCGCCAACGGACCCGTATCCGTTCCCGTTGCCTCGGACCATCACGCGGAGAAGTGCCTCGTAATGGAAATCGTGCGCAATGCCGGCCTCGATGCAGTCGATGCCGGGCCGCTGCGGCATGCTCACATGCTCGAAGGCATGGCCATCCTGTACATGACGCCGTTTTCCCATCGCGAGCTGGATAACGGGTACGAGTTTTATTTCAGGCGGAACAGTTTCTGGCAGCCGTGGTCCGAAGCAATGTCGGACGAAGAACGAACGGCGTGGAACAAAGCGGAGCCGCCCGCGCCCGGCTATCGTCCCTGCAACTGACGACGAAGCAGCGATATCCGGAACATGTGGCCCGCACCGCGGGTCCTGTTAGCATATACCGCGATTCCCGGGAGCGTGCTCCACAACACAATCGATAATTCGCCGATCCAGGGATTGCTTGCGTGCCCGAACTAAAAAGAACGAGGAAAACCTTGACCGCCAGACGCCTTTCGATCTGCCTGAGCATCGCTGCGATCCTCGGCCTTGCGACCGTGGCGCATTCCGAGGATGCGCCCGGGGAAGTGGAAATCACTCTCGATTCCGGCGAGGCAATACGCCTGCAGCACTTTGGCGAAGATGGCGCAGACATCGAACTCGACGGCTTGCTCAGGGAAGAAGCATGGCGTCGTATCGACGCGTTCGACCGAATGCGCGTGACCGAACCGGATACGCTTGTCGAAACCCCGTACAGCTCGAAGGTATTGCTCTTCTATACCGATCGCGGGCTTTACGTCGGGTTTGACCTCGAGCAGCCGGCCGATACCTTCGTCAGGCGCTTCACGGTGCGCGACGACGGGGAGACCAATCGCGATTTCGTCAGTATTACCCTGGACACGTCCGGCAGCGGGCGGTTCGGCTACTGGATGGCGCTGGCCCTCGGTGATAACCAGCGCGACGGGACCATTCTGCCGGAGCGGCAATACAGCCGCGAATGGGACGGCGCTTGGTACGGAGCGACCGAGTTCACGGACGCCGGCTGGTCCGCTGAATTCCTCATTCCCTGGTCACAAATGGCGATGCCGAAATCCAGCGGTACGCGCAATATCGGCCTTTTCGTCTCACGCAAGGTCGCGCACCTCAACCAGCGCTGGTCCTGGCCCGCGCTGCCCGGATCGCAGGCGCGCTTTATCAGCGCGTTTCAGCCAATGCATCTCGACGGCGTGGATCCGCGCCAGCAGTGGAGCCTGTTTCCCTCGGTTGCCAACACTTACGACTCCGTCGTCGATAATATGCGTTACAGAGCGGGCTTCGACGCTTTCTGGCGACCATCGACCAATTTCCAGCTCACGGCGACGGTGAATCCGGACTTTGGCGCCGTCGAATCGGACGACGTCGACATCAACCTGACCGCGAACGAAACGTTCTTCCCGGAGAAGCGGCTGTTCTTCCAGGAAGGGCGCGAGATATTCAACACCACGCCGCGTGCTGGCGGAAACGACAACTTCAACCGCTTCACGATGATCAACACGCGACGGATCGGCAGCCGGCCGAGAGAGCTTGATCTGCCAACCGGCTTCGAGTTGAGCGACCGACAGGAGCTGAGACCCGCCGACGTCATTGCGGCAGGCAAGGCAACGGGACAGCTAGGCGCGTTACGCTACGGAATCATAGCGGCTGTGGAAGATGACACCAGTTACGACGTCGACGGCGCGACCTTGATACAGGACGGCCGAAACTTCGGCGCGATTCGCGCCATCTACGAGGACAACTTCAACGCAGCCTATCGCGGCCTCGGCTTCATTTCGACACTGGTGACCCACCCCGAGTCGGACGCGCTGGTCAATGGCGTAGACGCGCATTTTCTCAGTACGGACGGTCACTGGAAGATCGACGGACAACTCTTCCACTCAGACGTCGACGAAGAAGGCAGCGGTATCGGCGTGCTGGGCGACATCATCTACCAACCGCGCCAGGGACTTCGCCATTTCCTGCAGTTAACCTACTTCGACGACACCGTCGACGTTAACGACTTCGGGTTCCTGCAACAAAACGACATGCGGGAGATCCGTTATCGCATCGACATCACGAAATCTGACATTACGTGGGCGCGTGACATCGAGTTGTTTCCGTTCATCCGTTATCGGGAAAACAGCGACGGTTTTCGCATCGGCGCAACCGCGGGAATATTCTTTGACATGAACCTGAATAATCTCGACCGGATGGAGGGTTCGCTGCGCTGGTCGCCCGAAATCTTCGACGATCGCAACAGCTTCGACAATGGCACATTCCGGGGCGAAGAAAAGCCGACGGTAACGCTCGAGTATCAGACCAACACAGCGCGCAAGCTGAGTATTTTTGGTCGCGGCGAGTACCGGGGCGAAGACACGGGCGGCTACCAAACTGAACTCAAGGTGGGTGCAAACTGGCAGCCGTTTCACAATCTGCGCGTTGAAGGCAGCGTCGAATTCGGCAAGCGCGACGGCTGGCTCCTGCACGAAGAGGATCAGTTTTTTACGGAATTCAATGCCGACATTTTCCAGCCGGAATTGCGTGTTGACTTTTTCCCCAGCGCCAAACAACAGTTGCGAGTTGCACTGCAGTGGGTCGGCATACAGGCAGAAGAAGACCGCTACTACGCGCTGCCGCCTGGCACCACCGATCTCGTCGACATACCTAATCCCTGGCCGGTCGGCGACCGAAAGAGTTTCAGCATATCGCAGCTGAATTTCCAGATCCGCTATCGCTGGCAGATTGCCCCGTTGTCCGACCTTTTTATCGTCTACACCAAGGGCGATCGACGCGACACCGAATTGATCGAATTCAACGACATGTTTCGCGAGTCCTGGCAGGACCCGTTGATCGATCAGATCGTGCTGAAAATCCGCTACCGGCTGGGGTCCTGATAAGAACATCTGATAATCGTCGGTGCCGTCGCAGATGTGTCATCATGGTGCGGTTCGAGTCTTAGGCGGGAGTCTGGCGATCCCGACAAATCTATGCCCGCAAGTGCAACTGATCAAAACAACAAGAGCAGCCTCGATCTTCACGTATTCGTCCCATCGTTTCTCCTTGTCAGCGCCGCCAGCCTCGCCCTGATTCTCAACCCGGAGACCGCGACGATTTTCGCACTCGAAGCCATGAATGCCGTCACCGGCTACTGGGGCTGGTTGTATATGCTCATTGGAACGGCAGCCGCCGTATTCTGCGGGTGGCTGGCATTCGGGCGCTACGGCAAGATCGTGCTCGGCGACCCGCACGAAACACCGGAATACGCGGATATGCACTGGGTCGCGATGATGTTTACTGCCGGAATCGGTGCCGGTCTCGTGCAATGGGGCTTCGCGGAGTGCATTTATTACATGACGTCCCCCCCGTATGGACTGGAACCCATGTCAGCGAGAGCGATCGAGTGGGCACACATGTACCCGATGTTTCACTGGGGCATCACGCCCTGGGCGATATATGCGTTGCCCGCCGTCCCCGTCGCCTACATGCTGTTCGTGCGTAAAGCACGATTCATGCGCATCAGCACAATCTGTGATGCGGCATTGCCGCAACGCCATCGCGAAGCCTGGAAAACCGTCATTGATATTTTCGTCGTGTTCGCGATTACCGGGGCCATCGCGACGTCTCTGGGCCTGGGCGTCCCGTTAGTGTCCGCATTCGTCGCCGAATTATTCGGCGTCGAAGACACAGTGCTCACGAAAGTCGGTGTGCTGCTCGTATGGACCGCCGTGTTCGGCACGAGCACCTGGCGGGGACTGAAAAAAGGCATCAAGCTCCTGGCAGACATCAACATGGTACTCGCCGCAATCATGATCCTGTTCGTGTTGCTGGCCGGTCCAACCCTGCTGATTCTGAAATTTTCGACTAACAGCATCGGCCTCTTGATCGACAATTATTTCCGGATGAGTTTCTGGATGGACCCAGTGCTCGAACGCGGCTTCCCGGAAGCGTGGACCGTCTTCTACTGGGCCTGGTGGCTCGCTTACGTACCGTTGATGGGTCTTTTCTACGGCCGTATATCGCGCGGGCGGACGATACGCCAGGTGATCATTGGCGTAATCGGCTGGGGCACGCTTGGCACCTGGGTTTACCTGGCAATTGCCGGCGGCTTTACGATCAGTCTCGAGATCAACGGCATCTACCCGGTCGCAGAATCTCTCGCAAAAACCGACCTTGCAACGACCACCGCGCGGATCGTTGCGCAACTACCGTTTAGCGAATTGACGCTGGCACTGTTCACGGTACTGTGCATCGTTTTCTATGCAACGAACCTGGACTCCGCAGCTTACGTTCTCGCCAGCGTCTGTACGCGCAACCTGCCCAACGACGAGGAACCGGCGCGCTATCACCGTATGATCTGGGCGTTTTCTCTCGCGGTAGTGGCTGGCGGTATCGCGCTTTCCGGCAGTCTTGAAACGACGAAGTCCGCGACGGTTATTGTTTCGTTGATGATGATTCCGATCGTCGTGCTCATGTGCGTCTCACAGGTGCGCTGGTTCCACGAAGACTTCGACGTTTCAATTTCGAAGGTGCGGCTGCGACGACGCGAAGCAGAGTAACCGGGTCAGCGCGAACTTTCGGCAAGGATCCAGTCGCGAAACGCCGCAACCGGTTTTCGCGTGAGATGGGCCGGCGGACAGACCACGTGATAGGCAAGCTCAGGCTGCAACACGATCTCAAACGGTTTGACGAGCGCGCCCGAGTGCAGGTGGCTGGCGACGAAAACCGTCGAACCGAGTGCGACCCCCTGACCGTCGATTGCCGCCTGGATCAATACATTGGTGTCATCCAGAATCGTGCCACGCGTTGCATCGACATGCATCGCTCCGGCAAGCGTGAGCCAGGCGCTCCAGTTGTCGAGCGTTGCGTCGTGCAACAGGTTGTAATGACGCAGGTTGTTCGGGTTGTCCAGCGGCGCTTCGCCCTTCAGGTAGTGCGGTGAGCAAACCGGGAAGAAATCGAGTGACAGGACCGGAACGGCCGTGACACCGGGCCAGTTGCCGTCGCCGTAGGTCACGGCCACATCGACTTCGTCACGCTCGAAATGCACGAATTCGTTGGAATGCCGGATACGAAGCTCGATCGCGGGATGCATCCGGCGAAACGACTTCAACTTCGGTGCCAGCCACTTCGCCGCAAACGAGGGCGGCGAGCGCAGCGTGAGCAAAGTCTTGCGCTCGCCGTCGCTGTCGCGAAGCGCCGCAACGGCTTCGTTCATTGCATCGAGCGAATGGGTAATCACTTCGAGCAGGCTTGCGCCTTCGGCAGTCAGTGACAGTCGCCGCGGGCGCCGATTGAACAATTTCACGTCGAGGTAGGTTTCCAGCGACTTCACCTGGTGGCTGATCGCCGCCTGGGTGACCGAAAGCTCCTCGGCCGCGCGCGTAAAACTCATCAGCCGGCCCGCAGCCTCGAAGGTACGCAACGCAGTCAGCGGTGGCAGTTGTCGCGGCATGGGCGCTGTCGCTATGCATGAATTCAACTAATGCATAGTATTACAATTCCTCAATTGAAGCCATCGGGCAAGCCGTACAGAATCGCTGAAAGCCGCGGCTGGCAAGGCTTTGCCGGCGCAGCCAGGGGATCGGACATGGCAAAACGCGCAGGTGGCCGCCAGGCCCGCAAGGCGCTACGAGCCGCGCCGCTCGCGGAGGACATCAAACCGGTCCACGCAGGCGAAGCCGGCGGTCAGTATCAACCGCTGAGCGAACGGGATATCGCGGCAATCATGCGCAATATCTACCGGATTCTCGACGAAGTCGGATTCGGCGATGCAACGCCGCATTGCGTGGAGACCTGTACTGCCTACGGCGCCGTAATGGGCAACGACGGCCGCCTGCGCATGCCACGCGACGTCGTTGACAAGGCGCTCGCCGACTGCCAGAGAAACCTCGTCCTGCATGGACAGGACCCGAAGCATGACCTGCAAATAAGCGGCAGCAAGGTTCACTTTGCAACAGCCGGCGCGGCCGTGATGATCGCCGATGTCGAAACGAACAGCTATCGCGACTCTCTGGCGCAGGACCTCTACGATCTCGCACGAATCACGGACACCTGCGAACACATTCACATGTTTCAGCGCATGTGTGTCCTGCGCGACGTCCTCGATCCCTACGAACTCGACGTGAACACGCTCTATTTATCCGTGATGGGCACCACCAAGCACGTGGGCTCGAGCTGGGTGCACGCCGGGCATGTCGAGAAAACGCTGCCGATGCTGCACATGATTGCCGGCAGCGAGTCTGCCTGGCGAGCGCGGCCGTTTGTCAGCCAGTCAAACTGTTTTGTCGTACCGCCCATGAAGTTTGCCGAGGATGCGCTGGGTTGTTTGCGCGCCGCGGTCGAAGGAGGCATGCCGGTACTGTTGCTATCCGCCGGGCAGGCGGGCGCGACGACACCCGCCTGCCTCGCCGGTGCCGTTTCGCAGGCATGGGCAGAATGCCTGGGTGGTCTCGTTTACGTCAACGCCATCGAGCCGGGCGCTCCGGCGATTATCGGCTGCTGGCCTTTTGTTTCGGACCTGCGTACCGGTGCAATGAGTGGCGGATCTCCCGAGCAGGCGTTGCTGTCGGCAGGCTGTGCGCAGATGGGTTTGCACCTCGATCTTCCTTTCGGCACTGGCTGTGGCATGTCCGATTCGAAGCTGCCGGATTTCCAGGCTGGCGCGGAACGCGCCTACACGACCGTCGCGGCGGCACTCTCGGGTGCCAATATCGTTTACGAATCCGCCGGCATGTACGCAAGCCTGCTGAGCGCCTGCCCCGAAAGCCTGTTGCTGGACAATGATGTGCTGGGTGCCGCGCTGCGTATTACCCGTGGCATCGAAGTCAATGAGGAGACGTTGAGCTTCGACAATATTCGCGATGTCTGTACCGGCGGAGAGGGTCACTATCTGGGATCGGGGCAGACACTGAAGGTAATGCAGAGCGAGTATATCTACCCGGACTTCAGTGACCGGGATAGCCCGAATATCTGGAAGGAAAAAAACAAGCCGGTGCTGGTCGAAAAGGCCACGCAAAAGAAACATGAAATCCTTAAAAGCCACTATCCGAAGCACATCAGTGACGACATTGATATGCGGATTCGCGACAGATTTCCGATTTTCGTGACGCGTGAGGCTGTCGGCAGGGCGTGAATCGCCCCTATAATCCAGTCCGCCCCGAGAAGGGCCAATACCGGGACCGCTCGTTATGAATGACGAAACCGCAACAGAAATGGACGACGAGGACATCGACCTCTCCGCGCTGCCGGACGACGAGCTCGTTGAACA
>JAHHOT010000238.1 GCA_018677555.1 Gammaproteobacteria bacterium | reverse complement strand
GGACCAGGGGGAGCCAGAAATCCTGGCTGCTTCGCAACAACGGGTTGCCGGATTCATCAACCGATAAGCTGTAGCTCAGGCAGCACTGATTCTCGTGGTTGTAAATGTTCGAGATTTCGATGAACGCCTCCAGCTCGCCGTGGGCCAGCTGGAAAGTCCGACTTGCACGCGCGTCCAGCGTATGGAACGACTCATAGTCCAGGCTGTTTCTTGCCGATGTCGTGGCAACGAGAAGCGGATTCCCGGCGCCGTCCGGCACGGACTCCAGATACAGTTCGGTCTTCGGCCAGCCCGAATGCCAGGTTGCGGCGGCACTGATGTCCCACTTGCCCAGAGTTGCGCTAATGCCGGCTTGCACCGCGTGCTTCTGGTCCCAGGCTCGCCTGGCGTCCTGCCCCGACACCCGGTCTTCCGTGGAAGACCAGGCGTAGCTGGTCCACCAGTGAGCCGGACCTTCGCCGTAACTGCCGGAAAGCGTCAGTTCCGCGCCATTTACATACGCCCGATCGGCGTCGATTCTCGCTCGATCAATTTGCAGTTCCGGGAGCAAAACCAGCGGATTGAATACGTTTTCGAACCGAGTCAGGAGTGAGTGATACACCTTCTGATATATTTCTATCCGAAGGTCGAGCTCATTTTGAAACCGGTGTGACAGGCTGGCGACGAAATGATCAGCGACCTGCGGTGGCGAAAATTCCGCAAGGCCGTCGGCGTACTGCAGTTCATTGATTTCCTGGGCCTGGTAAAAACGTCCGGCGCCGGCCCGCAACTCGGTCCGTGATCCCAACCGGTAAAGCAGATTGAACCTGGGGCTTCGCTGCTCGTTGGTATCAGCGACGCTGTAAGTCTGGCGATCGAATCGAAAACCGAGGTCGACGATCAATTTTTCCGTTAGTTTCCATCGTGTCTCAGCATACAGCGCATACTGTTCGCCTTCCGGTTTGGCCCGGACACTTCGTTGAGAAAAGGGTGCGTTATCCAGTATCTGGTCGAATGGCGAAAAAATCGTCAATGCGGAATCGTAAACGTAGTTTGAGTCCAGAAGCTTCACATCGAAACCGCTGCGGAAGAGCCATCGGTCGCTGGCGTTGATCGTCCAGTCCTGCTTTAATGCAAACAGGCTGAAGCTTCTCGAGTCGGATGCGCTTCCCGAGACGATGCCGGGTATCTCCGACTGTCCGCTGCGCGAATTGGAAATGTCTGTGGCAGAAAGAATCGTGGACATCGAAACATTGGGTGTCCAGTCCGTTTCCAGCTTGAACCAGCCGATGTTGTTGCGATAGCTCGCAACCGCATTTTCCGACGCATCGAGTTGTGAAATGACGATGTTATCTCTCGAGTAGAGATAATTGAAAGCCAGGCTTGTACGATCGCTCCACTCCCAGCCGAAATGCGCGAAGAGATCATGGTATTCCGGCTCCCCGTACTCTTCACGTACAGCGCGCGTGATTAGGTCCAGGTTGCCTCGTCTTGCCGAGACCAGCCAGTCTCCCTTTTTGTCGTTGGCAAACCTGCCTGTGGACAAAAGCGACGTCGTAAAGAAGCTGAGGCCGAGCTCCGTCTGAATTTTATCCGGCCGGTCGCGAAGCCCGATGTCCACGACGCCGCTCATGCGGTCGCCGTATCGAGCCTGGTAGGCGGCGGTGTAAAAGTCGATGCCATCGATTGCGCGCTGGTCAATAATCGAGGTAATCGCGTGGAAGTCTTTCAGATGATACGGCTCATAGAGCCTCAGGCCGTCGAATATGATCAGCTGCTCATTATTGGCACCGCCGCGCACATTGCTGCGACTCGACACGCCGCCGTTTGCGATCCCGGGTACCCGGGCAATCACACTCAACGTTTCTTCGCCAACGTCAGGCAGGCCCGCGGCGAAGTCACGCTCCAGGAAAGTATGCGAGCCGCTTCTCTGGTACTGGATACTGTAAACACTCGAGCTGACGACGATTTCCGGCAGCGGCTGCTCGTCCAGTGCGACGGCACCGCTGGCGGCGGAGGTCGTTTCACCGCCCGGGCTGGCAACGACCAGCCACACGCCGCCGGGCCCGGCATCCGCTGCCAGTTCGAAGTTCCGCAGCACCTCGCGCAAGGCATCCACGGATACACCAGGCGGCGGGTCCTCCGTTAACAAGAGATCCGGGGTGACCAGTGACGTGCTGTAGATGACACGCAGGCCCTGTACTTCGAGGTACTGGAGGTAGCTCGCCAGCGGCTGGCTGCGCCAGATGCGGTCGGCCGCCTGCGGGCTGGCGCTCAGTGCGCACACAGTCAGTGCTGTGAATATTAGCCTGGCGACCATGGCCAGAGTCTAAAGCATCGCCCAGGGGTATCCTAAACTCGGCAACGACTATTGCTACTCGATGACTAGCTGATGCTCATCGGTCGAATAACTGAACGGTGTCGTCAATATCACCGCCTCGAGCGCTTCGTCGGGATTTAGTCCGGAAATCGATCCATGGAGCTTCGCACGCATGGATTTGGCCATGGCATCATCACTCCGGAAAACGAGTTCCAGGCCCTTTTCCCTGGCCACCCACTTCAGGAACGCCAGCACAGAGCTGTTCTCCAGCTCGAAACCGGGCGCCAGGACCATGGCCCAGTCCCATGTTGGACCGGACACCGGGATGTCCTCGACAGCCACGGTTTGACCTGGCCGCAGGGTGACTTTCTGACCGCGCGCGGCGCTGTATTCGGCATCGCTGTCCTTCATATCGACGCGCCCTTCGCGGACGGCAACGCTCATGACCGCACGGTCATAATCAACCGAGAATTGGGTGCCGACGTCCGTAGCGCTGCCCGTTGCCGTGCGAATCGTGACTTTACGCACCGGGTAAACCCGGTCGCCGGTGTCGACATAGACTCGCCCGGCCATGAGATTCAATTTGCTCACAGATTCAACTTCCACCAGCGTATTGCGGTCGACACGCACCGAGATGTCGCCGCGCAATCGTATGCTCATACCGCCACCGACCCCGGTATCGATAATATCGCCTGCCATGATGGCTTCGCCGGGCGCGGCAATACTGTTGCTGGCCAGCACAACGGAACCAACAGGGTGAGGCGGCACGACTTCGTTGGAACCTCGTACCAGTACCACCAGGAGCAGTGTCGCCGCCAGTGCAGCAGGAAGCGTCCAGCGGATGATCGGCCGCACTTTTGACCGCTTCGGCAATTCCGCCCGTGCGCGCGCATAAACGCGGTCCCGGAGGTCATCCGGAATCGGTTCGTTCGGACCGGCAAGCCGCAACAGCGCTTCAAGCGTTCTGTTCTGACTTGAATCATCTGCGGCCCGGTTCGCACCAGTCAGTTTTCGATGATCATCATTCATAACGTGTCCAACCTGGTAAGGCAGGCCTCGCAGGCAAAGGCTTAATCGAGCAGGAAATTCGGCTCGAAATCCCAAAGTGATCGAAATCCTTCCTTAAACGCCGCCCTTGCGCGGCTCAAAACGGACTCCGCCGCTTTGTTGCTGATCTTGAGTTCGCGGCTGATCTCGGCAACGCTGCAACCGCGTATGTATCGGAGTTCCAGCGCCGTTGCGTAGTTCAGCGGCAAATGCGCCAGCGTAACCCGAACGAAGTTCGCAAGTTCGCTGGCCGCGTGTTGATTGGACGGTTCTTGCGGCATGGCCGCTATAGACTCCAGCGCAGCCCGTATTTCCGGCACGTCTTCAAAAGGTACCGTGTCGCGACCATCCACTCCCTGCGCGCGAAAAATTGAGGCCAGCTCATTTCTGCAAATCTGGCACAGCCAGGTGAACAACAGCGCCTCGCCACGGAAACTGCCCATCTTCCTGACGACCTTGCACATCGTTTGCTGCACAACTTCCTCGGCCAGGTCAGCGTCCCCGCCCGTTCTGGCCATCGTGAAGCGAAAAAGTCGCGGAAAATACTCGTTGAAGAAGCCGTCGAACGCCTCGACGTCGCCGGCAGCAACTCGTTTTGCCAGTGCCCGGTCAGTTTTTAGCTGCGAAAACTCCACTGCTATCTTACTTTCCTCCACCGTATCCCTTGTTAGACGCATCGGCGATCAAATTCCTTCGCCAACAGGCGAGTGCTTGTTCTAACGTACGGATTTTCCGCTATTTTTTGCTGCGCCACAGGTTAACGCGGCGCCGCATTCAGGCGGCAACGGGGCGGCGATCGGCGCTGGCACCCGATATTTTTCAGCGGTATCGGCATGCATCGCATACAGGTGACCAATATGATACTCGAACTTGGGATTCTGCCCTGTTGGCGGGTCGACCAGACGTTCGGTATCCGCGTTCGCGTGTCTCTCGTGCGCCGATGCAAGGCTGGACTGCAGAGAAGCCTGGATCATTCCGATACACAGAAACAGCAAAACTGGCGATGCGGCCAGGGCGGGCAGGAATCCTGTGGGTTTGATGCGTTTAACGAGTCGGCCGAGGTCCTGCACGTTACTCCAGGTAAATATTAATCCCAGGATGACCGTAACGAGGATAGGGATTTTGTAGTCGGCCCAGAGTGAACTCGCTACCGTGTGCGGATTATTCAGATACTCGAGCAAAAGAATGTTTGGGCGGCTGTCGAACTGGTTGACAAATGACGGCGTACTGCACTCCATCAATACGACAGCCAGCAATACCATCGGCAGAGTCGACCTTAACAATCCCTGCCATGCCGGAAGCAACAGTCGGTTGGAGGCGAGAAACGGGAAGCTGATGACTGGGACGGTCAGTATCAGGCCAGTAAGGAGCAAATCGATGCGGAGCCCTTGAATCAGAATCGA
>JAHHOT010000254.1 GCA_018677555.1 Gammaproteobacteria bacterium | reverse complement strand
TGACCAGGTGGCGAAGGCCATGATGGACATGCTCGGCAGCGAAACGGTCGCCGACGCACAGGGCAAGATAGTCGATCAGGAGTCGTTCAACTCGATTTACATGATGGCCGACTCCGGCGCTCGTGGTTCAGCTGCGCAGATCCGCCAGCTCGCCGGTATGCGAGGCCTGATGGCCAAGCCCGATGGCTCGATTATCGAGACACCGATTACCGCGAACTTCCGTGAGGGCCTGGACGTACTGCAGTACTTCATCTCGACTCACGGCGCGCGCAAAGGTCTGGCCGATACCGCGCTGAAAACGGCGAACTCCGGTTACCTGACACGTCGCCTTGTCGACGTCGCGCAGGACCTGGTGGTCACCGAGGTCGACTGCGAAACTCGCAACGGTGTCTCGATGTCGCCGCTGGTAGAAGGCGGTGACGTTGTGGAGCCGCTGCGTGAACGTGTCCTGGGACGCGTACTGGCCGAGCCCGTTCTGATCCCCGGAACCGACAAGGTCGCTTTCGACGCCGGCGCGATGCTGGACGAGGCAAGCGTAGGTCGGCTGGAGGAACTGTCGATCGACAACGTGCTGGTCCGTTCACCGATCACCTGCGAGGTTCGCTACGGCGTGTGCGCACAATGCTACGGTCGTGACCTGGCGCGCGGGCACCGTATCAACATCGGCGAGGCCGTGGGTGTGATTGCGGCACAGTCGATTGGCGAGCCCGGCACGCAGCTGACGATGCGTACGTTCCATATTGGTGGTGCAGCTTCGCGTTCCGCGGCAGTGAACAACATCGAGATCAAGAACAACGGTGTCGTCAAGCTCAATAACATCAAGACGGTGAAGCACCAGGAAGGTTACCTGGTCGCTGTCTCGCGTTCGGGCGAAATCTCCGTCATCAACGAGCACGGTCGAGAGCGCGAGCGCTACAAGGTGCCATACGGTGCGACCATTACGGTTGAAGATGGCGCAGCGGTGACCCAGGGGCAGATCGTAGCCACCTGGGATCCGCACACTCACCCTGTGGTCACGGAAGTGGCGGGACAGCTCAAGTTCGAGGACTTTGTCGACGGCGTTGCCGTGGTCGAGCAGGTCGACGAACTGACCGGTCTGACCAGCATCGTCGTCCTCGACCCCAAACAGCGCGGCGGCACCGGCAAGGACTTGCGTCCGGTTGCACGACTGGTCGACTCGGACGGTGAAAACGTGTGTTTCGCGAATACCGATATCCCCGCGGTATATGCACTGCCCGCGGGTGCAATCGTGAGCATGAGCGACGGCGCGAAAGTTTCTGTCGGTGACGTCATTGCGCGAATTCCGCAGGAATCGTCGAAGACTCGCGACATCACGGGCGGCCTGCCGCGTGTGGCCGACCTGTTCGAAGCGCGCAAGCCGAAAGAGCCGGCCATCATGGCGGAGCACACCGGCACCGTGAGTTTCGGTAAGGAAACCAAGGGCAAGCAGCGCCTGGTCATCACTGACGAAACCGGCGAGAGCCACGAGGAACTCATTCCAAAGTGGCGTCACCTCAACGTTTTCGAGGGTGAACAGGTGGTCAAGGGCGAAACGATCGCTGATGGCGAGCCGAACCCGCACGATATTTTGCGCCTGCAGGGCGTCGAGAACCTCGCCGACTACCTCGTTCGCGAGATCCAGGACGTATACCGGCTGCAGGGTGTGAAGATCAATGACAAGCACATTGAAGTCATCATCCGGCAGATGTTGCGCAAGGTAAACGTATCCAACGCGGGTGACAGCACCTTCCTCCGCGGTGAGCAGATCGACAAGGCGCGCGGGCTCGAAGTCAGCGAGCAACTCGAAGCGCAGGGCAAGGATCCGATCGAGGTCGATCCTGTATTGCTGGGCATCACCAAGGCGTCGCTTGCAACCGAGTCGTTCATTTCGGCTGCGTCGTTCCAGGAGACAACCCGGGTGTTGACCGAAGCTGCCGTGCGCGGCTTGCGCGACGATTTGCGCGGGTTGAAGGAGAACGTGATCGTCGGACGGCTTATACCGGCAGGTACCGGTTTTGCGCATCACGCGGAGCGACGCCGCACGCGCGAGCAGGATCTTGCCGATCAGCTCAAGGAGCTGGAGGACGAGGCCGCTGCCGCGGAAGCGGTCGCAGCGGCTGCCGAAGCTGCCGAAGTTGCCGAAGCTGCCGATGCGGCAGAGGCCGTGGTTGCTGGGGAGACAACCGACGACGGTGAGACGCCGGCAACAACGGCCTAGCCCCTGAGGCGAAGAACGCGAAATCGCTGGCCCGATTCACCGGGTGGGTCGGGCCAGCGGGTTTTCCTTGCTTGACAGCAGGTTGGCGGCGTCAATACAATGCCGCCCCTTGCCAATGGACCGGCCACGGGCGGGTCCTATGTTAGTACGGCGAGATGCCTAATAAAGCCTTGCGTGACAAGGTGTTATAAAACGCATCCGCTGTTCCCGCCAGAGGGTTCACGAGAGGGCCTGGTCGGCGGGCGCGCGCGTTTCAATGGAACGCGCTATTTTTTTACGAATATTTTACGAGAGCACAGGCCCATGGCCACGACGAATCAGCTAGTACGCAAGCCGCGTTCCCTGAAGGCGGCAAAAAGCACGGTCCCCGCACTGGAGGGAAGCCCGCAGAAGCGCGGTGTGTGCACCCGTGTTTACACCACTACACCCAAGAAGCCGAATTCGGCCATGCGCAAGGTTGCACGTGTGCGCCTGACCAACGGCTACGAAGTCACCAGCTATATTGGCGGTGAAGGGCATAACCTGCAGGAGCACTCGGTTGTGCTGATTCGCGGCGGTCGCGTAAAGGACCTGCCGGGTGTGCGCTACCACACAGTACGCGGCACGCTGGATTGTGCCGGCGTTGGCGACCGCAAACAGGGCCGTTCAAAGTACGGCACGAAGCGACCGAAGTCGTAACCCCATTGAATACCGGAGCAAGCGCTTCGGACTGAAGAGAAAACGATGTCGAGACGATCACAAGCACCGAAACGAATAATCCTGCCGGATCCGAAGTACGGCAGCGAGCTGTTGGCCAAATTCATGAACATGATCATGAACGACGGCAAGAAGTCCGTTGCGGAGCGCATCATCTACGGTGCCCTGGACCGTATTTCCGAAAAAGAGACTCATGCAGACGAGAAGGCGCTCGAGTTGCTCGAGACGGCGCTCGAGAACGTAAAGCCGGTGGTCGAAGTGAAGTCGCGCCGCGTTGGTGGAGCAACTTACCAGGTGCCGATCGAAGTACGGCCGGCCCGTCGTCAGACACTGGCTATGCGCTGGGTCATAGAAGCAGCGCGCAAGCGCAGCGAAAAGTCGATGGCGCACCGCCTTGCGCACGAGCTGATGGAAGCCGCGGATAATCGCGGCACGGCCGTGAAAAAGAAAGAAGATACGCACCGTATGGCGGAAGCCAACAAAGCGTTTTCGCACTATCGCTGGTAAGCGCGGTAAGAGCGGATCAGGAGTGTCCCGTGGCACGCACAACCCCAATCGAGCGTTATCGCAATATCGGCATCATGGCGCACATCGATGCGGGCAAGACGACGACGACCGAACGCGTGCTCTTCTACACCGGTGTCTCGCACAAGATCGGTGAGGTTCACGACGGTGCTGCTGTCATGGACTGGATGGAGCAGGAGCAGGAACGCGGTATAACGATCACATCTGCCGCCACGACCTGTTTCTGGCAGGGCATGGACCAGCAGTTCGAACAGCACCGCATCAATATTATCGATACGCCCGGGCACGTCGACTTCACAATCGAAGTCGAGCGCAGCCTGCGCGTTCTCGACGGTGCTATCACGGTTCTGTGTTCGGTGGGCGGCGTCGAACCGCAGACCGAGACCGTCTGGCGCCAGGGCAACAAGTACAATGTGCCGCGCATGATCTTCGTCAACAAGATGGATCGCGCCGGCGCCGACTTTCTGCGCGTCGTCAAGCAGGTTCGCGATCGCCTGGGAGCGAACCCGGTGCCGGTACAGCTGCCAATAGGTGCCGAAGAGAAGTTCGAAGGCGTTGTCGACCTCGTTCGCATGAAAGCGATCTATTGGGACGAAACGAATATGGGCACCAGCTTCGAGCTGCGTGACATTCCCGACGAGATGCAAGCGGATGCCGAGGCCTGGCGAGAGAAGATGGTAGAGGCTGCCGCCGAAGCTGACGACGAATTACTGGACAAATTTCTCGAGACCGGCGAGCTGTCCAATGAAGAGGTCCGCAAGGGGCTTCGCAGTCGGACCCTGGCTGGAGAAATCGTAGTGACGATGTGCGGTTCGGCTTTCAAGAACAAGGGCGTGCAAGCCATGCTGGATGCCGTCATCGATTACATGCCTTCGCCGATCGACGTTCCGGCAATCAAGGGCATTCTCGACGACGAGTCCGAGGGCGAACGGCATGCAGACGACGACGAACCGTTTTCGGCGCTCGCGTTCAAGATTGCAACAGACCCGTTTGTTGGCAACCTGACATTCTTTCGCGTTTATTCGGGCGTGTTGAATTCGGGCGATACGATTTACAATTCGGTCAAGGGAAAGCGCGAGCGCATCGGGCGCATTCTGCAGATGCACTCCAATGACCGGAAGGAAATAAAGGAAGTCCGCGCCGGCGACATCGCCGCGGCCGTGGGCCTCAAGGACGTTACAACGGGCGACACCCTCACCGATCTGAAAAATATCATTACGCTCGAGCGCATGGAGTTTCCGGAACCGGTGATTTCTGTTGCGGTCGAGCCGAGGACGAAAGTCGACCAGGAAAAGATGGGTATCGCGTTGCAAAAGCTCGCGAAGGAAGATCCGTCGTTCCGCGTGCACACCGACGAAGAGTCCGGCCAGACGATTATTTCCGGCATGGGCGAGTTGCATCTCGATATCATCGTCGATCGTATGAAGCGCGAGTTCAAGGTGGAGGCGAACGTCGGCAAGCCTCAGGTCGCTTACCGGGAGACCATTCGCAAGATGGTCGAGCAGGAAGGCAAGTTCGTGCGCCAGTCCGGCGGCCGCGGCCAGTATGGTCACGTGTTCCTGCGTATCGAACCGCAGGAGCCGGGTGCGGGTTACGAATTCGTCAACGCGATTGTTGGCGGCGTCGTGCCGAAAGAATACATTGGCGCGGTCGACAAGGGCGTGAAGGAGCAGATGGAAAATGGCGTAATCGCGGGCTACCCGGTGGTTGACGCCCGGGTAACGCTGTACGACGGTTCCTACCACGATGTCGACTCCAGCGAAATGGCATTCAAGATCGCCGGTTCGATGGGCTTCAAGGAAGGGGCTATGAAGGCAAGCCCGGTGTTGCTGGAGCCGATCATGAAGGTCGAAGTGGTTACGCCGGAAGACTACATGGGCGATGTCATGGGCGACCTGAATCGCCGGCGCGGCCTGCCGCAGGGCATGGACGATTCGCCGTCAGGAAAAATTATTCGCGCGGAAGTGCCGCTCGCGGAAATGTTCGGTTACGCTACGGATCTACGCTCGATGAGTCAGGGCCGCGCCGTGTATTCGATGGAATTCGAAAAGTACAGCGAGGTGCCGCAGAACGTCGCCGAAGTCGTAATGAAAAAAGCGTCGTGAACCGGATGCAGGGGCGGCGCCCGCGCCGCGAATGAAATGACTGTAGGAGCGGCGCCCTCGCCGCGACAACGAATTTTAGTTTAACAACCCGTGAGTATTGGGAAATGTCGAAAGAAAAATTTGAGAGAACAAAGCCACACGTAAACGTAGGCACGATTGGTCACGTAGACCATGGCAAGACGACGCTGACGGCGGCGCTGACGAAGGTCATGGCTGAGCAGCACGGTGGCGAGGTGAAGGGTTACG
>JAHHOT010000222.1 GCA_018677555.1 Gammaproteobacteria bacterium | reverse complement strand
GCGGCGAAACCGAAACTGTTGAAGCCATGCAGCAAAGAGTTGAAGCAGACCTCGAGTATCTGCGTAACTGGTCGCTAGGTCTCGACATCAAGATAGTCTTCCGCACGGTTGCCGTGATGTTTTCGGACACAAAAGCTTACTGACAAACTGTTGCGTAGACCCCGGTTTATTATTTTATATCGTTTTCAAAGGATAGCATGATGCCGAAACAATCAAATCGAATTGCTGTTGCCGCACTCGTGTTCGCCGTCTCACTGCCGTTGCATGCTGAATGGCGCGTTACGCCCTCGATTGCCGCTGGCATCCAAACGGATGACAATGCCACGATGTCACCAGATTCTGATTTCGCGACCTCATTGGAGGGCTACGCGCTGGAACTTGACAGCAATTTCCAGTATCGCGGCCAGCTGACGACGCTATCGATCATTCCACGTCTGCGATTCGAACGCTACGACGACGAATCAGCGTTCGATACGAACGACGAGTTTCTACGCATTAATCTTGATCGCGACGGCCAGAGATCGAAAATTCGATTTCGTGGCATCATCAGCAATGAGTCAATCCGGGAAGGTGAAGATGGAAATGTGGACTTTGATATCGAAGATCCGATAGACATTCCGACGGATAGCACCGGGACGTCGTTCAGCACCAGCGACCGCCTTAGAACAAAGCTCACCCCGCAATGGTCGTACAGGATCGGAGAGCGCTCCAACATCGGTTTGAATCTGACTTATCTTAAAGTCGACTACAAGGATGATAGCCTTAGCGAGTTGCGCGACTTCGATGAAATCAAATATACCGGACAGTATTCCTACGACTTAACTTTGCGCGATGCCGTTGGCCTGCAGGCCTACTACCGCAGCAACGATTTCGATGCCGCTGGTCGGGATATTTCCGGCAGTGGCGCGGGCGTGACCTACGAACGCACTGTGTCTGAGAAGACCCGATTGCAGTTTCTTGTCGGCGTTGATTCCACCGAAAGCGAAGATGGCGAAGATCAAAGCAACCCGGTAGGACAATTATCGTTAACTCATAGACTGGAAACCGGACGAATCCTTGCGAGCTATAGGCGCACGGTCAACGGCACGGGCAACGGGGTGGTTTCGCAGCGCGATCAGATTGATATCAGTGGCAGTCGCGATCTGAGCGAGCGCACATCTTTCGGGTTGGGCGTGCGCTTCTACAGTCTCGAAGCGATTGACGGAAATGTAGCTAACTTCGACGAGCAGGACTACCTCCAATTCCGAGCGCAGATAGCCTGGCGATTGAAGCGATACCTTACTCTCGAACTCAACTATCGCCACACCCGGCTGGATCGACTCTCATTCGTAACTGAGGCGGATTCCAATCGCTTTGGGCTCTGGCTGCGCTACGCTCCTGAACTTTAAGTACCGTAGCGCGACGCGTAAGACGAGCCTACTCGCAACAGTCCTCCGCTCCAAGTGCAGATTGATGCTGAGGACACGGCCTGCAATCTTGGCGATGCGGCTAAAATAGCCTCGGACATCGCTGGATCATTGTTTGCCGCGCGCTTCGATAAAATCAATTGCCATATTCAGTCGTTTAATCGCCCGATCGCGGCCAACCAGGTGCAGCGTCGAGTCAATTGGCGGTGATACCGGCCCGCCGGCAACCGCTACGCGAACCGGCTGACCCAACTTGCCGAACTTCATGTCGAAATTGGCAGCGGTTTCGTTCAGGATCCGTTGTATACAGGCGGCAGACCAGGATTCCGACCCCGCCAGACGATCGCGTAGCGCTACCAGAGGTTCGAGTACTACCGGTCGCAACGTCTTTTTCGCGGCAGCCGGATCGAAGGAGGAAAAATCTTCATAACAAAACCGCGCCTTTTCCGCCATTTCGTCAAGTGTCTCGGCTCGCTCACGGAATGATCTAACGACGTCTACGACCGATGGCCCCTGCGATACGTCGAATCCACGCCGCTCGAGAAACGGCAGCAACTCTTCCGCAAGACGATCCGTTTCAGCGACCAGCATTTGTTGTTGATTGACCCAAAGCAGCTTTTGCGGGTTGAAAGTCGATGACGACTGGTTGACGTCGGCGACGTCAAAATTCCGGACCATCTCATCGAGCGTAAATATTTCCTGATCTCCGTGTGACCAGCCCAAGCGCACAAGATAGTTCAACATGGAAATCGGCAAATACCCCAGTTCCCTGTAATCTCGAATATCGACAGCGCCATGACGCTTTGACAACTTCGACCCGTCTTGCCCGAGTATCATGGGCAAGTGGGCAAATACTGGACATCTGGCTCCCAATGCAGAAAACATGTTTGTTTGCCGCGGAGTATTATTCAGATGGTCGTCACCACGAATTACATGAGTAATTTCCATATCGAAATCGTCGACAACGACAGAAAAATTGTAAGTAGGCGTGCCATTGGAACGGGCTATGATCAAGTCGTCAAGCTGGGCATTCTCAAAAACCACGCGTCCTCTTACCGCATCATTGACAATTACCTCACCGTCCGTCGGATTTCGAAAACGCACGACAGGATTAACTCCTGCTCGCGCTGTTTTTCCGCCACGGCAACGGCCATCGTAGCCTACTTTTGTTCCAGCAGATTTTTGTTTCTCACGTAGCGCATCAAGTTCGTCGCGGGTGCAGTAGCACGGATACGCGTGCCCTTCTTTCAGCCACTGTTCGATGACTTCTTGATAGCGATCAAACCGCTGCGACTGGAAAATCGGGCCTTCGTCATACTGCATTCCCAGCCACGCCATGCCATCCAGTATGGCGTCCACGTTTTCGTCAGTCGATCGTTCACGATCGGTATCTTCAATTCGAAGTACGAACTGCCCATTGTGCCGCCTTGCATATAGCCAACTAAACAATGCGGTACGAATACTGCCAAGGTGCAATACGCCGGTCGGGCTCGGGGCGAAACGCGTTCGAACAATCACAATCAAAACTTCCGGGGATAGGCGGAGCGGCGATTCTAGCAGATTGTATGTACCTCAGATGCAGCTTCCGCCAGACTCAACAAAGATTTTGCGGCAACGATTTTGTCAGCTACCGGAAGATTGGCAGTGATGCGGTAGTCGATAGCAACTGTGGTGGACAACTATCCCGGAGCTAGTCCGCCAGAGGCAGCTTTACGTTGAACGTCGTTCCACTGCCGACCTCCGACGTCACGTCCAGCTGGCCGTTCAACGATCGAATATAGTCGCGTGCCTGGTAGGCTCCAATGCCCATACTGCCACTGCCCTTCGTGCTGTCGAACGGCCGGAACAGGCGTTCGCGAACAAAGTCGGGCGCCATTCCCGTGCCGGTGTCCCGGATTGCCACCTGTGCAATTTTTCCAGCAACAGTCACGTCAATGCTTATTTCACCATTGTCGTCCGTGGCGTCCTGGGCGTTTCGGATGAGGTGCTCGAAGACCATGCACAGGCGCTCCGGGTCCGCGTTGACGGGGATAGGAGTATCGCCGGGCGACACGCTTGGAATCGGCTTCAGCGCCATGCAGTGCTCCACCGATTGCGTCAATGTCTCGCGCAGGTCCGTGCGCCGCCCTGTCGGCGTCTTGGAACGGCTGGTGAGCTGCTCCATCAGGCGCTTCATGCGCGCGACGGAGTTGGCAATCGTGTCGATAGCGTCGTCGACAAATTTCGGATTGTGTCGATGCTTTTCCGCGTTTTCCACGACCAGTGATTGCTGCGCGATAAGGTTGTTCAGATCGTGCATCAGGAACGCGGTCAATCGATTGTACGCACCGAACTGGCTGCTCTCCGCCATGCGCTTGTCGAGTTCAGATTGGCTGATGTGCATGCCAACGTGGCGGCCTACGGTGCGTAGCAAATCGTGATCCTCGAAGTTCAGCGCCGGCACAACTCTGGGTTTTCTCAGTATGATCAGCCCGTATAGCCGCTTGCCGAGAAACAGCGGGACGATCAGCCACCAGTCCGGGTCCCTCTGCAGCCAGTCTTCCAGGCGCAGGTTCCCGTATTGTTGGGGCGACTGCTTCATTTCCTCCAGGTCGATCACCCATTGACGGGCACGCACGAATTGGCCCAGCGGCGAATCGGCAGCCACGGCGGCGTCGCCGGGGATGTCGCAGGACCAGGAATCCAGCGGCAGGTAGCGGCTGCTCCCCTGTTCGCGAACGAGCACCAGCCCCCCGGGCGAATTGACGATTTGAGCAACCGCACGTACGGCGGTCGCCGCGACGTTCTCGAGTCCCGACTCGGACAGCGTCGCGATGAAGCGCAGCCACTCTTTCCGGTAGTCATACTTGAACTGAAAGAATGATTTCATCAACAACACGCGAGCCCGGGCTCGCAGGCTGTTGGATACAAACAGCGTCACCGCCGCACCGATCGCCGCGACGACCAGGACGATGCTGCCGACGACGCCCCAGGATTGCCCGAATTCCCGGACGTAGTAATGCCCGACGAAAATCAGCACGACGTAAATCGCGATGATGGTCAGTCCGAACGAGTAAAACACCATCTGCTTCGGCATCTGTCCGCCGGATGATTGCCGCGAGCGGCGCCAGATGCCGAGCGCCAGCGGCGTTGCAAACAGCGCATTAACAAAGCCGCGGGCGGCCCAGTACTCCGGGCCCGTGGGTATGCCTGCTACGACGAAGCCGTACAGCGCGAGATCGAAAATGAATACGCCGGCAATCGCGACACACAGGTAGTTGACGCTGGATCGAACCTCGGATCGCGCATTTCTGTATAGCTGTTCCGCTGTGACGACGATCAGCAGCGACAACACATAGCCGCCGCTCATCCAGGCGAGAGTGACCGGGGGCGACCCGCCGCGAAGCAGATAAAGGCCGACGGGTACGACCACCAGCAACGCGACAAGCATGCCGTAAACGGACCGCACAAACCGCGCCAGGCTGGTCTTGCTGATTTCGCGAAGTATCGCGTAAGTAGCGAGCAGCCAGGCCAGGCCGCGCAACCATTCGACCAACATTACCCACTGGATCGTGCGAGTCACATCGAGGAACCCGGACAGCCAGATGACGGCCCAGAGCATGCTGATCGCAGTCGCCAAGGCAGGCAGGCGGGACTGGTCGCGACGCCGCCATCCGCTCAGCAGCAGGATGGTCAGCAGCAGGTAAACGGCCAACGCGACCGCGTAGCCGAAGGCCCCTATCTCGTTCGTGTAGATCATGGATACCAGGCGCCGCGTGACGACGATGCCATCGTATCAGGGCCGGTCATTCCATGCGCCGGCGAATAGTCGCGATCTCAGTCGCCGCCTTGCAACCACTGCTGCGGCGTCATGCGCCCATAACAGCCAGGACCTCATCGGTCCTGGTGCGCATCAGGTCAGCGTCGCCGCGGGCCTCGACGTTTAGCCGGACTACCGGCTCAGTGTTCGACATCCGAATATTGAATCGCCAGTCGTCGAATTCGAAGCTGTAGCCGTCTGTCGAATCGACCGCATTCGCCGCATCGGCATAGCGCGCATGGAGTGCCGCCAGTGTCGCCCTGGCGTCATCGACCTTGCGATTGATTTCACCGCTGGCGGGGAAACGGGCGATGCGCTCTCCGACCAGTTCCGACAACGGCTTGCCCGTCTTCGACAGGAGTTCGGCGACCAGCAACCACGGGATCATGCCACTGTCCGCGTAGGAGAAATCCTTGAAATAGTGATGAGCGCTCATCTCGCCGCCGTAAATCGCGTCTACGGAGCGCATCGTCTCCTTGATGAACGAGTGCCCGGATTTACTTTGAACGGCCTCTCCGCCCGCCTCAGCAACGATTTCGAGCGTGTTCCAGGTCAGCCGCGGATCATGCACGATCTTCGCGCCCGGACGCCGCTCCAGCAGGCTCGCGGCGAGCAGACCGACGATGTAGTAGCCCTCGATGAACCCCCCCTTCTCGTCAAACAGGAAACAGCGGTCGAAATCGCCGTCCCAGGCAATGCCGATGTCCGCCTTGTGCTCAATCACCGCATTCGCCGTGACGGCCTGGTTCTCCAGCAACATCGGATTAGGGATGCCGTTCGGAAACGTGCCGTCCGGCTCGTTGTAGAGCTTGACGAAGTCGAACGGCAGGTGTCCCTGTAGCCCGTCGACCGCGATGCCGGCGCAGCCGTTTCCTGCATTTACCAATAATTTCAATGGTTTAAGCGAGCCCCGGTCAACGTACGAAAGCATGTGCTCGATGTAGGCGTCGAAAATGTCCGTCGGCGTACGCTTGCCGCCGTCGGCCCTGGCTCGGTCGTCGCCTTCGGCCAGCTGACGGATATCGGCCAGGCCGGTGTCGGCGCTGATCGGTCGCGCCGCCTCACGGACGAGTTTCAGGCCGTTGTAATCCGCCGGGTTGTGACTTGCGGTAATCATGATGCCGCCATCGGCCTCGGAGTGCATGACGCCGAAATACACCATTTCGGTGCCACACAAGCCGATATCGAGCACCTCGACGCCTGCGTCGGTCAGCCCCTTGCAGACGGCATCGGCAAACTCGCTGCTCGTAAGTCGCATGTCGCGGCCCACGACCATCGTTTTTGCGCCCAGGAAAGCAGCCGTGGCATTGCCGATTCGGTAACAGATATCGGCATTTAGCTGTTTCGGGATTTGCCCACGGATATCGTAGGCTTTGAAGCTGTCGATTGTTATTGGCATGTCGCTCTCGGTGTCATTGTAGCAGGGCCCGGCTCGGACTGGCGGCCAACAGCGCTCCTCCGGTCCGCCGTCAGGTAGTCGTTCCTGCCCGCCCGTAATTGTCTTCCAGGCGAACAATATCGTCTTCGCCGAGGTAATCCCCGCACTGAACTTCGATGATGTGCACCGGCTCGTCGAACGGATTGGCGATTCTGTGCACGTCACCGATCGCGATGTAGGCCGATTCATTTACCCCGAGATCGATTTCTTTGTCGTTCTTTGTGATCCTCGCCTTGCCGCGGACAACGACCCAGTGCTCGGCGCGACGCGCGTGCTTTTGCAGCGACAGCACGGCGCCCGGGTTGACGATCAGGCGCTTGACCTGGAAGCCCTCCTGGTTTTCCAGGCTGTCGTAACTGCCCCACGGGCGGAATACCTGGCGGTGCAGTTTCGCCTCCTCGCGGCCGCTCGCCTTGAGTTGATCGACGATCGCCTTGACGTCCTGGGAACGCGATTTTCGCGCGACAAGCGTCGAGTCTTTGGTTTCCACAATGACGACGTCATCGAGCCCCACCGCAGCGACCAGCCGGCTTTCCGCCTGGATGAACGTGTTCTTGCAGTCCTGAAGCAATACATCGCCGGTGACGCTGTTGCCGTCCCCGTCCGGATTGCCGACCTCGGACAGGGCGGCCCAGGACCCGACGTCGCTCCACCCGCAATCGAGCGGCACCATCGTGGCGAGATCCGTCTTTTCCATGACGGCGTAATCGATCGAATCGCTTGGACAGGCCTCGAAAGCGTCGGCGTCGGGTCTAATGAAATCGCCCCCGTCCCTGCACGATCGCATGCTCGCCGTTGTCGCTGAATAGATGTCTTTAGAATGTCGCCGTAGTTCCTCGAGATAAGTTCGCGCGTTGAACAGGAACATCCCGCTGTTCCAGAAGTGTTCGCCGCCATCGACATAGTGTTGTGCCGTCGCGGCATCCGGCTTCTCTACAAACCGACGCACCGGAACCGGTCCGTCACCGTCGGCAATGGCGTGAATGTAGCCGTACCCGGTCTCTGCCCTCGTCGGCACAACACCAAAAGTGACCAGTCGGCCATCGTTGGCAGCGGACATGCCCCGATTTACGGCCGCACGGAATGACTCCCCGCCTGCGATGACATGATCGGCCGGCATGACGAGCAACAGGGAATCGCCGGGTTCGTCTGCGGCCAGCAATGCAGCAAGCGCTATTGCCGGGGCCGTATTGCGGCCGGCCGGCTCGAGAATGATTCTCGCGTCGCGACTGATCGCCCGCATTTGCTCCGCGACAAGAAAGCGATGCGTCTCGTTACAGACGATTAGGGTTTCGTCTGCCTGCGACTCGAGTCCAGCAACGCGAAGCGCCGTCTGCTGCAGCATCGTTTCATTTCCGACGAGTGGCAGCAACTGTTTCGGATACATCGATCGCGAGGCCGGCCACAATCGTGTGCCGGAACCGCCAGATAGAATTACCGGAACAATGCGTGTCATGCGATTAGCATCAATTTGCGGCGGTGCGATGGCCGGTTAAGCAGCGAAGTCTTCCTTGCGCCGTCCGAACTTCGGCGTAACTGAAATATCATGCCCTCTTCCGATCGCGTAGTAGACGAGCCCGAATCCACGCAACAGATCCGGTTCGTAAAGGTTGCGGCCATCAAAAATAACGCCATCTGCGAGATTCTCCTTTAACAACTGGAAGTCCGGGCTTCGAAACTCCTGCCACTCGGTCATGATGACAAGCGCGTCGGCACCGTCGGCAGCACTGTATGCCGATTCACACAACTCGAGCCTCTGCTCGTCCGGGTACAGCCGCCGCGTCTCATCCATCGCTTCCGGGTCATATGCCCGAACGGTCGCACCGGCATCCCACAACGCCTCCATCAAGACACG
>JAHHOT010000168.1 GCA_018677555.1 Gammaproteobacteria bacterium | reverse complement strand
CCATGGCAGACGGCGGGCTAATGCGATTCGACCTTGCTGCCGACACAATAAATGTGGACAACTACATGCCACCTGCCGGCGACGTCGATGTTGCCGATGAAGAAGCCGCGCCAATCGACATACCGGTGGACATGATCCGGGCGCTGAACGCGCGCGGCACCTTCAGGCTCCAGCAGGCGCTGCTGTCCGGCATGACGTTCGACAATGTCGAGGTCGGCCTCAACAGCGCCGCGGGCAAATTGCGCCTGCACCCGATCTCGGCGGAGCTGTTCGACGGTGCCTACAAGGGCGACGTGCAGATCGACGCATCGACGGACACGCCGACGCTGTCAGTCAATGAAAACGTCGTCGGCGTACAGCTTACGCCGCTGGTACAGGCGATGTTCGACGTGGCGAATGTCGCCGGTACGATCAACGGCAGCTTTGTCCTGGCCGGCCGTGGCGCGGACCTCGACGCAATACGTCAGGACCTGGACGGCAACATCGCTTTCGAGCTGAAGGACGGTGTGTGGAAAGGTGTTGACGTCTGGTATCAGCTGCGCCGTGCTCGTGCGTTGTTGCGCCAGGAACCGCCGCCGGAAGCAAAAGTGCCCGCGCAAACGGAATTCAGCCAGGTCGTGACAAGCGGCAGCGTGGTCGACGGGATATTCCAGAGTGACAACCTGATCGCCGAGCTGCCGTTCATGCGCATCACCGGGACGGGCATCGTGAACTTCGCTGCCGGCAACGTCGATTATTCGCTGGAAGCCAACGTGCTCGAGAAACCCGAGCTGATGTCGTCCGCGACGGACGCAGAGATCGCCGATTTCACAGCGGCGGTCGTGCCCTTGAAAATCTCCGGTCCATTGACGGCACCGAAGTTCGGCATCGACATAGAGGGCATGCTGCGCCGCGAAGTCGAGCGCGCGGTGGAAAAAGAGAAAGATCGTTTGAAGGACAAGCTGCTGGAATCCGTATTCGGCGGCGGTAAAAAAGATGAAGAAGAGGGGGATGCCGAGGCAAATCTCGCGGATCCAGACAACAACAAGAAGAAGAAAAAGAAGAACCCACTGGAGGACGCCCTAAAGGATCTTATCGGAGACTGACGCAGTGATGACAAGGAAAGCTACACTGCAGCTTGCAGCTGTGTTTGGCGCGCTGTTGATGTCGGCGCCGGTGACGGCGGCTGATCTTCGCGACGTTGTCGTCGAGAGGGAAGAGTCGCGCTACAAGCTTCGCTCCGAGACCTATTTCGATGCGGATCCCGAATCGCTTTATCGCGTACTCACCGACTACGACCATTTCGACAAGATTTCGTCGACGTTCGTCGAAGCGCGCAATATCGAGCCGGACGAACACGGCAGGCCGCGTTTCTACACCCGAATGGAAGGTTGCGTGCTGTTGTTCTGCAAGTCCTACATCCGCACCGGGCACCTGGTGTTGACACCGGTCAGCGATATTGTTGCCATCGTCGACCCGGAATTGAGTAACTTCAGGTTCGCGCGCGAGCGCTGGCAGTTCATAGAAGACGGCGATGGCACATTACTCATATACACGTTCGAGATGGAGCCGGATTTCTGGATTCCGCCGGTCGTCGGCCCGTTCGTCGTCAAGCGGGTGCTGCGCCGCGGCGGCGCCGACGCGGTCGATCGTATCGAGGCACTCGCGCAGGGCAGGGAGCCCGAGCTCTGATCGCATGAGCCGGCGCTGACCGTCGTGGCCGCCGTAAAAACATCGACCAGCTTTGCCCACCGTGTCTTGCGGTGGTTCGACGAACATGGCCGCAAAGACCTTCCCTGGCAGCGGGACCCGACGCCCTATCGTGTCTGGGTTTCAGAGATCATGCTGCAGCAGACGCAGGTGGCCACGGTCATCCCCTACTACCAGCGTTTCATGGAGTCGTTTCCTGACGTGCTGACACTGGCCAATGCAAAAGAGGACGACGTGTTGCACCACTGGTCGGGCCTTGGTTACTACGCACGGGCCCGTAACCTGCACGAAGCTGCGCAGCTGATACGCAGCAGGCACGCCGGGAAATTTCCGAGGCGCTTCGACCAGGTAATGGCGTTGCCCGGCATCGGCCGCTCGACGGCCGGCGCTATCCTCGCGCTGTCCGCGGGCCGCCGCTTCCCGATACTGGACGGCAACGTGAAGCGCGTGCTGGCGCGTTACTACGCGGTAGAGGGCTGGCCGGGCAAAACCAGCGTGGCGAACACCTTGTGGGAATACGCTACGCAAAACACGCCGAAGAAACGCGTCGCGAACTACACCCAGGCGATAATGGACATCGGCGCGACCATCTGCACGCGTTCGAGTCCGGACTGCGTCGCCTGCCCGTTGAATGCGGACTGCATCGCACTGCGCGAAGACCGCACGCATGAAGTTCCGGGCAAGAAGGAGAAGAAGGCGAAACCGCTCAGGCAAACGCAAATGGTCATCGCGCATCACGACGGTGCCGTGTTTCTCGAGCGGCGGCCCCCCAGCGGCATCTGGGGCGGCCTCTGGAGCCTGCCCGAAATAGATACAGGCGCGGACGTCGCCGCCTGGTGCCACACCCGGCTCTCCCTGAATCCCGCGGAGACCGATCGCTGGGACACGTTGCGCCACAGTTTCAGCCACTACGACCTGGATATCGCACCGGTGGTGGTGCGTCTCGTTGATTCGGCGGGCCAGGTTGCCGACAATGCGGATTCACTCTGGTACGACCCGCTCAAGGGCGCACAGATCGGGCTGCCCGCACCGGTCGCGAAACTGATCCAACAATGGACAACGAGTTAACAACATGACACGCACAGTAAACTGCATCCTGCTGAAGCAGGAGCTCGAAGGGCTCGACTTCGCACCTTACCCGGGCGAGTTGGGCCAGAAGATCTACGCAAACGTGTCGAAGCAGGCGTGGCAGCAATGGCTGGGCCACCAGACGATGCTGATCAACGAATACCGCCTGACCCCGATCGAACCCGAAGCGCGCAAGTTTCTCGAGACCGAGATGGAGAAGTTTTTCTTCGCCGGCGGTTCGGACAAACCAAAGGAATTCGTACCAAAATAGGGACATTCCTGTTTTTCCGTGAGATGTGGCGGCAGGTTCTGGCGATGCTGGCGAAAAACAGGAATGTCCCTGATTACGCTTTCCTCGTCGTTCTTTTACTACTCCTCGGGACCACGACGGCGTCCGGGCAGCAATCCCCTCGCGAGATCCTCGACCAGGTCTGGTCACAGGCCAGAGAAAACGTCTATCCCCCGTCGCTCACAGAGACGCATTTCACCGCGGAAAGACTTGGCGCGTTACGAAAACGCGCCGCGAAGGTCGCCGACGTCTACGCGCTAACGCCGCTGATCAATGAATTCCTGGCACAACTGGGCGTCTCGCATACCCGTTTCTATGACAATCATTCGGTGGAGTTTTATTTCTTCCGCTCCCTGTTCGGCACCCGCGATCCCGATCAACCGGCGATCAATCACATCGGCGCGTTTTTCGCCACGGATGGTGGCTACTACGTTGTGCGCGAGACATTGAACGGCTACCCGGCGGAGCGGGCAGGTCTACGCCGCGGTGACGTCGTAGTGCGCGCCAACGGCGAAGTGTTCCACCCGTTCCTGTCGTTCAACCCCGCCGCCGGACCGGTGAAACTGGAGGTTCGACGCAATACCGATCGCTTCGAAGTCCCGGTGTCGCCGGTCAGCGAGAATCCGAATCGCTCGCTGGCCAACGCGATCGCCAATAGCGCAAAGACCTTCAGCCGCAACGGCAAGCGTATTGGCTACATTCGACTTTGGTCGGGTACCGGCGCGGCGCACCTCGCGGCCTACCGAGAATCCGTCGCCGATCACCTGATGGCAAGCGATGCTGTGGTGCTGGACCTGCGGGGTGGCTTTGGCGGTGCGTGGTATGAATACGCAGATCCCTTCTTCGCCGACCGTTCCGGCTATTTCAGGTTTTCCGTGGTGAATCGTGACGGCGTGCAGGCGTTTGAGCCACCGCAGCAGGACAATGATAAGTACTTCGCGGGACCGATGGCGGTGCTGATCGACGATGGCACACGCTCAGGCAAAGAGGGTGTCGCGTATTTGTTCCAACGCGCTGGCCGCGCACCGTTGATCGGCAGAACCACGGCGGGCGCGTTTTCCGCCGGCATGGGTATCTTCAATGACAGCTCGCTGCCGTACTTCCTGTGTCTGTCCGTCGCCGAGTACATGCTCGACGGTCGCAAAGTGGAAGGCGTGGGGATCGAGCCCGACGTCGTGGTCGAATATCCGCTCGACAGGAGTTTGGACAGCGACCCGCAGCTGGAAGCGGCGCTCGATCTGCTGGCGCGGTAAATGGGGACATTCCTGATTTCCATGCGGAGAATGACGGCATTTCTGGCTTCCGCGAACGGAAATCAGGAATGTCCCCATTTACTCCCGGCGCCAGACGTTGGCGGCAGCTACTGTAGCGGAAGCTCGGTCGTCTTCCTGACGGTACGAATCGCGACGCTGGAGTTGACCCGCGCGACGCCGGGCAGGCGCGTCAGCGCCTCGTTGTGCAGGCGTTCGAAGTCCGCCATGTCGGAGACGACCACGCGCAGCAGGTAGTCGAACTCGCCGGTCATGAGATAGCACTCCATCACCTCGGGGATTTTCTGCACCGCCTTCTCGAACGCGGCCAACTCGCTTTGCTCCTCGCGATGCAGCGCAATATGCACAAACACGTTGCCGGAGAGGCCGGCCTGTTTCTGGTTGAGCAGCGCGGCGTAACGCTCGATCAATCCTTCTTCCTCGAGTGCGCGAACGCGCCGCAGGCAGGCCGACTCCGACAGGTTTACGCGGTTGGCCAGCTGCACATTGCTGACGCGGCCGTCCTTTTGCAGCGCCTTCAGGATGTCCTTGTCGTACTTGTCCAGTTTCATGGCAGAAATCGTACTTTTCAGGCTTGGTGAAGCAAGAATATGCTACTTTTGGCCCGAAAAACCATCGATTCCGCAACAGTATTGCGTCCCGAACGCGGTATTCTGCTAAGACAGGCATCGCGATAAGGGGAAAATAATGAAAGTCGGTGTACCCAGGGAAATCAAGACGCTCGAGTTCCGCGTAGGCATGACACCGGCTGGTGTCCTCGAATTGGTCACGGATGGGCACGATGTCGTCGTGGAAAGCAACGCTGGCGCCGGAATCGGCATGACCGATGACGACTACAGGAAAGCGGGCGCGAGCATCGAGAAGGATCCAGCGAAGATCTTCGAAAGTGCCGACATGATCGTCAAGGTGAAAGAACCGCAACTGAACGAGTGTGCGATGCTCAGCGATCAACAGGTCCTGTTTACCTACCTGCACCTTGCGGCCGACCCGAAACAAACCGAAGCGCTCGTAAAATCCGGGACCACGGCGATCGCCTATGAAACGGTTACTGCGAACGATGGTTCGCTGCCCCTGCTCACGCCCATGAGCGAGGTTGCCGGTCGTCTGTCCATCCAGGCTGGCGCGTTTGCATTGCAGAAAGCGAACGGCGGGCGCGGTGTATTACTCGGCGGCGTGCCCGGAGTGGCGCCCGGAAAAGTCGTTGTCATCGGCGGTGGCGTCGCGGGGCTGAACGCCGCCGACATGGCAGTCGGACTGGGCGCCGAAGTAACCATTCTCGATCGTTCGGTGCCGCGCCTGCGGGAGATAGAGAATATATATGCCGGACGTGTGAGCACGATTTATTCGACGAAGCAGGCGATCGATCACTACGTTACCGATGCAGACCTCGTCGTTGGCGCCGTGCTAGTCGCCGGCGCCGCCGCGCCGAAACTGGTAACTGCCGAACACGTCAAACACATGCGCGACGGCGCGGTCATGGTCGACATCTCCATCGACCAGGGCGGCTGCTTCGAAACCAGCCGGCCGACGACGCACGCGGACCCGACTTACGTCGTCGACGGTGTCGTGCACTACTGCGTAACCAACATGCCGGGCGCGGTGCCGCGTACCTCGACGTTTGCCCTGACGAACGTAACCCTGCCGTTCGTAAAGAATCTGGCTAACTACGGCTGGCGCGACGCGTTGTCGCGCGACCGGCACCTGGCGAATGGCCTCAACGTACACGCAGGTCACATTAACCACGAAGCCGTCGCGCACGACCTCGGTTACAACTACCAGTCGGCAGCGGACGCACTTGCGGCCTGACACGAACCAGCCTGGCATGGAAGCCGTTCCGAAAACTGGCTAGCGATAGTTCACGTGTAGGCCGAAACGTGCCCAACGTGACTCCTGGAATGTGCGCGGTAGACCGTAAGCTGGATCCGGCTGACCGAAAAAGTCAACTGTGTGCTCGTTTATCTCGTATACACCAGCAGAATTAAAAACATTGAATACTTCCAACGTTGCTCTGAAACTGGCGCGACTGCCGAGATCTTTTTGATACTGAAGAGAAACGTCGAGGTTCGATATTGACTCCGTTCGCCCGTCGGAACCACGCGGCACAAGTTCTCCATCGCGGTAGTGTGATTCGGCGCCGTAAAACGAAGACAACAAATCGGTTGGGTGAATGCCGAAGGCATTTATCGGTCGTCCCGAAACCCAATACGCATTGAATCCCAGTCGCCAGTTCTCGACAAACTCCCAGGAACCGTAAGCTTTCACCGAATGACGCCTGTCGTTCGGCAGGTATCCATAAAAGCCATCCGTCAGAGCCGCATAGTCGAAGTTGGTTGTGAAGGCTGGTTCCGGTTGTCCATTGTCACTGCGCACGTAGCCCTCATTATTTCCTTTACTTTCAGAGAGCGTATAGGAGATGTGATAGAAGAGACCGTCCAGCAAACGACGTTCAAAAAACAGCTCGAGAGCACGGTAGTTGCGCGAGGCTTTGGGTAGACCGAGGTCGTCCGGCGATAGATTGACCTCTTCTGGAACACCATCGAAGTCCATGTCTATAAAGACAGTCATCGGATAACCCGGGTTGGTAAGAATGTAAGCCGTAAATGGTGGCGCAAAGAAATTGTCGAAGCCATTCCTTGAAGCGTATTCATTCAGGACAGGGCTAGCCTCGGTATCCTCGATCGCCCGCCCGAGGGTCCTGTAAACACCGCGAATTCCAACATTGAATTTATCCCAGATTTCCGTAACGTAACCGAGTATGAATTCGTCCTGGTACATCGGCTCGATGTTTGCGTCTACAGCGGACCCCGTTTCCGGCACGGTACCGTCAGAGAAAACGGCGCCGCCGAATTGTTCGCCGATGACTGGTGTGTCGTCGGGGTTCAGGTCGAGCAACGGATACCACTCCTCAGAGTAGAATTCTCCGCCGGCAAGGCGGATGTTTACCGTTGTTGGCATCGGCAGATGATAGCGTCCGGCCGTCGCGAACAGCTTCGATTCTCCGGTACCACGGAAATCCCAGGCCATGCCAAGTCTGGGAGCCCATTGTTCCTCGATTTTCAGAAACGTTTCGCCATTAGCATTGCGGTTCGCAAACTGCTCATGACGTAATCCCAGGCTAAGTGTCAGGTCGTCGGAAACCCGCCAGAAGTCTTGCAGGTAAACAGCCTTCGAATCGAGGTCAAACGAGCCGCCGTTGTCCCAAAGAAAACGAATGGCTACGTCGGTAACGCCGGGAGGCACCATGCTACCCAGTCCATCAGGAACCGGATCCCCGGTGGAAAAGCGGTCGTACGCCCAGTATTCGCCGCCCGAGTAGGTGACCAGGTCGTACGAGGTGTTTGATTCACTATCGAATCCCGCACGAATATTGTGGTCGCCGAGCTGCCATTCCAGGTCGAAGCGATAGACTCGTCGCTTGTCGTTCGATTCTCCCGGCCGGAAATTCGCCCAGTTCCCCAGCCCGATTGACGGGACACTCCGAAAATCGATGATCACCGGCTCGTCGTCGAAATCGCTCCAGTCATTGTCTTCGACTTCGTTTACGCCAACGAGGCCGGATACCGACAATGACTCTGTCAGGTAACCGGTGTACCTGGCGACGCCGGTGACGCCACCAACCTTAAAGTTTCTTACACCACGATCAACGCCAACTGTTCTGGTCTCGTAATCGTAATCGAAATTCCTGCTTTTGCCTTCACGGATATCCGAGAAGCCGCTTAGCTCCAGCAAATGATTTCCGGTTAGCCAAAAATCGAGCTTCAATCCCCAGTATGGGTTGTCGTTTACGGTCCTGGTCAGGCTGGAAGTCCCAGCGAAGGTATTGGTGATGCGATTCGGTGCGTACTGCGCGTAGAAAAACGCTCTGTCCCGGATGATGGGACCGCTTGCGAAAATATAGGGACGTACAGACGAATTTTCATCGTCCTTGTTGTTGGTATCGAGAGAGCCATCTGGAAGATATACGTTTGGCGGTTTCTGCCAAAGTGAATCGGGTGTATACAGAACGCCTCCACCGAACTCAAAGTCATTGCCTCCGCTTTTCGTTACTGCATTGACGACACCACCGATTGAGCGCCCGAACTCGGCGGAATAGCCGCCGGATTTAACCTCGTACTCGTCGTAGAACTCAAACGGTGCGAAACTGAATCCGAGTCCATTCCGAAAATCGGTAACGTTCATTCCGTTTATGTAGTAGGCATTCTCCGCCACGGAGGCGCCGCCGAAAGATGCCAGCGCACCGAACGCCGAATCGCCTTGCTGGGTACCCGGCGTTAGCAATGCAACGGAGGTGGTACTGCGGCCGAGTGGCATCTGCTCGATGGCTTCGTGGGTAATTGTCGTCGATGAGTCCGTCGACGCGAGGTCGACACGCGAGTAACGATGACCAACGACTTCGATCTCTTCTATTGTCTGACCGGGTTCTGTCTCGTAAAGAACAAATGACAGGCTGCGTGCTTTGCTCAAGTTCACGCGCACGTCTTCGATGGTTTCTTCGAAGTATCCATCGCGTAACGCACGGACCGTATAATCGCCTACTGTTACTGACGGAAAACGAAAACGACCTTCATCATCGCTCGTTGCGTGTCGTGTGATACCCGTGCTGCGGTTCTGTATTTCGACAAGGACATCGGGGAGAGCGGTGCCCTGCTCGTCGATCGCTTTTCCGTAGATGATGCCGACAGCATTGCTGGATGCGTATGCGCTCGAGTACAGCAGCGCCAACAGCAAGGCGGTGACAAAACCGCCTCCGCAACGATGAGTCGCAAGAGTCCTAACAGTATTCATAGCGAACCCCTCAACTATGAAATACGGCGATCGGTCTGTGATGTTGGATTTTTCGGACCGGCCGAGTGTTAGACGTCGATCGCCTGAATGGAGCCTGGTATGTGGTCCCCGGAAAATAGGCTTGTTTTCAACAAGTTTAGTAGAGATTTACTGCGAATCAATGCGCTTGAATGATTGCTGCTGCTGACGCCGGACTATGTGGTCACCCGTGATCACATAGTTGCGTGGTTACGGAAGGATATGGAGTCGCGTAACACCTCCATCAGCCCCGACGCATGATTCGTCCACGACGGGATTGTTGTGAACCCGTGACGCCGAGTGCTAAATCCTTGCCGCAGCAGGGTCGACACCGGCCCCCGATGAGCGGCGGCGATGCAGAACGATCGCGACGACGACGAGTGCGATGGCAACCGCCAGTACCGCGGCGTAATAGGGCATGGCCCGGTCAGGCGAAGGTGTCGATGTGTGTCCGAGAGAGCCAAGCAGCGCCAGGCCTGCGGTGCCGACAAATAGCAAGCTGAGTATCAGCCACACAACAAAGCCGCTTGCGCGAGCAGCGCCGGTCAGCCCGGTTTTTCGCCCCGGCAATGCTACCAGCACCAGCACATAAAGGCCGGCGGCGGAACCGGCCACAAGTGCGACGATACCGACCCAGCTCAGTACGCTCCAGCGAAAGGATTTTTGCCGGACCCTGATCGACCACGGGACTTCGGCACCGGTAGCCTGCAATAGCTGAACCGCGATCGACGTACTGAAGTAATTGTCGGCGGTCAGCGCAAACTCGGTGACAGTCGCCGTGGTTTCCGCATCCATGCGCCCTGACTCGTGCACATCCATGAACAGCATGTTGAGCAACGTGCCGCGAAAAGTTTCTTCGATCGAATCGTCATTGGCGTAACGACGCACCAGGAAGTCGATGCCGACATCGCCATGCAGTTGCTGCAGCGCCTGTACGATGACGCCGGGTTTGCGCGGCGTTCGATCAACCAGGCGCAGTATTTTCTCCTCGCGTGCAGCAAAAGGTTCGTCACCGCGCACTACCAGCGAAACCGCTGCCGCGTCGAAATCGTTGCTGCCTGCCATGACCGCGTATGCGGCTTCTGCGATCGCGACAGGCACCGGGCCTTCCGGGTGCTGTTCGAACAGCAGTTTTGTCGCTGCGGCCCGTTCTGCAGGGTCATCCGAGCTTTGGATGACCGCAAGTGGCCCGACGAGCGAGCCCGGCGCGAGACTCGGAACGATGATGGCCTCAATCGCTTGCTCGACATGCGGCCGGTCGGACGAGACGCCCGCCAGTGCTGCAAGTTGCTGCCCGGTCAGCCCGTTGGCGCGCCGGATGTCCACGAGCTTGTTCGCGCTGGCGGCAGAGCCGTGTTTTTCGACCAGCGTGATGAGTGCATCCACATACAGTGATGGATAGTCGGGATGCCAGAATTCGTTGAGCAATTCGACGGCCTGTTCGCGGACAGGCTCGTCCGCTTCGATGAACGAGGGTATCGAGCCCCGCGGCGGTGCGTTCAACTGCCGGGTGAGTTCCCTGCCCAGGGAAAAATACGGTTCGCGATCTGACACTTTCTGCGCGACTCTCGGTTGCATGACTATCGGCCAGGCGGCTACGCGCACAGCGGCATTGCGTTCCCTCGTTGCGACCCGATAGAGTGACCTGTTCGCATCTTGTGGCAGCTCGCCGCTTGCGGCCGCCGTGGCAAGAACCCCGATGGCAACCAGCTTTTCCCCGGCAGTCACGTCAGGATCGAGCAGGTTCGCGACGCTGTTGAGAAAGCGGTCCCGCCCGTCTCCTTGCTGCGGCCGCTCCTGCAGAATCTGCAGAGCGTACGCGCGGTTCTGCGGCGGGGCGTCCCGGCTGAGTGCGCTCTGCAGATTGGTGATCGCCGCATCGGAAAGCCCCTGCTGCCGGTGATAGATGCGCAAAGCGTCAGCGAATGCTTTGCCGGCACTGTCGCCGAGAGAACCCGTACGGAACTGGTATGCGATCGCCGTGGTGGCGGCTTCTGCCGTGCCCGGGGTCTCGATCAGCTCCAGCAGCAACGTTATCGTCGCGTCCTCCGCAAACACCGGTTTGCGGGCCAACCCGTAGATCATCGTGCCGACCTGGGCCGGCGGAACGGCGCCCTGTCGTAACAGCTCGTGCATGCGCGCTACTATCCTGCGTTGCTCCGGCAGGTTGCTCGCCGTAGCCATTGCATTGCGCAGCTCGACAAACGTCTCCTGGCCATTGGCGGTACTGGCCAGGGACGACGTCAGCAGTACAAGCAGGATTGCTGTCAATGGGCGCATGATGGTGCCACGACGCTGGTCGTACCGCTCATTCTAGCTGCTGACGACTGATTTACGCTGTATTTATACGCTCAGACCGCAATGCGCGCAGTCGATGTTAAAAATTCATCGCGTGGGCGGAATCAATGCGCTGCGGCCCGGCGGGCCGTTGTACTCGCAATAGCTGCTCCCTTTGGCTTCGAAGTGCTTCTCGCCAAAGTCGCGTGCGGCGGTGTAGAAATCGTTCGCGATACGCATGCAGGTGAAGCTGGAATCGATACTGTTACCCATGATTTCGACGACCGTACCGAAAACCGAGGTGGTCTGGTTGGGGCAGCTGTTCTGCATGTTGACGAGAAATTCCTCGTCGCAGTCGTCACGATCGAGGCCGTAGGTCGCCGAACCGTGGCGGTAGCAATAGTCGTGCTGTGCGCAGGCATCGTAGAAGCGCTCACGGTAATGCGCGTGTTCGTTGCTCGCCATGGAAATCAGGATCGGCACGGAGCAACCCAACTCCTTTTCGCCGCCACAGGGTGAAGGCGGTCGCTTGCGTGCGATCTTCTTGAGATCCGCGATCTCGACCAGGCGCACTTTGTGCTCCCTGCCGTGCAACGCGGTTTTCGTGACCCCGGTGACTTCAAACTTCCAGGATTCGCCGCCGTAGGTCGTTACCTCGACCTTGTCGCCCGGTTTGATCGCGGCATCGACGAAGTTCGGCAATGGTTTGACGGTGAACTTCTGTGCGCAGCCCGCCGCGCAGGCGATGAGCGACAGGAGCATCAGGCGGCGCAGTGTTTTACCCAGGGTTTGCAGCATGCGTTGAGTCATCGCTTTTGATTTTCAGTGCCGGACTCCAGACTTTGGCCGCATTCTGAGCAGGGAGTTCAGCTTTCGCAACCGCGATCTGATTTGTATCGGAATCCGCTACCGGACGTTCCGGGGCGGCGGGCAGGTAGCCCCATTTCGCCGCCCGGCAGCCGCTTCGCGACCGTCGCCCGGCACGATCCGGCCATTGGCTCGACGGCGGGCGGCGCGCCGCGAAAACCGCCGAAAAATGCCCGAAAAAGCGCCCGAATCGTCCCCGACAGGACACATCCGTCCGAAAACGAGAAACGGGTCACAGGTCGGGCCGGGCCGGGGCCAATTTGTGTGACATAAATCGACGCCTTTTTCACCGAAAGTCAATAAGTTATGCCTTCGCTCCCGATGCGGAGCCCGGGCATTTTCGAGGTACCGTCGCTTGTTTCGCGCACCCATGCGTGAACGGGTCATTCAGTGATCAATTGATTGTTACTGGGAAGGGTGAGCGGCGTCAGGTCGACAGATTACAGAATGGACTCTGAAACACGATCACAACTTCAATCTGCTGACGCGCCGGATGCAAATCCGGCGTTTGCGCTTTCCTCCTCGCCAACAGATCGCGTTCCAACAATGCTGTCGCGATGCGCGCAGTTTATGCGTTCTGCCATCGGCGCATTGCTGATCTGTCTTGCTACCGTCACAACCGCCAGTGCTGCAACATTCACGGTCACGAAAACCGCCGACACGAACGATGGCAGTTGCGACGCCGATTGCTCGCTGCACGAGGCCATCGTCGCCGCGAACGCGACGGGCGGGCCACATACGATCGCGTTCAGCGTCCCGCCCGCCGACCCGGGCTTCACCGGAGGCGTCGCCGTCTTCACGATGACGACGGCGCTGCCGCCGATCACCCGCAATGGCGTCACCGTTGATGGCACGACCCAGACGACGAATCGTGGCAATACGAACCCGGTGACGCTCGGCATTGGCGGAACGGTCGGCGTCGACGCGCTGCCACTCTCGCAGGTTGCCGGACCGGAGGTTGAAATCCGCGACGGCAACGGCCTGCTCATCGGGCTGCAGGAGCAGGCGAACAACGCCACGATTCGCGGCGTGGCCATCCTCGGTTTCGGCACGGGCGATGGCGAGGGCGCGATCATCATCGACAACAATTTCAATGGCGCCCTGATCGAGGAAAACGTGCTTGGCTCGACTGCCACCTCGTTCACCGATCCGGGCGCTGCGTTACGCAATTACCACGGTGTCGAGTCCGTGGGCGGCGACAACGGCACGATTCGCGACAACCTGGTCGGTTTCAATCACCGGGGAATCTTCTTGTCGAACGGATCGACAGGCTGGACCGTCGAAGGCAACGAGATTCGCGACCACGAACTGGCATCGACCGACGGCGACGGCATTGCCGTCAGCGGCTCTTCCGTCAATACGCTGACCGGTAATTACAT
>JAHHOT010000056.1 GCA_018677555.1 Gammaproteobacteria bacterium | reverse complement strand
CCTCGAATGCGGTCAGCGCTTCTCTTACCTCGGGATAGAAGATGCCGGGGTGATCGCAGGCAAAGTAAAGCAGCCGTTTGAACGTGCGCCCGGCAAATTCGGTTGCCTCGCGGATCTGCCAGTCACGAGTGACAAAGCGTGTGGCCTCGCCTTTGGTCAGGTAACGGTGCTTGCCGTATTCCGGCCTGACGTGCTGAACGCCGATGCGATAGGGAACAAACGGCGCCGTCACCGACGCGGTCGGCGCAATCCAGAGCGTGCGTAACTCGGGTCGGACGCCATGACGGAGACTCGCAACCTGCCCGTAACCGGTGCTGTCTTTCGAGATGCGGACGTCGCGCACGACATCCAGCATGCGTCGCAAATCAATCGGCGCGGCCCGGCGCAGCTCCTGCTCGATCTCGTCGCGTGGATAGCGTGGCGGGTTGTTGCCATACACGGAGCTGGCGACGAACGGTACGCCGGCCTGGGGGTCGAACCACCCTTGCGCAACGGCGAAATCGACAAAATTTTCCGACCCCATGAAGTCCGGATGTTGCCGGTAGTCGAGCGGCACCTCATGGATATAGCCCGGATATGACATGCGTATGTCATCCGGACCGAGCCGCTCCGCGATCCAGAGTCGGCGGCCGCCGGCGTAGTTGATGAAGACCCAGCCTTCGTCGGGGTCCGCGAACATGTGCGAGTTGCCGCCGTAGGTCGAGTATCCGTACTCATCGATGAGCTTGCCGAGGATTTCCACCGCTTCACGCGCGCTGGTCGCACGCTGCATCACGATTCTCGATAAATCGCTGTAGTTGGGACCGGTTTGCGGGTCCGGCGTCATGGCGATCAGTTCGTCGCGGGACGGCGACCACACATCGCGGGCCGCGACATTGTGCTCGTTCAGTCCGCCGTTCGTTAACGGTGGCGGAAAACCCTCATACTCGGAGTAATTCATCGTCAGGTATCGGTGCGTTCTCGACGCCTGCGGAATCTCGATGAAGCGGCCCGGCATGTTCGCCGCACCGTCGACGCCGACGGTAACGGTGGTACCGCTGTCGTGATCGCGTGCCGGAACCACTTCCAGCCAGTGGCTAGACACCTCGTCGCCGGAGCCGCCGATCAGCACGCTGCCGTCCACCGTCAGGTTTTTGCCGACGTAGATCGCGTAGCTTGCTTCTGCGTCGATCGCGGCGAAAACGAGTCCGAGCACAATAAGCTGCGCGGTAATAGGCCGGGCAATATCGTTATTCATTGTCCCGTTCATCGACCTGATAGTGCCGGGGATACTAGCACGCAATAAAAAAGGCCTGGCCGCAAGCAGGCCAGGCCCCTGTTGACGTACGATTGCCTTACTTGTTGGCCTTGCGTTCCTGCGCTTCCTTGATGACCTCTTCCGCCACGTTGGCCGGGCAGGGTGCGTAGTGCGCAAACTCCATGCCGAACTGGCCACGCCCGGAGGTCATCGTGCGCAAATGCCCGATGTAGCCGAACATTTCGCCCAGCGGACATTCCGCTCGAACACGCGTGCCCGTCGGGCCGGACTCCTGCGACTTGATCATGCCGCGACGGCGATTGAGGTCGCCAATGACGTCACCCACATGCTCTTCCGGCGTGAAAACGTCGACCTGCATGATCGGCTCCAGCAACTGGGGTCCGGCCTTTGGGACCGTCTGCCGGTAGGCGTTCTTGGTTGCAATCTCGAACGCCATCGCCGACGAGTCGACCGCGTGGAAAGCGCCGTCGAGCAACGTGAACTTGACGTCCAGCAACGGATAACCGGCGAGCGTGCCTTCGGCCATGCTGACCTGGAACGCTTTTTCGATCGCAGACCAGTACTCGCGCGGGATATTGCCGCCCGTTACCTTTGACTCGAACTGGTAGCCGCTGTTGGCTTCGCCCGGTTCGATCTGGTAGTCCATTTTCGCAAACTGGCCCGAGCCGCCCGTCTGCTTCTTGTGGGTATACGAGTCGTCGACGGTTTGCGTGATCGTCTCCCGGTAGGCTACCTGCGGCTTGCCCATCGACACGTCGACGCCGTGCGTCCGGCGCAGGATGTCGACCTTGATGTCGAGGTGCAGTTCGCCCATACCCTTGATCAGGGTTTCGCCGGAGTCTTCGTCGGTGGCGACCTGGAAGGACGGATCCTCCTGCACCATCTTGTTGAGGGCAACGCCCATCTTTTCCGTGGCCGCCTTGTCTTTCGGGGTTACCGCGATCGAGATTACCGGGTCCGGGAATACCATCGGTTCGAGCGTGGCCGGATTATCGGCATCCGCCAGCGTGTGGCCGGTGCGCGTGTTCTTCATGCCCAGCAGTGCGACGATGTCGCCCGCCTGGGCGACGTCCAGTTCCTCGCGCGAGTCGGCGTGCATCTCGACGATACGGCCGATTCGTTCGGTCTTGCCCGTGAACGTATTGAGCACGTTGTCGCCCTTCTTGATCTTGCCCGAGTAGATGCGGGTAAAGGTCAGCGCACCGTAACGGTCGTCCATGATCTTGAAGGCGAGCGCGCGCAGCGGCTGCGACGGATCCACCACCGCGGTGCCGCCGGTTTCATTGCCCTCGAGGTCGATTTCCGGCTGCGGTTTGACCTGGGTCGGGTCAGGCAGAAAGTCAACCACTGCATTAAGAACGTTTTGTACACCTTTGTTTTTAAACGCAGATCCGCAGTAGGTCGGGAAAAAGTCGAGCGCGATCGTGCCCTTGCGGACACAACGCTTGATGTCATCCACCGACGGCTCGTTGCCCTCCAGGTAGGCTTCGAGCAGGTCGTCGTCCTGTTCCAGCGCGGTCTCGATCAGCTTTTCACGCCATTCCTCTATCTGGTCCGCCATTTCGGCGGGCGGCTCGGTGATCTCGAACGCTGTTGGATCGCCGGAGTCGTCCCACACCCAGGCCTTGCGGGTGAGCAGGTCGACGACGCCGCTGAAGTTGTCTTCGATGCCGATCGGCAGCGTCATGACCAGCGCGTTGGCGCCCAGTACGTCCTTGATCTGCTGCACCACGCGCAGGAAATCGGCGCCGATGCGGTCCAGCTTGTTGACGAAAATAATGCGCGCCACCTCGGAATCGTTCGCATAGCGCCAGTTCGTTTCCGACTGTGGCTCAACGCCGCCGGAGCCGCAGAATACGCCCACCCCGCCGTCGAGCACTTTCAGTGAGCGATAGACCTCGATCGTGAAGTCCACGTGTCCGGGAGTGTCGATGATATTGAGGCGATGCCCGTCCCATTCGCAGCTGGTGGCTGCGGACTGGATCGTAATACCACGCTCCTGTTCCTGGTCCATGAAATCCGTAGTCGCGGCACCGTCATGTACTTCGCCGATCTTGTGGATTTTGCCGGTGAGCTTCAGGATGCGCTCGGTGGTCGTGGTCTTGCCCGCATCCACGTGGGCAAAGATGCCAATATTTCTGTATACGCTTAAGTCTTTCATTTCGTGGCTTCAGCTTGATGTCATGGGCTTGTAGCGGCTGCTGCAGCGGCTGCACAGGCGCCGGCCCTGGAAAAAATTCGTCCGATACTTACCGCTGTCGTTGCCCCTCGGCCGCCCGGGTGAGGCTGGATATGGCGGCTGTCGGCAGTCGGGCGCGCATGATACCGGCGGAACTGCCCGGAAACCAGCGCTCGAACCCACATTTTTTCAACGATCGCAACGATGTGGTGTTGATTTGACCGATTGGAAGGGCCGGGGCCGGGCGCCAGCCCGTCAGGCGGCAAGGCGGGTAAGATTCCGGCCGGCCCGCTTGGCGGTATACAGGGCATCGTCCGCGCGATTGAGCCAGGTCTCGCCGGTCTCACCGGTCTGCAGCTGCGCCACGCCGATCGATACGGTGACGGCACTGTGCGGCGCCAGCTCGTTGGCCTGCACGAGGGTACGCAGTTGCTCGGCCAGCCGGCGCGCCTGCTCGATATCCTGACCTTCGACCACGACGACGAATTCCTCCCCGCCGATGCGATAGAGCCCGTCGGTAACGCGAATTCGCAGGTTGATGATTTTGGTCAGGCTGATGAGGATCTGGTCCCCGACCGCATGGCCGTGCGTGTCGTTGACAGTCTTGAAGTGATCCAGGTCTATCAGCAACAGCGAGGCCGGCGCGTTCATACGGATACTGCCGATCACGATCGAGTCGAGCTTTTCGGCGAGTGCCCGCCGGTTGCCGACACCGGTCAGCGGGTCTTTCGTCGCAAGCCGCATCAGCGAATCGCGCTGGCTTCGGGTTACCGTCGCAAATGCGTAGGCGAATGCGATGTTCACGGCGATAGTGATGAATACCGTGGCCAGGCGAACGTTGTCCAGGCTTGGCAACAGCGCGGGAATGAGTGCGACGGTCGCAACGGATGTAATCATCACGGCCTCGTTGCGCCGCACGAGGAAAAACACCGCAACCATCGCCGGATAGGCCCAGAATACCTGGTCCGGCCCGTTGAGGTACACGGTCGCGATCATGCCGGCGACGCACACCAGGGAGATGCAGAGGCTGGCGATGCGTACCTGACGGGTCTGGTACAGGTAGAAGGCGAGTGTTGCAAGCCCGACGACGATTATTGAATCCAGCAACCCGAGCACAATCTCGCTGTTCATGAAGCGCATGATCGCGAACGGCAACACACCGAGCACCGCTGCCGCGCTCAACATGAGTGGCAGAAATTCCTCGACGGACAGTTTTTTCCTGTTGAGGGGGGCTTTTGCCCGCTTCCGGTGCGCCAAATTCGCAGTCCTTCGCGTGTTATATCAGCCGAACGGGCCGACCCGTTACGATACGAGATTTGGCGGAACAATTAGGCGTTATTGAACAAAAGACCCGAGGTTTTATGGCTCTGCGGCAGGCTGGCTCAGAATGCTGACAAGAATCGCAATGCCTTCGACGAAGTTCCCCAGCCGGAGGTTTTCGTTAGGGCTATGCTGATTGTTGTCGATGTTGACCGTTGGCACGATGGCCGCAGGCACCGCCAGGGTCTCGACGAATGGCGAAATCGGAATCGAGCCGCCCATTGTTCGAATGAGAATCGGCTCCTCGCCGAACAAGTGGCGCATACCGCGTCGAGCCAGCCGTCCGGGCGCTGCGTCGAAATCGGAGCGAAAGGCCGCGTAGCTGACCGAACTCGCAAACGAAACGATGGGAAAATGTTCGCTGCGTTCGCCTTCGGCCGGTTCGCCATCGGACACGTAAAAACCCAGTTCAACAATATGCTGCCGCAGCAGACCAATGAGCCGCCGTGGGTCGGATTCCTTGACGAGGCGGATGTCTATTTCGGCCGTCGCCGTTGCCGGAATGATCGTGCGCGCCTCGTCGCCGACCCAGGCGGCGGCAAGACCGCGTACGTTGAGCGACGGAAACTGCAGCGCCTGCTGCAATGTGGGGGCGACCGCCTCTGAGCGTGCCAGACCGTTGGTCGCCAGTATGGCCGCCTCGTCGTCCGGAACCGCGGCCAGGTAGTTTCGCGTGGCAGCGTCCAGCGTAATGCCGTCATAGAATCCGGGTAGCATTACGCGCCCCTGCGCGTCTTTCAGCGACGCGAGTATGCGCGAGAGGTGAAATACGGGATTCGGAATAAAGTTGCCGTAATGCCCGCTGTGTTGTGGCACGCGCGGTCCATACGCTGTCAGCGTTACCTGGGCAATTCCGCGAGCGCCAAAACTGACGGTGGGTCCGTTCGACGCATGCGGCGGCCCATCGAAGATCAGGAGCATGTCCGCGGCGAGCAATTCCGCGTGTTCACGGACCGTGGCGGCAAGGTTGGGCGAGCCTTTTTCTTCCTCGGTGTCCACGATGACCTTGAGATTGAATCCGGTCTGCACGCCGGCCGCGGCCAGGATGTCCAGCGCCACGAGGAATTGCGTCATCGGGCCCTTGGAATCGGCGGCCGAACGGGCAAAAACCCGCCAGTCGGCGTCATACGATTGCCCGGCCAGTTCCCAGGGTACCCGCCGCCATTGACCTTCCGCATCGCGCTCCTTCAGCACAGGCGTATAC
>JAHHOT010000171.1 GCA_018677555.1 Gammaproteobacteria bacterium | reverse complement strand
AAGCAACACGCCGACCAGTGTCTTCTGATTCATGGCTGTCTACACTCCCATCTTGCTGCGCGGGTTATAGGCGAGGTCTTGCTGCATATTGCGGTATAGCTCGCGCGCGGCATCGCTGTCTGCCGGGGGCAAGGTAATAGTCACGGTTACGTAGAGATCTCCGGGTGGTTCGCCGGGGATGCCACGCTTCTTCAGGCGCAGCTTGCGTCGCGCCGTCGTCCCTGCGGGAATCTTCAGATCGACCGGGCCACCCGGTGTTGGTACCTTGACGGTTGCACCGAGCGCTGCCTCCCATGGCGTTACCGGCAGCTCGAGAAACACATCACGGCCTTCGACGCTGAACAGGCTGTGTGGCTTGAATTCGATTTCCAGGTACAGGTCACCGGGCTCACCCTGACCCAGGCCTGGCGAACCCTGCCCGGACAGGCGAATTCTTTGCCCCTGCTTCACGCCCTTGGGAATTTTGACATTCAGGGTGCGTTGCTTCGACACCAGGTGTCCCTTGGCATCAACGCCCGGCGCACGCAGCGAGAAGCTGCGCGTGGCGCCCTGGTAGGCATCCTCCAGATCGATCAGCACCTTGGCATGATGATCCTCGCCGCGCGCGCGCATACCGGCATGCTGTCGAGCGCCCTCTGCCGATCGGAAATCACGGCCGAATAATGTTTCGAAGAAATCACTGTAGGCCCTGGCGTCGCCACTGCTGAAGCCGCCACCGCTGAATTCGAATCCGGCGTCCCAGTTCGGTGGCGGCTGAAAGTCCTGACCGGCTTTCCAGTCGGCCCCGAGCTGATCATAGGCAGCGCGCTTTTCCGGATCCTTGAGCACTGCATAGGCCTCACCGAGTTCTTTGAAGCGCGCTTCGGCGTCGGCTTCCTTGTTGACGTCTGGATGATACCTGCGCGCAAGTTTTCGGTATGCGCGTTTGATGTCATCCTGGCTGGCATCCCGTTCGACACCCATAACGCTGTAGTAGTCCTTGAACTCCATGCCTTGCTCCACTGGGCGACAGAATTGCGATACCTGCATATTCTGACATTGATGGAACCGCCAGTCATGACACAGGAGATCACAGGGTACATGCACTTCCGTGGAAACCGGCACAGACGGCGTCATCAAGGCTACGAAGGATTCGGGTAACTGCCTGTTACGTTTCTATCGCGATGTGCTTGTAAGAAAGCTTTGGAATAGCGATATCGTTCTGGAACCCCGGGGGATGTATCGAGAGCGGCGGCTGAGCAATTCAGGTATCGTTGTGGCAAGTCGTCACCTGGCGACGCCTGCTCGTGCGGCCCGTGACGGTCGCCTGGTCAGATCGATTCACAAGGTGCAGGGGGGAACTGTCCGATGCGGATGAAGCAAGCTGGACGGTCCGGTTAAAACGGGCGATAGCAAATCCCGCTGGCCCAAGCGCTACACCGTCGCGGCGATGGGTTTCCTCGCGGTGTTCGTCTGTTACATCGACCGCGTCAATATCTCGGTCGCGGCGATCGCGATGCAGGATCAGTTCGGCTGGTCGGACACCACCAAGGGTGTGGTCCTGTCGTCGTTTTTCATCGGCTACATCCTGACACTCGCCGCCGCGGGTTGGGCCGCCAATCGCTTCGGCACCAAACGCGTGCTGGGGTTCGCCGTGGTCTGGTGGTCGCTGTTTACGATTATCACGCCGCTGGCCGCGTACGCGTCGTTTCCGTTGCTCATTGCTGCACGGATCGCCCTCGGGCTGGGCGAAGCCGCGACGTTTCCCGCCGGCTACGGAATTCTAAGCAAGTGGTTTCCGCCGGTGGAGCGATCGCGCGCCATTGCACTCCTGATGAGCGGTATCCCGATAGGAACGCTGTTCGCGTTGATGACGACGGGCTGGATCGTCACGAACTACGGCTGGCCGGCGGCCTTTTACGGCTTCGGCATGCTTGGCTTTGTGTGGGCGGCAGCCTGGTATTTGCTCATTCACGAAAGCCCGGCGGAGCATCCGGGAATATCCGACGCCGAACGACAGCTGATCGCGGCAGGCGCCCCGCAAACGGTCGAACGCAAACCGGTTCCGTGGGGCCAGTTCATCCGGCTCGGCGCTTTCTGGGCGCTGATCGTCAATCACTTCTGCAGCAACTGGGTGCTGTACATTTTCCTGGCCTGGTTGCCGAGCTATTTCCGGGATGTGCAGGGGCTCAGCATCAGCGGCGCAGGCATCTATTCGGCCGCGCCGTGGCTGACCATGTTTCTCATGACCAACGTCAGTGCCTGGATTGCTGACACGATGCTCAAGAAGGGCATCAGCACGACGGCCGTACGCAAGATCATGCAGTCGATCGGCCTGCTGGGCACCGCCGTATTCCTGCTGCTCGTCCGCGACGTCAGTTCGGCAACCGTGGCGGTCGTGTACATGAGCGCCGCACTGGGCCTGGCCGCGTTCACGATTCCCGGCTTCGGTACGAACCATCTCGACATCGCGCCCAAGTACGCCGATGTCCTGGTCGGAATCACCAACACTTTCGGTACGATTCCCGGCATCGTTGGTGTCGCCCTGACGGGCTGGATCGTCGACCGCACCGGCAGCTTCGATTCCGTGTTCGTCGTCGTCGCCGTGACCAACATCATCGGCACGATCGTCTGGCTCACGTTCTCGAGCGGTCGCAAGCTCGTCGACTAAAGCAAAAATACGCGCCAGCAGCTGCAATGACCGGATCAGTTTATGAGCCGCGTGAGCTGGTCGAGCTTTGCCGCAACCGCCTCAATCTCGGCGGCGAAGCGTTGCCGCTTCGTCATGATCTCCGCGTGGTTACGTAGCAGGCCTCGATTCTTCGCGAGCTCATAGCCGTTTGTCAGCAACGCACGCGGCGCCACGTGCGGGTTGCCGTCTATGCCAGTCAGTATGTTCTGGCGGCCGCGTTGCTGGCACGCAAGCACAAAGGTCGCAGGATCGGCTTCAACGTCGGCTGGCCCTTCGAGCAGCATCGTTGCGACGATGTGGTAGGCATCGAGGTAGGGACGTAACACGCTCTCGGCGACGAGCAGCAATTGCCCGCGCAACAACCCGGCGGCGAAATCCGCACCGCGCTCGATGAGCTCGTCGAACGACGTACCCAGGAACGCCAGTTCCTCGATGAATTGCTGTCGGAAACGGTCCTTGCGCGCGAAGAAGAACTCGAACTTGAACAGCTCGCGCAGTGCCAACATCTCGTGCTCGAAATCAGCACGGCTCGCGGCTGCCTTTTTGCTCAGCGACAACAGGCCGATCTCGGTGAACGCGGCGATGACGAAGTGATGCACGGCCATGTTGCTGTAGTACAGGGCCACGAGGTAGCGTCCTTTCTCGATGCTGTAGGTCAGTCCGTCCGACGTTTCGTTCGTATGGACGATGCCGTGGTCGACGAGTGACGCCAGCGTCGCGTCGAGATTCAGCGGTATGTCCCGGCTGGGTGCCTGGAACAGCGCCGACGATTGGCGTGTACGAATGTAGTGCTGCAACAGGGCGACATCGGCGTGCAATTTCGTCGCTGTCTCTGTGCCCTGGCACAGCAGCGACATCAGCGCGAGCGACGTTTCCGTCACCGGCGTGACCTCGTTGATGCGATAGCAGACTTCGAATGCCAGCTTCTCGATCTCTATCGTATGCGGATCCGCCGGTATCTGTGTCGCCGCCAGGCTGGGCGCGTCGGGCGTCTGCTCGAGTGTGACGGCATCGCCGAAGCGTACATAGATGTTGCCGAAATGCCCACCTGTCTTGCGGATGTATCCCAGAAACCACTTGACGCTCTCGGGCGTCTTCTCGGCGCCGGCTTCCTGCGCCGACATGTCGATGATGTCGGGGATCTGGTCGTAGGCGACGCATACGGGGATATACGTGATTGCGCATTCGGCGATCTTTTCGCTGGCATCGACAACGTACTTGAGCAGGCCGAGTTTCGGCAGAACGAGTTTTCCGGTGCGCGAACGGGTACCCTCGATAGCCCACGTGAATGACTGATCGTCCTCGAGCAGCGATGCAACGTAGCGCTGCAGCACCGCTTTGTAGACGTTGTCGTCGCGAAACGTACGCCGGATGAATATGCAGCCAGCGCGTCGCGCGAGGGTCGCCAAACCCGCGAGAGCAACATTGATGCCACCGAAGATGTACGGTGAATTGATGCCGTGGCGGCGCAGAAAATCGAATAATACGAAAAAATCGAGATACGTCTTGTGGGTGACGAGATATACGACGGACTGCCGCGCGGCGAGCTCCCGCACGGTAGCGAGTTCGTCCGTGTCGTAAATGATCTGCGGATCGTAGCCGCGGCTGTACATGAAGCGGCTCAGTCGACCGAACATGCGTATGGCGAGCCCGTTGCGAGCTGCATGCATCTCGTCAAGGCTCGCAGCCGCCCGCCTGCGAAGCTGCGAAAACGGCAAGCCGCTCTCCATTGCCATTTGCTGCAGTTTTTTCTGGAACGCGAGATGCTCGAGCGGGGCTGACATCAGGCGTCAGCGGATCGCACGCCGTTGCCGGTGCAGCGCGTATGACGAGTTTGTGGAATTGCAGGAAGCCAAGCATCGCTCCTCTGCCGTCTGCGAAAGCGTCTTGCGACCGCCGATTTGTGCATGATATCGTTCATAAGTCTAATTATACAAGTAACTAGTCATTCATTTTATCTGGCGTTCGGGGCGGGCGACGACTGTCCATTGGAAGGGTTTATGAGCGAGTTATTTCTGCGACACAAGCCGTTTCTGGAAAAGGCACTCGATGCCTGCGAAAAACGCTACGCGTGGACGGCGTACAAGGAGTCGCCCAGCAGCAAGATTCACGGCAAGGAGATCCCGGCCGCGGCGAAGAAAGCGTTCGACGAGATGCTCGGCAAGCCGCTCCACATGGACCTGCCCGGCGAACACGGTCGCGTCGGCGAGGAAATTTCGCCGTTTACCGAAGAGCCGCTCGGTGTCACTTATCCGCGCGTTGACATCGACGCCACCTTCGCCGCCGCTCGCGAGGCGCAGCAACGCTGGCGGCGCCTGTCAGTTGAAGATCGGGTCGGCGTCTGTCTCGAAATGCTCGACCGGCTCGGCCAGCCGGCCGCGCTGTTCCTCAACGCGCATGCGACCGTGCACACGGCCGGCCAAAGTTTCATCATGGCTTTCGCCGGTTGCGGCGCGAATGCGCTGGACCGCGGGCTCGAAGCGCTCGCTTACGCTTACAAGGCCATGACCGACGTCCCGGGAGAAGCAGACTGGGAACGGCGCTTCGGCGCCGCACCGGAAATTCACCTGCGCAAACGCTTCCGTCTTGTGCCGCGCGGCACGGCCGTCGTCGTCACCTGCGCGACCTTTCCGCAATGGAACGGCTACCCGGCGATCATGGCAAACCTCGCAACCGGTAACCCGGTCGTCATCAAACCGCACCCCAAAACGACGCTGCCGGTCGCGTTGTTCGTGCGCACGATGCGCGAGGTCCTGGTCGAGAACGGCATGGATCCGAACCTCGTCACGATGGTGGCCGACAAGCGCGACGATCCCGTCACAATCGAGCTGTTACATCATCCGGACACGGCGATCATCGACTTCACCGGCGGGCCGAAATTCGGCCGCTGGATCGAGGAGAACTGCCCGAACGCACTGGTGTATACCGAGACGGCAGGCTGCAACTCCGTCGTCATCGAGTCGACCGACAATTTCCAGGGCATGTGCGATGCGGTCGCGCACTCGCTGTGCCAGGCATCGGCGCAAATGTGCACGAGCGTGCAGAATATCTTCGTGCCGCGCGACGGCATCGATACAGAGCGCGGTCACGTTTCCTTCGACGAGGTATGCGATACGCTCAAGGGATCCGTCGACAACATCATCGGGAATGCCGGCCTTGCCGCTTTCCTGTGCGGCACGCTCGTCGACGAAGGGATCTACAAATCCATCGACGCGATGACGGCGAAGGCGAACAGCCGGGGCCGCATTATTCGCGAGTCCGGCAGGTATGCGCATCCGGACTATGCCGGCGCACGCACGGCGACACCGCTCATGCTCGCGGTCGAAGCAAGCGACAAGGAGCTGTACGGCCAGGAGCATTTCGGGCCGATTTCTTTCGTGATCGCCTGCGACGATGCCGAACACGGCCTCGCGCGCGCGACAGAAGACGTGCGCGAGCACGGTGCGATCACGTCGCACGTGTACTCGAGCGACGACGGGTTTCTCGAACGGGCGGAAGATGCCTATCATTCCGCCGGTGCGTCGCTGTCCTGTAATCTGATCGGCATGCCGATCAATTTCGCCGCCGCGTATTCCGACTTCCATGTCACCGGCCTGAATCCGGCCGGCAATGCCTGCCTCTCGGATCTCGCGTTCGTCGCCAACCGCTTCCGCATTGTGCAGACAAGATTCCCTGCAAGCACCGCTCCATGAAGAGAACTGTTGGATTGTCGCGGGGGGTGCCAGCGAGGTCATCGTAAGCGCCAGCGTCAATCGTAATCCGGACCGGGCCGGGACCGATCGCGGTTAGAAACTCAATCCCTGGGAGAACATCAGTGGCAATCAACTATGCGAACAAGGTCGTGGCGATCACCGGTGCCGGCAAGGGCCTGGGTCGCGCCTATGCGCTGCACCTGGCCGGGCTTGGCGCGCGCATCGTCGTCAACAACAGGACGCACGCAGGGGAAGCCGAGTCGTCCGCCGATCGTGTCGTCGCCGAGATCGTCGGCAAGGGCGGTCGCGCCATTGCCGACTACGGTTCGGTCGAGGATAGCGAGGTCGGCGATCGCCTTCTCTCCGCGGCGCTCTCGCATTTCGGCCGGCTCGATTGCCTCGTGGCCAATGCGGGTGTCATCGAGAACAGCAGTTTCCGGAAACAAACTCTGGCCGGCATCAAGGAGGTGCTCGACATCAACCTCACGGGAACCGTCAACGTCGTGCACCCGGTTTTCCGTCACATGTGCGACGCGCAGCGCGGCAGTATTGTCGTCAGCACATCCTCGGCGGGGCTGTTTGGCGAGTTCGGCCTTCCCGCGTATTCCGCGTCCAAGGCCGCCGTCCTCGGACTCATGTATTCCCTGAGTATCGAAGGTGCGCGCAAGAACGTCAGCGTCAACGCGATCTCACCCTACGCGACGACGCAGATGACGGCCGATCACCTGCCGCCCGCGATTGCGGAACGCATGGTCCCGGATGCCGTCGCGCCCGTCCTTGCGTGGCTCGCTTCCGGTCAGGTCAGCGGCGAGATCGTCGTGGCCGGCGGCGGCATGGTCGGCCGCGCCGGCATGCGAACGACCGCAGCGATCGCATTGGAAGACGATCACCTCGACTGGAAGCAACTGTCATCGTTGCCGCTGGCTGCGCGGTTCCCCAGCGCCGGCGAGCACTTCCAGAATTTCATTTCCAAATCGGTTGGCGGGGGTGGCGTTTGAACAGATCACAACATAAGCGGGGTTTGACGATACCCGACTATCCGGATCTCGCCGGCAGCACTGCTGTACCCTGCAAAAAGGTCTGTCCAGAAAGGTCCGTGGTTATGATGCGTACGCACTCCTGGCAATCCGCGAAGTGGGCCGCAATGTTATTGGCGACAATCGTCATTCCGTTCGGCGTCGATTCGCGCGAACTCGAGCAGGTCCGACCTTCCATCCACCCGGAGTTGAGGGAGCATACGGAGCACTTCCGCAAGAAAATCTACAGGATATCGGACAACGTCTATTCGGCGGTCGGTTGGGGTCTTGCCAATACAATTATGATCGTCGGCAAGGACGGGCTGATAATCGTTGACGTCGGTGAGGATATCGGCTCTGCGCGCATAGTGCGTGAAGAGTTGCGCAAGATTAGCGATAAGCCGGTCAAGGCGGTGATCTACACCCACTTTCATCCCGATCACATCAATGGTGTAAAGGCTTTCGTCTCCGAGGAGCAAGTCCGTGCTGGCGAGGCACAAATAATCGCACACCAGTCCTTGCTGGATAACGTCATCAACCAGGGCGACAAGATAGGACCAATCCTGGGCATTCGGACCGCGTATACGAGCGGTGCGGTTCTCGATCCCGGGGAAACCGAAGGAATGAACCTGGGCATTGGTCCCAATCCGAACGTTGGCGGCGCTACTTTTATTGCGCCGACACTGGTTTACGACGACCGGAAACGCCTGACAATCGCAGGAATCGAACTGGAGCTTCGGCACGTACCTTCGGAGGCGCCCGACGAGACCGCCGTCTACCTGCCCGAAAGTAACATCCTGTTGTCGGGTGAAACGATCCAGGGACCGACGCTGCCGAACATACACACGCTGCGGGGCACGAAGTTCCGCGATCCTGTCAGTTGGTACAAGAGCATCGACGTGCTCCGGTCCTACCAGGCGGATCACCTGGTCCCGTCGCATGGCCAGCCGGTGAGCGGCAAAGAAAACGTAGAGACGGTATTGCGCGCGACACGCGATGGCATCCAGTTTATTCACGACCAGACGGTGCGCTTCATGAATCAGGGCCTGACGCCGGACGAGCTGGCCGAGGTCGTTAAGCTGCCGCCGCACCTGGCCAGCGTGAAACCGTACCTCAGGGAGTACTACGGCACTGTCGAACATTCGGTGCGCCAGATCTACCAGGGCTACCTGGGCTGGTTTCAAGGTGACCCTGTCGCACTCGATCCCGTCCCGCGGATCGAGAGCGCGCGACGCCATGTCGCGTTGATGGGTGGGCGCGACGCCGTGATGCAACACGCACACGACGCGCATACCGACGGCGATTTTCAATGGGCTGCGGAACTGGCAACCTACCTGATTCGTATCGCTCACGACGATCACGAGGCCCGAAACCTGAAGGCGGCCTGTTTCCGACATCTCGGTTATGCGCAGCTCAATACGAACTGGCGGAACTGGTACCTGACGTCAGCCCGCGAACTGGACGGGTCGCTCGACATCCCCGCGGTGCAACGCCGAATCAGGGCAGCGCTTTCCTCGCCGGACCTCATGGAAGCGCTGCCGATCGGCAAAGTCATCGAAGGCCTCTCGGTGCGGATCGATGCAGAAGCTGTACTGAATTCAGAATTCACGGTCGCCTTCGAGCTCATCGATCTCGGTACCGTCTATGCGCTTGAGGTGCGAAGAGGCGTAGCGCAGTTTCACGAAGGCGACGGGCTCGACGCCGATGTTTCGCTCAGGACAACGCGCGCCTCATTGCTGAGTGTGCTGCTGGGGCAGACTTCGCTCGAGCAGGTTCGGGACTCTGGCGAAGTCGACATAACAGGAGACGCGCCGGCGCTCATGAAGTTGCTCGGCGCGCTCGAGCGGCCGGCGCCAATATATCTCACGTTGCGCTGACCCGGCAGCATGGCGACGGGCGCACTGAATGAACAGGAGTCCGATGCGACGATGATACGACAAATCTTCTACGTTCTTATGGCGGCAGGCGTGCTGGTGCTTTCGGCTTGTCGCGCGGACCCGCAGCAGGGACGAGATGCTGAATCACAGGGTTCCGATCCGTCCGACGAAACTGCGTTGACCGTATCCGGGGACCGGTTGCTGAACGCCGACGGTGATGCATCGAACTGGCTGACACATGGGCGCACCTATAGTGAGCAGCGCTTCGTAC
>JAHHOT010000220.1 GCA_018677555.1 Gammaproteobacteria bacterium | reverse complement strand
GGTACGACGAAATCGACGTCAGCGTGGAGTTCTCGAAATCGTAATTAAACTCGACCGAAAGCCCGGCGTCCTCGTTTGTCGATCGGGGCAGGCTGTTCAACGCCATTACCTGATCGTCGAACCGGTCGGCGGTGATCACCGTACCACCAAGGGCAGTAAGCAGCGCATCGCTGCCGAAGACGGGACCGCCCATGCCGTCGTCACGACCGAAGGCCGTAAAATTATTCAATCGCGTAAGCGCGGCACAACAGCTTTCGTCAATCTCGGAGTAGTCGGCGATGATGCGCATGTCGAACTTGTCGTTCGGTTCGAAATAAAGTTGCAGGCGGCCGCCCCAGCGATCGCGATCATTGATGGCGTCCGAGCCGAGATTGATGTCACTGACAAAGCCGTCGCGATTGCCGGTGAACCCGGTAATGCGCATGGCCGCGGTGTCGGACAGATCGAAACTGGTCGCGCCACTCAGGTTAAGCAAGCCGAAATCGCCGGCTGACACCTCGACGAACGCTTCCGGACCGGCACCGGGAGACGGCGCTTTGGTGCGGAACAGTAACGCGCCGGACGGCGTGTTCCTGCCGAACAGCGTGCCCTGAGGGCCGCGTAACACTTCCACGGCCTCCATGTCGACGAGATTGTTGATCACCGAGCTCTGGCGTGGCCGGTAGACGCCGTCGACGTAGATTCCCACCGACGATTCAAGGCCGAAATTCTGCGTGCTGGTGCCGATACCGCGTATGCCGAAACTCGACGTCGTCGACGTCTGGCTCTGGCTGGAGCGCAGCGACGGTGCGATTTGCGCAACCTCGCGCACGTCGCGAATCCCGTACTTGTCCAGCGTCGCGCCGCTGTACGCGGTAATCGCAACAGGTACGTCCTGCATGTTTTCTTCGGCCGCCAGTTTGCGGGCGGTCACGGTAATCTCCTCGATGACCGCGAGTCCCTCGGTTTGCGCAGCAACAGGCCCCGCGAAGCCGAACGACAGGACGGCGCCGCCGGCGAGGCCGGCCACGAGTTTGTGGTGTTTCATAAATCCCCCAGGTGGAATTCGGTAAATTCGGATGACAAAATTGGTGTCGAGTGTAACAAAATCAGACCGGCACCTGTGTCACGCTGGCGACATCGCCTGCGCTCTGCGGGCGCAAGCATAGCAGCAGTTACAAGCCTGTAAACTAGGGGATATCCGTAACTTCCGCGCGTTTTACCAGACAATCCCGGGACCGGACGTCGGGCCCGTTCTCGTCCCGGAGAATTCCCGGTAACATGCCAGGTCAACAACAACATACGAGAGCGACACCCATGGACTCCGCCAAAACCGAAGCCTTCGTCAATGCCGAGTGGGATAACTCGATCATCCCGCAGCTGTCCGACTACATCCGGGTGCCTAACAAATCGCCGATATTCGACCCCGACTGGGAAAAGCACGGCCACATGGAGAAAGCTGTGCAGATGCTGGAGGCCTGGTGCCGCAAGCAGCCGGTCAGGGGCATGCAGATCGAGATCGTGCGCATCGAGGGGCGCACACCGGTGCTGTTCATCGAGATTCCGGGGCAGAGCGACGACGTGGTGCTTCTCTACGGCCATTATGACAAGCAACCGGAGTTCACCGGCTGGGAGGAGGAACTGGACCCATGGACGCCCGTGATTCGCGACGGCAAGCTGTACGGCCGTGGCGGCGCGGACGATGGCTACGCCGTATTCGGCTCGCTGACCGCGATTCGCGCGCTGCAGGAACAGGGTATCGACCATGCGCGCTGTATCGTTCTTATCGAAGGCTGCGAGGAAAGCGGCAGCTTCGACCTGCCCTACTACATCGAACAGCTCGAGGAGCGAATCGGCACACCCAGCCTGGTCGTTTGCCTCGACGCGGAATGCGGCAACTACGAGCAGTTGTGGTGCACAACCTCCCTGCGCGGCAATCTCACCGGCACGCTGCGCGTGGACGTGCTGCGCGAAGGCGTGCATTCCGGCGGCGCGGGCGGCATCGTGCCGTCGAGCTTTCGCCTGTTGCGCCAACTCATCGGCCGTATCGAAGACGAATCGAACGGCCGCATTCTGCTGGACGACCTGCACGTCGAGATTCCTCAACAACGCCGCGAGCAGGCCGAACTCGCTGCGTCCACCCTGCAGGATTCCGTTTACCGGAAATACCCGTGGGTCGACACCGATTCCCGCCCGTCCGAGTCGCCTTACGAACTTCTGCTCAACAATACCTGGCGGCCAAACGTCACCGTTACCGGTGCGGAAGGCCTGCCGGAGCTGGTCAACGCCGGCAACGTCATGCTTCCCGGAACGACGCTCAAACTGTCGTTTCGCCTGCCGCCGACCTGTGACGCGGATCAGGCCGCCGTCGCGGTAAAGCGTGCCCTCGAGACCGACCCACCCGCATTCGGCAGGGTATCTTTCAACGTCGATTCGACCATGGCCGGCTGGAACGCGCCCGAGGTCGCAAACTGGCTCGAGGCCTCGATGCAAAAAGCGTCGCAGGACTACTTCGCCAGGCCGTCGTTGTACATGGGAACCGGCGGAACAATTCCCTTCATGGGGATGCTCGGCGAGAAGTTTCCCGAAGCGCAGTTTCTCGTAACGGGGCTACTCGGACCCAACTCGAACGCGCATGGCCCGAATGAGTTTCTGCACATCGAAAAAGGCAAAAAGCTGACCTGCTGCGTTGCGCAGGTTCTCGAAGATCATTTCAGAAGATCTTAGAGGCAGCGACCCACAGAAAGAATGCCAGGGCTGCGGCAAGGCTTACAAAAGTCACCGGGCCATTTCTGAACTGCTGGCCGACCCAGCGGCTGCGGCCGTTGAGTACCAGCAGCACGACCGCAAGCATCGGCACGAAAAACGCACCGGTGAAGGCATAGAATTTCTGCACCTGCCGGAAGTCGAAAAACAACCCCAACATCGGTACTACTGCAAGCGCGATCAGGTATCCACGGTAGGCGGGAGCATCCGTGTCCGCAATCACCCGCTGCGCATCGCCACGCTCGCGCAGCAGTTGCCAGGAATCCGCGAAAAAGTACGGGGTCGCCTGCCACGTTCCGAGCAGGCTGCTGAACACCGTTCCGGCAGCGCCGATCAGAAACAGCCACTTGCCGAACACGCCCAGCGGCTCGGCAAGCCGCTCGGAAATGTCGACGATCAGCGATGCGCCGCTGCCCGAAATCTCCAGGTTGCTGCCGACGATTACCATCGACATCGAGAATACGGCGGTCATCAGGTAGCCGGTAGCAAGGTCGATTCTGCAGATCCGCAGGTCGTCGCCACCGGATCGCCCTTCTTCGCGGATCCAGTAGCCATAACTGAGTACCGTTACGGTACCGCCGACACCACCGATCAGGGCCACGGTCCAGGTCAGGCCCGCGCCATCCGCATCCGGGATGCGCGGGACGAAAATACCACGCAAAACCTCGTCGGTGCCCGGCCAGAGCAGGACGGCCGTCGTTACCACGGTGAAAAACATCAGCACGATGCAGGCAGTCATGATTTTTTCGAACAGCCGGAAGCCGCCTTTGTAGACCAGCAGGGTGCCGACGAGACTGGCGGCGATTCCAAACACGATTTTGCCCTTAACGGGGTTGTCGAACAGTGGAAACATGGCGTGGAACGCAATCCCGCAGGCGCTCATCAGCGCCGATGCCGTGAAAAACGTCCACAGCAGCAGGTAGGGCAGGAAAATGTAGACGGCACCCTTGCCGAGATTGTCTGCGGCACCCTCGAGGATGGTTGTGCCGGTTGCCAGCTGCCAGCGCGCCAGCCCCTCGGTGATCACGTATTTGAGGAATGCCCCGACCAGCACGGCCCACAGGATGGCGTTGCCCAGCAAACTGCCTGCAAAACTGCCAGTGGCGATCTCTCCGGTGCCGACCCCGGTCGCGGCGACCAGCAAACCCGGAAGGATGATGGCCAGGTACTGCGATACTCTCATCGCCGTTTTCGCGAATGCGCCAGGATCCAGTCCGCGAGATCGCGGATCACGACGTTCTTGTCGAGATCGCCGTGCGGCACGTGCAGGCTGCCCTTGTAGAGTTTCAGACTCTTGTCCTTGTACGTAACGTTGGCCATAAAGCGTTTGCTGCCCATAGGCAGGTTAATGGGATCGGCATCGCCGTGCATCATCATGATCGGCATGCGAATTTTCGGCGCTTGCCGCTTGAGCCAGGAGATTTCCTCGAGCAACGACGCAGCCCAGCGTGCCGTCGCCTTGTTGTGCACGAGCGGGTCGCCTTCGTAACTTTCGACTTCGTCGGCGTCGCGACTGAGATCCCGTGGGTCCAGTGCAATCGTTATCGGCATTTTCGGCAGTAAGCGCGACCAGACACGGGCCATTCTCACTACACCCGGCGTAGCGACGCCGGCGGGTTCGAGTCCAACCGCGCTCGTGATCACGGAGCGCAGCGGCGCAGGATTACGAACCGCGCAGTCCAGCGCGATCAACGAGCCCATGCTGTGACCCCAGAGGAAAATCGGCAGGGCCGGCTCCATCGTCGCGACAAGATGCAGGAATTCGTCAATATCGCCGCGATAGTCGTTGATGCCGTCAATGTGTCCGCGCTTGCCGGGCGACTTGCCGTGGCCGCGAAGATCAAAGGCATACACGGCGATCCCGTCATCGATGAGCCGCGTTGCCACTTCGTGGTAGCGGCCGCTGTGCTCGCCGAAGCCATGGACAATCACCAGCGCCGCATTCGACCCCTGCTCGGGCTTCCAGCGTTGCCAGTAAAGCCGGGTTCCTGCGCTGCCCGCGAACGCGCTTTCCGTGTGGCGCATCAGTACTGCAACGAAACCTGTATCGCGAGCGTGCGCGGCGGCTCGAAAAACGACGAAAACCCCGGCGTGCCGAAATTACTGCCCGCGAGGGGCACATCGCCACTGAGGGTTTTGATGCTTTTATCCGTCAGATTCTTTCCGATCAGCGCCACCTCCCAGCGCCGGTCGAGGTCACCGTAGGCAAGTCTTGCGTTCACCTTGTTATAGGCCTTTTGTTTCTGCAGCGGATCCAGGTTAGACGATAACAGGTGATCACCAACGAATAACAGGTCGAGGTCGAATGTCAGGCCGTGGTCGCTGCCAACGGGTCTCAGGTATTCGAGACTCAGCGTGCCGGTGTAGTCAGCGACAAACTGATTACTTTGGCCGCGGTAGTCACAGTTGATGCCGTCTGGCGCATCCGCGACCTGGCCGAAGTAACACTCGCCGAAAAACTCCCTGTACTCGAAATCGGTAATGGCAAGCGAACCCGTTAACAGGATATTTTCGGTCACCAGCCAGCGAGCGTCGACTTCCGCACCGCGCGTTACCGCGCGAGCTGCGTTACCGACGTTGAAGCCGAGCACGCCATCGAACGCGCTTACCTGCAGATCGTTGTAGTCCGTGTAATAGACGGCAACATTAAACTCCGCGGCACCATCGGCAAGAATCATCTTGGCCCCGATTTCGTAGGAGTCAGCCGTTTCATCGTCGAATTCAAACGACCCGCCATTGCCCGGTGCGTTATTCGAGCGCGTATCGAAGCCGCCGGACTTGATGCCGCGCGAATAGCGTACATAACCCATCGTGCTGTCGTTGATATCGTATTGCACATCCATGGACGGCATGAACCCGCTGCTCGAGCGGCTGGCGTTCAGACTGTGCGGATTGATATTGAACAGGGCCGAGTAGAGCCCGGTCGTCAGCGCGCCGGTCGCTGCCGGCAACGGGTTATCGTCGATGCTGCGAACGGCGAGCGCCCGATCAGCCTTTTTCTTCTCGCTCGACCAGCGCGCACCCAGCGCCAGACGCCAGCGGTCTGCGATCGGCCAAATCGCCTGGCCGAATATCGACACGATTCGCGTGTCCTGGCCGAATGTGCGTGGTGCCGAGGTATCGGCGACCAATGCGCCAGCGCCGGGCCCCGCTATACCGTCGACGACCGGCACGATGATGCTGCCACTGTCGACACGAATCTGGTCGGCGAAATCGAGATCATTGTCCTGGTAGTAAAGGCCGGCAAGCCAGTCGAACGGGGCCCCCGACTCCGACTGCAAGCGGAACTCCTGGCTGAATTGATCGTGCCGTTCGTCAAACAGCACGTCGAACACATTACCGCCGGTAAAGTCGCAATCGCAGAATTCGTTCAGATCGTAGATGTTGTAGCCGGTGATGCTCGCAAACTGCAGGCCGTCCCATCCGCGGTAGTTCGCCGTCACGACAAACGTCCGGCTGTCATTGCGATTGACATCGCCGTTCGCGGATCGCCGGCCATCCTCGAAGTTGTTCGCAACGCTTGCATCCTGGCCAAACAGAAGCAATACGTCGGCATAGGTCAGTCCGGCAAAGGGCCCGGCAACTGCCGCGCGGTCGTTGATTATCTCGATTTGTTCACCATCGACATCGAAGCTTCCGAACTCGGCCTTGAGCGTGATATCCAGGTCGTCGCCGGCATCCCAGCGCAGGATTCCGCGCAGCAGCCGCTCCTGGCGCTCAGGCTCATCGTCGTCCAGCGTCAGATTGGTCATGTAACCATCGGTGTCACGCAGGTGCAGCGACAGGCGGCCGGACAGATTTTTGCTCAACGGCCCGGAAACGAAACCGCTCAGCTTGCGCTCGCCGATCTCCGACCCGTAAAGCGCACGCGCCCCGGCGTGCAGAGTCCTGTCGGGTTGCGCGGTACTGATATTCAACGCGCCCGCAATGCTGTTCTTGCCGAATAATATGCTCTGCGAGCCACGCAATACTTCTACGCGCTCGACATCCACGAGCGGCATGCGCGATTGCTGGGCGCGCCCGTGGTATATGCCGTCGATATAGATTCCGACTGATTGCTCGAAGCCCTGGTTGACGCCCGAACCCATGCCGCGGATGTGCAGCTTCGGGCCAAGCGCGGTATCGGTTATCGACAGGTTCGGCACATAGGTTTGCAGCTCCTCGATGTCGTTGAGGTCAGCGTCGCGGATTTTCTCCCCGGACATCACGACAACCGAGATCGGCACGTCCTGGACCGACTGGGTACGTTTTTGCGCCGTGACGATGATTTCTTCCAGCACGAGCTCAGCCGCGGCCGGTGACTGGGCCGCCGCGGGAGCAGCAAAGGCTGAGGCGCAGACCAGCAACAATATGCTGCAAAGTGGGCGCGTTGGTTCAACAAGTGGGGTCATGGCTGTCTGCGAGACGGCGCGCGAGGCGTATCCGTATTGTGCCTTTACCGGAGCGGCCAGTCCAAATTGACTACGGCAGTACTTCCTTGAATTTCATTGATTTTTCCTGTCCGTCGCAGCGCGGGGCGCGGTCCGATGCGGATCCTGTAAAACCGACCTCATGCGAAATACCGGCGATGGCCGCGGACGTTGGTGACCGCCAGGCGATTCTCCGCTGACGCATCGCAATCCGCACCATCGATAGGCTAAGCTTGGCAGGCCACCGCCGAATAACAAGAACCCGGGGGAACTCCATGCGCGTCGCGATACTGTCGATTCTGGCGCTTCTGTGCGCCAGCCTGCCCACAAGCCCTGTTTTTTCGCAGGATGAAACCGAGCCGCAAATGATCCCGGCGCCCGACCGCCCCGCGGGCGAGGGTGAGGGTCCGTTCGAGCGCCTCATCATCCGCGGCGCCACCCTGATTGACGGCAGCGGGGCGCCGCCAATAGGACCCGTCGACATCGTGGTCGAAGGTAATCGCATTGCCGAGGTCAAGTCGGTCGGCTATCCGGGCTTGCCGATCGATGCCGACAGTCGACCGGGCGATGCCACCCGCGAGATTGACGCGCACGGTTCCTGGGTGCTGCCCGGGCTGGTCGACATGCATACGCATACCGGTGGCAGCAGCAAGGCTCCGCACGCAGAATACACTTACAAACTATGGATGGGGCACGGCATCACGGCCGTGCGCGGCGTGCCGAGCGGCAAACTGGAATTTTCTCTCGCCGAAAAATCCCGCAGCGCAAGAAATGAAATCACGGCGCCACGGATTTTTTCCTACCATACGCTGGGTTCAGGCGAAGACTACGAGGACGTGCAAATCCTGACGCCCGACGACGCAAAGGAATGGGTGCGCTACGTTGCCCGCAAAGGGGCCGATGGACTGAAACTGGGATCGCATCGTCCCGCGATCATGCAAGCCTTGCTCGAGGAGGCAATGAAACAGGGACTCGGATCGACCGCGCATCTCGGACAGATGGGTGTCGCGCAGATGAATGCGCGCGACGCCGCGCGCCTCGGTCTCGGTACGGTGACGCACTATTACGGTTTGTTCGAAGCGATGTATGAGAAACATGACGTCCAGCCCTGGCCGGTCGACATGAACTACAACAATGAGCAACACCGCTTTGGCCAGGTCGCGCGCCAGTGGAATCTCATAGCAGGCCGCGGCTCACAAAAATGGGAAGCGCTGCTGGACGAGTTTCTCGAACTCGGTCTGACCCTCGACCCGACGTTCGGGATCTACTCGGCGGGCCGCGATGTGTCGCGCATGCGCAATGCCGACTGGCACAGAGAGTACACGCTGCCGACACAGTGGGACTTTTACACGCCGAACCGCGAAAGTCATGGGGCTTACTGGTTCGACTGGACGACCGAGGACGAAGTCGCATGGCGCAACTTTTACCGCGTCTGGATGCAATTCGTTAACGACTACAAGAATCGCGGTGGCCGCGTGACCGTCGGTTCGGATTCCGGTTTTATCTACCAGCTATACGGCTTCGGCACCATCCTCGAGCTGGAAATGCTGCGCGAAGCCGGCTTCCACCCGCTCGAGGTCATTCGGTCCGCCACGATGTACGGGGCAGAGGCGTTGCATCTTCCCAAAAACCAGGAAATTCGCTTCGGTGTCGTTCGTCCCGGTCTTCTGGCAGACCTGATCGTGGTCGACGAGAATCCGTTAGCAAATCTGAAGGTGCTGTATGGACACGGTGCCGTTAGACTCAACGACCAGACCGGCAAACCCGAGCGCGTCGGCGGCGTGCGCCTGACAATCAAGGACGGCATCGTCTACGACGCCCGGCAATTGCTTGCCGACGTGCGCAGTATGGTCGAGCAGCAAAAAAGCGATCTCGGCTCGCTGCAACAGTACTAGTGGCATTTCATCGGCAGCTAACGACGCACAAAAAAGCGCCCTGACGGGCGCTTTTTTAATCGCTGACGCCGCCGGCTCAGGTCTTTGACGCCTGGAAAATGCTCTCGATCGAGCGGTCCATCATCGCTTCGAATTCACTGTCGGACTGCTGCGCAGTGAGTCCTTCGGACAGTGCGCGAGAAAAGCTCGCCACCATGCCGTTGTTGCGCGCCAGCCGTTCATTGGCTTCTTCACGACTGTAGCCACCAGACAGCGCAACCACCTTGAGAATATTCGGGTGGCTGATGCAATCCGCGTACAGGTTTTCGTGTTCCGGCAACGTCAGCTTCAGCATGACGAGTTGGCCATCGTCCAGTTCGTTGAGATTACTGATCAGCTCGTCGTGCAACAGCGCCTCTGCCTCCGCCTTGTGCGGGCAATGAATGTCGACCTCGGGCTCGATGATCGGAACGAGACCCGCGGCAACGATGCGCTTGCCGATCTCGAATTGCTGCGCCACGTTGGCCTTGATGCCCTCGGCATTCGCCTGCTTGATGACGGAACGCATCTTCGTACCGAAAATACCTTTGGACTTCGCTTTCTCCAGCAGCGCATCGAGTTCCGGCATCGGCTTCATCAACTGCACGCCGTTCTCTTCCTCAGCCAGGCCCTTGTCCACCTTGAGAATGGGTACCACTTGCTTCACGTTCCACAGGTAGTCAGCCGTCGGTTGTCCCTCGATTTCGCGATCCATGGTGTTTTCGAAGAGAATGGCCGCAAGAATTCTGTCGCCATTGAACGCCGGGCAGGTGATGATTCGCGTGCGCATCTGGTGCACGGCATCGAACATCTCCTCCTCGTTCGACCAGGCGTCCTCGGTCACGCCGTAGAGGCCGAGCGCCTTGGGTGTGCTGCCGCCGCTCTGGTCCAGCGCTGCTATGAATCCGTCACGGGTCCTGAATTTTTCCAGCTGTTGTTCGAAGTTGCTCACGGTAGTCCTCTGTGGAATAACGGTAAGGGGTGGTTGGGTTGCCGCGCGGGTATTCTACGCGCTTTGCGCGGAATCCTGAAACGGCGGCGGCCGGTGGCGGAGGCCGGCCGTCAGCTGGTTTTGGCGCGCCGGCGGCGCCCGGCCCGCCCGCGACGCCCGGCAACGACCTTTCCTGGCGGTTTCGCCGCGGGTGGAATCGATGGCAACTCGGTCTGCTTTTGCATTCCCGACAGCACGATCTCGCGCATTTCGCGATCGATGGCCGGGTCCGTCTGCAACGGCTGGTAGGCCGCCAGTCGCCGCTCCACTTCCTGGCAAGCACGTTGATAGAGGTCCGGCGAACCCGCGTTTTCCCAGGCCTCGCGATTCTCGCGATCGATGACCGGGTCGGTCAGGTAAAGCTCCTGCGGCCAGTGTTCCAGCGTATGCGGCGAGGTAATCAGGTGGTCGTCGCGCATGAGGTCCTCGACCAGCTGCGTAATCGGCAGATCACCGGCCGGCTGCAGCGGCCGCACGAAGTGCAGCGCCTGGCCGCAGACCTCGTTATCGAAGACAAGCTTCGGCAGGCTGAAGGTCAGCACGAAGTCCAGCATGCCGGGCCCCGATACCGAGTTGACGCCGGCAATTGCTGCCAGGAGCGCACTGCTGAAGGTCTCGCCGCCCGCCTGCGCATCCAGGAACTTGCCGTCGCCCAGCGCCATGTAGGCCTGGGTCGGTAGTCCGAGTGATTTCGCGATCGCAACGTAGGCAACATTGAGGTGTTGCGCTTCGATTGCCGCCATCGGCGAGCTGGCGGCTTTCATGTGAAACGTTGCCGGCGCACCGCCAAACAGCACCGGCGCGCCGGGCCGCACAAGCTGTGCCATGGTAATCCCGGTCAATACGTCGATGCAGTGAAATACGAGCGCGCCGACCAGGGTTACCGGCGCGATCAGGCCCATTAACGTGACCGGAACGATCTCTATCGGTATGCCGGCATCCACGCAGTCCAGCATGTTCTGGCAGGAATCTTCACCGTAACGGAAATTGCCTGTCGCCGTGATAGTGAAGATCGTCATCGGCCGGGCGATGAGATCGGCACGATCATGGCGAAACTGTTGCAACATCTCAACCATGCGCGGCACACCGTGCTCGCTGAATGCGCCCGATACGACCGGTTTTTTTGAACTGGTCAGTGTCATGTACAGGCGCCACGCGTCGGATACCTGCGGTTCGATGTCCTTGTTGGTGGAAAACGCAGTAGCGAGGTAGGCGATGTGCTCGAGACCGTCGCAAATGCGGCAATACTCGATGAAGTCGGTACTGTTGGAAAGACGCGTTTCACCGCTGCGATGATCGAGAATCTTCAGGCCAGATGAACCCGGCACGAAATGTACGTTGTTGCCGCCGATTTCGGTGTACGGCTTGCCGTCGCGGTCGAACAGCGTAAATGACTCGGGAGCATCGGCCATTGCCTTGTCAACGACCTCCCGCGGAAACAGGACGCGTTGGCCACTCGAGTCGGTTTTCAGCCCGTGATCGAGCAGGCGCTGTTTCATCTTCGCGCCGCGAATCTCCATCCCGGTATCGGCCATGATGCGCTTTGCCTCGCCGAGAATCTTCCCGATGAGTTCGTCGCTGATTACGTTGAGTGTTGGCCGCATAATGAAGTCACCGCGGTTCGGTCGGTGCAGCAGGCCGCGGAAATGGCGCCGCTGCGGCAGCTACAGATTTTACTGGAATCGCTGTTGATGTGGTCGCGAATTCAGATTGTGAGCCTGGCCTGCCCGGTATGTTGCTCAGGGAGACCACAGGCCCTCGCTGCGCAATTGCTGCGTGGTCATTTCGATTGCCTGGCGCAGGCGTTCGACGACAATGTCCACATCGCTTTTCGTCATCGTCAGCGACGGTGACAAGATGTTCAGATCAGCGGCTGGCCGGACGATCAGGCCAAGCTCTTCCGCGTTGTCGGAGATACGTTTGCCGATATTGATCTCCGGCGCGAAAAATTGCCGGGTCTTTTTGTCGGCAACGTTGACGACGCACATCATGAACAGGCGCCCGCGGATATCGCCGACGATCGGAAGATCAAGCAAGCTGCGTAACTGCTCCTCGAAGTACGCGCCAACCGTTTTCACGTTGTCGAATATCTTCTCGCGCTCGAGAATCTCGATGTTTTTCAGCGCCGCGGAGCAGCAGACCGGATGACCGGAATAGGTGAATCCGCCGGTAAACCAGCGATCTTCGTTCCCCTTCATCGTCTCGTAAATCCTGTCGGAAAATATCATCGCCCCGAGCGGCAGGTAAGCGGAGGTCAGCCCTTTGGCGCTCGTGATGATGTCCGGCTGCACGCCGAACATGTCTTTCGATACAAACCAGTGACCCAGGCGGCCGAATCCGGTCACCACCTCGTCGGCGACAAAGACGATGTCGTTCTCCTGGCACAGTTCCCAGCAGCGCCGCAAATACCCGTCCGGCGGCACGATAACGCCGCCGGAGCCCATAATCGGCTCCGCGAAAAACGCAGCGACGTTTTCAGGACCGAGCTCCCGGATTTTCTGTCGCATTTCCTCGACCAGGAAATCGCAAAACGCCGCTTCGTCCATGCCATCCGGTGCGCGATACAGATTCGGGCTGGTCAGGTGATGAATAATGTCCTCGATGTAATTGAATTCCGGCATGCGATCGCCCGCTTTGCCGGACAGCGAGGCCGTCAGGTAGGTTGTCCCGTGATAGGCATCGTGCCGGCTCAGGATGTGCTTTTTCTGCGGCTTCCCGCGGCTGCCCTGGTACATCTGGATCAGGCGAAACGCGGCGTCGTTTGCGGTCGAACCGCCACAACTGAAGAAAACATGATTCAGGTCGCCCGGGGCGAGTTCCGCGAGGCGCGCGGCCAGCCTCGCCGCCGGCGCGTTGGTCATGTCGGTAAACGGATTCGCGTACGCCAGCTCCTCGACCTGGCGCGCGATCGTGTCCGCCATCTCCTTGCGCCCGAGCCCGATGTTCGTGCACCACATTCCGCCGACGGCATCGAAGTATTCCTTGCCGTCCATGTCGGTCACGTAGCAGCCGCGGCCCGTCTCCATGACAAGCGAGCCCTTCTTGTCGAAGGACTCGAAATGGGTGAACGGATGCAGGTGGTGGCGCCGGTCCTGCTGCCAGATGTCGTCCTTGTCCTCTGTCGCCTGGTCGACTACCCGTCGTGCCATCGTTTTTTCTCCGAAGTATGCATGTCGCGATCAGTTGCTGCCGGGCGCAGAGAAAAGCCGATTGCGTTTCGCGTAGGGAATCAACAAAGCCGTTATAACGAGCAGGAAACCACCGTAAAGCCATGGGAATGCGGCACCGAAAATTTCGCGTGGCTTCGCTGCCCAGAACAGCGCGAAAAACGCGTGCACGGCCAGCATGCAGAATATCCAGAAAAGGACGTGTTTCGCCCACAGCGCGCCACGGAAACCGAATCTCGCAAGGTTGCCGAAGGTCACGGCAAGGAACAGGATCATCGTCGGAATAACGTAATGCTTGCCAATGATGAATGTCTGCAACACACCCAGGATCGCGGCAAGCGCGACTACGGATGCGACGATTTCAAGTGCGTTGTCGAGCGAGATGCGGGGTTTCACTACAATTTTTGCCGGGCACACGCAGGTTAACAGCGTTCCCCGGCGCGACTCACGAGACCGTATTGCAGCGAATCATATCAGGTACGCTGCTCCGCGCGATCGGCACAGCACTATCTGTGACGCCAACATCGCATCGGCGCGGATTGTCGCAGGCGGCTTTTGTGCGGAAGCTTGTGCGGCTACAGGCCTTGGCTTACCTATCGCCCGCCATAGCGGCGCCGGCGATCCGCCACCAGCAGGCCCAGCAGGGACAGGAACAGCGCGCCAATCGAACCACCGCCGCTGTCGCTCGAACCTCCGCCTCCGCCGGGCGGCGGCGGTGGCGGCGGTGGCGGCGGATCACTGACGGTGAATGCGCTGGTCGCGTTGTTGTTGCTGGTATCGCGATCCGTCTCGGTCGCGGAGACGTTCATCGTGACATTCTGCGTTCCTGCAGTCTGGCCGCTCAGGCCGAGCGTGATGGTGCTCGTCGCCTGGTTACCGAGGGTGGTCGCGGTGCAATCGATATCGGGAGCCGTGATCGTGCAACTGCCGGCGGTCCAGCTCGCTGTATCCGGTTGCAGTCCGGCATCGGCCGTAATGCTCACGACCAGATTGTTGGCCGAAATTGTCGCAAGGTTATCGATCGTAATAGACAGGTTGCGTGTTGCGCCAACGTCGACCGCCTGTGTGGCAGCCACGATCACCGCAAGGTCAATCGCAGGATCGACCGTGACGGTCGGGCTGGCCGAATCGTTCGACGCATCGTCGTCGGTATCCGCGGAAACGGTTGCGGTGAACGTTGCAGTGCCCACCTCGTCGGTCCTGCTCGTGATGGTCACTGTCTCTGCTGCACCGCCAGCGACAGTGCCGAGCTGGCAGTTCGCCGTGCCCGCGCCGTTGGTGCAGCTACCCGCCGTCGAACCGACGGAAACGAAGGTAACGCTGCTCGGCAGCGTAAGGTCGACCGCCACGTTGGTTGCTTCGACCGAGCCCACGTTGGTCACGTCGAAGGTCAGCGGCACGCTGTCACCGAGCAGGACCGTGGGCTCTGCCCCGTCCAGCGCGATCGTCATGTCGATGCTGGGCAATGGCACGATGCAGCTGGCGGCGATGGCCGCGTCGATATTCGGCTGCATCTCATCCTTGCTGCACTGCGAGAACTGGTCGCTGCCATTGAGCGTCGGCTCCATGAGGAAGCCGGGGGCCTCGTTTTCGCAATCCGAGCCGGCCTCAGTGTCGTGCGGCGCGCCAAAGTTGTGACCGATCTCGTGTGCGGCGATGAGCGCGTCCGTCGTCAGGCCGAAATTGGCCTCCCTGAGGCCGACGCCAAACGTGGTGCTGCACAGAATGGCCAGGTCACCCGAAAATGCGATGCCTACCGTGCTGCCGTCCAGGTCCTTGCCCGTATACAGGTGAGTCAGCGCGCGGCTGTTATGGTTGGCAGTCGCAACGCGGTAGTCGCTAAGCTCGTCGATGAATGCGCCTGCATCTGTCTCGTCAGTGAACGGATCCGCTGCGGAATCCGTGAACACCTCGATGAACGGCAACGTAATCTGTACGCCGAGCTGCTCGCTGAAGATGCCGTCGACGATCGCGAAGCGATTGAGGATGTCGGCCTCCGCATTAGGCGGCAGCAGGCGTTCGCCGAATTCGCCGTCACCGATAGCACTGATCTCGATTTCGTGGGTGGCGCCCGCCGCGCGCGACTTGCTGATTTCGTTCACGAGCTGCTGGTACATGACGGCGCCGCTCATCATCGGGCCGCCGCTGCCGCAGGTCATCGTGCCGGGTACGACGTAGGTGTCGGACAACCGGAAGATGATCGTCTCGTCCGAGCCAAGCGCATTGTGACCGGGCCCTTCAATGGCGATCAACTCCTCGCCGTCCCAGATGGCGCCGCCGGGCACCCCGTCGATGACGTTGATGCGCGCCCAGCTGCCGGGTTCGCCCTGCAGCTGCCCGCGATAAAGTTTCACGCTTGGCGAAAGCGAACGTCGTGCCTCTGCTTTCAACAGGCGGCTGTTGTCCGTCAGCTCGACGTCGTACCGGCGACCGAACGCATCGAATGTGAACATCGTCGAGGTCAATCCGACGACGCCGGGTTCGGCGCCACCCTGCGTCAGCTTCTGGCTTCGCTGCAGTGTGAAATCGTCGAAAACTTCGTGATGCGAGACAATCAGCCCGCGCTGATTGGCCGCATTCGCCGCTGTCGCAGTGACCAGCAAGACCAGGGAAAGAAGGGTGGAAAAGGCTTTCATTATCAGCCTCGGGACGTCGAGTTGGCCAAGGCCACAGCTAATCAAATCGAGGCAAACGCAGCAAGGAACAATCCGTCGTAAATCGACGACATCACATTTATAAGTGTGCGCTGCCTCTCATTTCTGCCGGCCGGTCGGTAAAACGTTAAATCGCTGCCTGTTACAAGACTTTAGCACATGCAGCCGGGTGAACTTACTGCGTGCGAGTGAGCGCGCAGTCCGGCATGGCGCCGGTGGCACGCCACTGCGAGTGTTGCTTCACATTCATCACGTATTGATGGCCGCTCTTGCTGACCATGTAAAAGACGCTGGTGACTCCGCCGGCATCCGGCCGGAGAATCAGCTTTTCACCGTCGATCTCGAAATGGCCTTTCATCGGATGCGCCGGAAACTGGTCCTCGCGCTTTCCGTCGGCGGAGATTTTCACCTCGTCCGTAAATTTTTCCCAGACGAAACGGTCACCCTGCAGCTCAATGGTATCGCCGGCGAATGCCGTGCAGCCCGGCGCATAGCGGCCGCTGTAGTCCATACTCGCACAGCCCGCAAAAATTGCCAGGAAAACCACGGCGCCTGTAGCATTTGTGACGATCTTCATATCGATTGCCCTCGATCCAATAGCCCAATATTACCGCGCGGCCGGCAAAACAATGTGCGCTCGGTCACTATTCCTTGGCAGCAACCGCGGCGGTAAAGACGACGTCGGTGGAGCTGTTCAGCGCGGTTTCAGCCGAGTCCTGCAGAATACTGATAACAAATCCGACCGCCACGACCTGCATGGCGACGTCATTGGGAATCCCGAACAGGCTGCAGCTCAGCGGAATGAGCAACAGGGATCCGCCGGCGACGCCGGACGCGCCGCAGGCCGACAGTGCTGCGACGATGCTCAACAGCAATGCGGTCGGGAAGTCGACGCTGATGCCCAGGGTGTGCGTGGCGGCCAGTGTCAGCACTGTAATCGTGATCGCCGCTCCACCCATGTTGATCGTCGCGCCAAGCGGTATCGACACCGCGTAAGTATTCCGGTCGAGCCCCAGCCGCTCGCACAGAGCCAGGTTGACCGGAATGTTGGCCGCCGAACTGCGCGTAAAAAACGCCGTGATTCCGCTTTCGCGCAATGCGGTAAGAACAACCGGGTACGGGTTTCGGCGAGTTCGCAGGTAGTAGATCAGCGGATTGACCGCCAGGGCCATGAGCAGCATGGAGCCGACGAGAATGGTCAGTATCCTCGCGTAGCCACCAAGTACCGCGACCCCGCCCTCGGCCAGGTTGCCCGCGACCAGCCCGAAGATGCCAATCGGTGCAAGGCGAATGACGATACGCACGATACTGGTAACGGCGGCAGCCAGATCGGAAAACGTCTGCTTCGTCGCATCCGCGGAATGACGCAGCGCAAGGCCAAGCGCAACGCCCCAGACCAGGATGCCGATGAAATTGCCGGTAAGCAACGCATTGACCGGGTTGTCGACGAGCTTGAAAACGACGTTGTTGATGACCTGGCCGATGCCTTGAGGTGGACTGAGCCCCTGCTCCGCCACGGTCAAAGCGAGAGCGGTCGGAAACAGGCTGCTCATGAGTACGGCAAGAAATGCCGCGCTCAGCGTCCCGGCGAGATAGAGAAACACGATTGGTCGCATTCTCGAATTGCCGCCCGTGGCCTGGTTGCACAGTGCGGCCGCGACCAGCACCAGCACCAGCACGGGAGCAACTGCTTTCAATGCCTGGACGAACAGATTGCCGAGCACCATGACCGATCGGCCCCAGTCAGGCGAGATCAGCGAGACGGCAATGCCCGCGGCAATGCCAATCGAAATCTGCAGCACGAGGTTCGCGTTCAGTATTCGGTCCAGCAGATTGTTATCGGGCATAGCGGGTTCCGGCTGCGATTCGGTGGCGCAATTCTAGCCTGAATGCGGCAGCCCTATCTCGATTCGTTGTCCCTGGATGCGATCCCGGCCGTACCGTGCCCGTCGTGATACATTCATCGACGTGACAATCACAGGTCCCGGAAAAACGATGCATGAACGCACGTCGGTGCTGCTGACGGTCCTGCTGCTGGCGGTAGCGTATGTGCCGGTAACAATCGCAAGCGCGGCCGACAGCGAATTCCTGCGTATACGTTACGACCGCAACGGTGAGCCAGCAGCGCTGCAGTCCGCCATCGCAAGCTATCGTGCGCCCACCGGCGCGGCGTTCACAGGCACCGTCGACCTGATCGGCGCGCTGCATATCGCGGAGAAAACGTATTTCGCAGAACTGAACGACAGGTTCCGCCATTACGACGCGGTTCTGTATGAGCTGATCGCCGCGCCCGGGACGAGGATTCCCCGTGGCGGACCGGACAATCCGGGCAGCCTCGCAAGCACGCAGGTTGCGATCAAGAATGCGCTCGGCCTGTCGTTCCAGCTCGACGAGGTCAATTACAACGTCTCAAACTTCGTGCACGCGGACATGTCGCCGGAACAATTCTCACAGAGCATGGCCGAACGCAACGAAAACCTGTACCAGTACTTCTGGAAAATCTTTTTCTTCGCAACGAAGCAATATGCCCGCGACCCGCTTGGCGAACGCCAGGCCGACCTGTTTGCTGCGCTTTTCGCGGACGACAACGGTCGCGCACTGAAGATCGAGCTCGCCAGGGAACTGCTCGACGTAGACCGCGTTACGGAATCGCTCGAAGGACCGGACGGCTCCACGCTGATCAGTGGCCGCAACGAACAGGCCATAAACGTTCTGCGGCAGCGCATTGCTGCCGGCGACCGGCGCCTGGCGATTTTTTATGGCGCCGGCCATCTCGCTGACCTGGAGGCGCGCCTGGCTGACGAGTTTCATATGATCAAGGCTGAGCAGACCTGGCTCGACGCCTGGGATTTGAGCGCCGGGAAAAACAAACCACAATAATGACGCACGCGTCAGCTGGCGCTCGCGCTGACCGGCTGCGATAGCAGCTCGTCCGGCAATAACAACAACCAACCGACGGCAGTGCCGGTAGCGCAAACCGCGCTGCAGGTACTTCACGCATCACCGGACGCGCCGTCGGTCGACGTCGTGGTTAACGACGATTTCGCCGTCGATTTCCTGGCCACGATCGAGCCGCTCGTGCTGGCAGACGACCCGCGCAGTATCGCCACCAAAGGTGCGTATCGTGCACGCGTCGCCGACAGCGCAAGACGTCGACATTTACGTGACAGCGCCGATGGCCGACATCAACACCGTTGATCCAACCCTGAGCGACGTACCGTTCAAGGCGAATACCGGCTTCCTGCCGCCCCAATCCAGGCACGGTAATCCGCGAAGCTGCGTGCGCCGGACGCTCCCGAAACACATCGCCACCTGCGTTTTGGGTGCCAGCGAACAGGGCCAAAGCCATGCGGTGTATTTGCCATTGACGCCAAGAATCGCGTCGGCGGTCAGACTGGCAAAACCGCTTTGCTGATCGCTACCAGTACGATGTAGCCGAACGCGATCATTGCCGCCGCGAAACTTGCAGCCTGTCCGCGCGACGCAGGCGTTGCCCGCATGCACATCGCGCCCAGGGCGATATATACGAAAAGAGCAATGATTTTGGCCAGGAGCCACGATACCGCGAACGGATTCAGCCCGGCAATGACCAGCATGCCGATTGCGCAGCCCAGCAAGGCGGTGTCATTAATATGCGGCAACACTTTGAGCGACGCGGGCAACGGCCGCTGCGGATGGATGTTGTGCAGGACGTAGCGCAAGACAAACAACGAGCCAGAGACGACCACGCAGGCAATGTGGCCCGCTTTGAGCAGATTGTATGCGGTCACTCAGCCGACCCTTGGATTGCTTGATTGCCTAAGTATAACCCCCGATGCCACGCCGGCCGGGCGAGGTGCACGCTTGACTCACACAACGACAGGAATCGCAGAGGCATGTCGCACGCAATTTTCGACGCCCACCTGATACGGCGCTACGACATAAATGGCCCACGCTACACGTCCTATCCTACCGCCGACCGGTTCCGCGACGGCGACTGGACGCAGGAATACGCCACTGCGCTGGCAGCGGCCGACGGCCGCGCGCTCTCGCTTTACCTGCATGTGCCGTTTTGCGCGACGATCTGCTTCTACTGTGCCTGCAACAAGATCAACACAGCAAACAGCAGGCGCGCTGATGCCTACGTGCAGCGACTCATCCACGAAATGGAATTACAGAGCAAAATGATCGAGGGTACGCAAACCGTCGAGCAGCTCCACTTCGGCGGCGGTACGCCGACGTTTCTCAGCGACGATCAGTTTTCGCGAATATTCGACGCACTCGATACCCACTTCCTCCTCGGCAGCGGCAACGCCCGTGATTTCTCGGTCGAAATCGATCCGCGCAACGTTGCCGCAGAGCGCATCGAGCACCTAACCGGGCTCGGCATAAATCGCCTGAGCATCGGGGTGCAGGATTTCGACCCAGACGTGCAAAAAGCGGTGAATCGAGTACAGTCCATCGAGGAGACCAGTTACGTTATCGATGCAGCACGCTCGAATGGTGTCCGATCCGTCAATATCGACCTGATCAACGGGCTTCCAAGGCAAACGCCGGGACGGTTTGAACGCACGCTCGAGCGGGTGCTGGAACTGCAGCCGGACCGCTTGTCGCTTTACAGCTATGCACACTTGCCGCAGCGGTTCAAAACCCAGCGGCAAATAAACGCCGCCGAACTGCCCACCGCAGAAACCAAGCTAGCTCTGCTTGAGCTTGCCGTCGAAATGCTGGCGGATGCGGACTATGTTTACGTCGGCATGGATCACTTTGCGAAACAAAGCGATTCGCTAATTACCGCCCGCAACGACGGAACGCTGCATCGCAACTTCCAGGGATATACCACGCATGGTCACTGTAACTTGCTTGGACTCGGCGTCAGTTCGATTGGCAAGGTTGGTAGAGTTTACGTGCAAAACGCCAAGTCGTTAGCCGACTATTACGAAGCCATTGATTCGAAGCGGCTCGCGTGCAGCCGCGGTATCGTAGCCAGCACGGAAGATCTCGTCGTCGGTGAGGTCATCCAGGATCTTATGTGCTGCGACGCAGTGGACTTCGCTTCGTTCCGGGAACGCGCCGGCTGCGACTTTCAAAACTATTTCGCCTATGCCTGGCCGAAAGTGCTGGACCTGCAACAACATGGACTCATCCAGCTCGACGAGGATGCCCTCCGGGTTACAGGCCGTGGTCGATTCCTGTTGCGCAATATCTGCATGGCATTCGACCCCTGGCTTCGTGCTGCCGGGGAGCGGTTTTCCCGGGCTATCTGAGCATAGCGTCGCGGCGGCTTGCCGAGTACATGTAGATCAGCCCCAGCAACATCACGGCCGCGATCCAGTTGTGCGACACCGCAACGACTATCGGAATGCCGCTGCGCACCGCAATGACGCCAACCGATACTTGTGCAAGCGCCAGCAGGATCATCACTATTCCGGCGATGCGCACGCGTTTTCGCGCTCGTTGTGCCAACCATGCCGCTGCCGCAATCGCGGCGACAGCAAACACCGACAACAGCCGATGCAGCTGGTGTATCGCCGGTCGCTCGGCACCGCCGATCGCAAATCCTTCCGCCGATACTGCAACGTCGCGTGAAAGATCGAACGCCGACCACAGCTCCCCACCCGGCAGCAACGATCCGTTGCACTGAGGAACCGTGGTGCACGCACTGGCCGCGAAGTTGGCGCTGGTAAGGCCACCGACCAGGATCTGCAGGCTGAGCAATACGACAGCCAGCAGGCAGCTCGCGGCAAGCGGCGACTTGCGCAAGGTCCTGCTCTCGCGGACACCGGAATCGAAGACCATCCAGCCGCACACCGCCAGCATGGCGAATCCACCGCCGAGATTGCCCATCACGATCGCCGGACTGTGCAAGCCCTCGGAATATATGCCAATCCAGGCCAGGAAGACCGTCAATACCAGCAGTAGCAACGCAGCAAGCCGCTGTTCGCGCCGCAACACCGACGTAATGGCCAGCGCCAGCACCAGAAGACCGAGAATGCTCGCAATGAGACGGTGCGCGGGCCGTGCCCAGGACATCGGTTGCGTTGCCTCGGCGACCAGCCTCTCGTACGCATCCGCAACGCGGGCTGCGGCAGGTTTCGTCCCGATCTGGCCATAGCATGCCGGCCACGGCTCACAGCCGATGCCCGAATGGTCCAGTCGAAGATAGGCGCTCAGCGATACGAGCATGAGTATCAACACCAGCGACAGGATCGCTACACCGCGCATGATTCCAAACCTACTCCTTGACAGCGGCGAGATCCGTGGCGACGCCGCGCACGAGGCGCACGTACTTGGGCGTCTTCTTCCAGTCAACACGGTCGTGACCGTAGCGGAAGTGCCAGGCCCAGGCGCCGTCCGGCCGAAAACTATAGTCGTTTGACGACCAGTACTCTGCGGGATGCGTCAATGGAAAGAACTCCGGGTCGATCGTCGGCGGTTGCGATGCGCGTGCAAGATCGCTGATCGAGAACAGCTCATCCCGGGATGGCACCCGCCAGTCGTGGTAGCCACAGTAACCCTCGCGGTTGACTACTTTTACGAAGTCATCGATATCACAGGCACTGCCCTCACAGTCGCCGGCGTTTGCTGCGCCGCGGTAGTCCAGCTCTTTTTGTGATTCGTCGGGATCGAACCAGCTATAGGTGTTGTTCCAGTCATGTGTTCCCGGCGTTTTCTTTTTCGCTTCCCACACGAGACCGGTCGCAACGTCGTGCACACATCGATCCACGGCATCGATCACTTCGTAGCGTGTCGCCGTCGAACGTTCTGCTGCTTGTTCCTGGCCGCACGCAGAAATCGAAAATGAGCCGGCGAAAATTAGAATGAGTCTTAACGTTGCGATGGTCCTGCTCCTTCAATGCTGCACCGTGATTTCAGCATCCACTGTGCGCAATTTTAGTAGGTATTTCCCCTAGTTTTGTGCGGCCTGCAACGGGTCTATGGTCAGCGCTAAATCCCGCCGAAAAAAGGCAAAATCATGGAAAACGAAAACGTCGACAGCCGGGACGTGGTACGTATTCCCATCATGCAACGCATCCTGGACAACCCGTTCATGCTGCTTTTCGTCGGAGTCGTCGTACCCACTGTCTTCTACATTATCTGGGGAATCATGGAGATCGTCTCGATACCGATCGCCGACTGAACAACAAGAATCAAAAAACCAACAGCGTGTTGGGAAGGACCGGGTAGCCACGTGAGTGCAATCGAACCACCGAGTGAGGTTGTCTGGTGGAAACAGCCACTGGACAGAGTCGAGGGAACCTGGATCGCAATCGCGCTCGTCTGGTCGCTGTTCATGTTTTTCATGATGCCGTTCTGGCACGTGTACGGAAAGCAAAACCTGTCGAACGAAGCGTACAAGACCACGCCGAAGGCGTTCCTCGCAAAGACGCAGGCGATGGTTGACGAATACACGGTGCGCAAGGACCCGGCAACACAGTTTCCGGTTGTACGGCCACCGCCGGGCAGCGACGTATACCTGGTCGGTCGACTCTGGCAGTGGTGGCCGCTGCTCGAGTTCGAGAAAGGGCAAACCTACCGGCTGCATATTTCGTCGATGGACTGGCAACACGGCTTTTCTCTGCAGCCGGTCAACATCAATACGCAAATCCTGCCCGGCTACGAAATGGTGCTGACCGTGACGCCGGATACAGCGGATGAGCAAACCGTTATCTGCAATGAGTACTGCGGTCTCGGGCACCACAACATGGTCGGAAAGATTTACGTGACGGAGGGCGGGCAATGAATAACAGTCTCTTCAGGGCCTGCCCGGAGTCCGGACTGCAGTTTCACAAGCCCGCCGAGCAGCTGATGCGAATCAACGCGGTTTTCGCCGTAGTGATACTGCTGTTTGGCGGAATTACCGCACTGTTTGTCACGTTGACACGCTGGCCTGCGATACACCTGCTTGCACCGGACCGCTTTTACCAGTTTCTCACGCTGCACGGCGTCAACATGCTGATCTTCTGGATCATCACGTTCGAAATCGCGGTGCTTTATTTCTGCTCTTCTACCCTGCTGCGTTGCCGCCTCGCTACACCGAGGATCGCGTGGCTCGGCTTTGCGCTGATGGTCATTGGCGTCGTCGTCAACAACATGGCGGTGCTCAACGGCGACGCCTCGGTGATGATGACGTCGTACGTCCCGATGCCGGCAAACCCGAATTTCTACCTCGGGCTGATCCTCTTTGCCGTCGGCGCGCTGCTCGGCTG
>JAHHOT010000063.1 GCA_018677555.1 Gammaproteobacteria bacterium | reverse complement strand
CGGAAAGAAAGATCCTGGGATCGATTCCCTACCAGCGGAACTCGGCGGTGTTGCACACCGACCAGTCACTGATGCCGCGCCGCACACGCGCCTGGGGGGCGTGGAACTACCTGTTGCCGGACGACGGACAGGACGGCGTTGCCGTCACCTACCACCTGAATCGCTTGCAGGGACTTTCCGCGGCCAGGCAGTATTTCGTCACGCTCAACAGCGATGACCGGATCCGGCCCGAGTGCGTGTTACGCCGTATGTCATATGATCATCCCGTGTTCACCGAGGATTCCGTTGCCGCACAGGCGAGGCACCGGGAACTGAACGGAACCAGCAGAACGTTCTTTTGCGGCGCCTACTGGCGCAACGGTTTTCATGAAGACGGCGTGGTCAGTGCGTTGCGCGCGCTGGAAGATTTCAATAGGTTACAGGTCGATGAAGAGCGCTATTTTCAGCGGGCAAGTTAGCCATAGCCGGAAGGCACCGTCGGCACACGCGTTCCGGTACCGTATCTTCATGATGTACCTGGATCTCGACGAAACAGACACGGTGTTTCGCGGTCGCTGGCTCTGGTCGACCCGCGCCCCTGCGCTGGCGCGTTTCGATCGACGAAATCATCTCGGTGACCCGCGGGAACCACTCGCAGAGTCCGTACGCAGTCTGGTGCAAGAGCGTACCGGTGTTCGGCCCAAAGGACCCATTCGACTACTGACGCACCTGAGTTACTTCGGGTACTGCTTCAATCCGATCAGCCTCTACTACTGCTTCGATGAGCACGATACCCGCGTGCAGACTGTCGTGGCCGAAGTGACCAACACGCCCTGGGGCGAACGCCGGCATTATGTGCTCACCGACAACATGAACGTCGGCAACGACGCGGCACGGCGCTTCAGGACGAACAAGGAATTGCATGTGTCTCCGTTTATGGATATGAATATGCGCTACGACTGGCTGCTGACCGAACCTGGCGAAGACCTGGTCCTGCGGATCGGCGCGAGTACACGGGGCCACAGCCTGTTCGGGGCGACGATGATCCTGAAACGCGTGGAGATCAACGCCGCAAGCCTGGCCAAGGTATTGATTTTCTATCCTTTCATGACCGCGAAAGTCACTATTGGCATACACTGGCAGGCGCTGCGGCTATGGTTGAAGGGCACACCGGTACAGGCGCATCCAAAGAAACAGGAATCGATCGAGGCTACACGTTGAACCAGGCAGAAACATTCCAACCGGCACCACGTCGCTCCCCCAAGGCGGAGCCCAGCACATTGCTGGACCGCTTCGCCCGCCGCCTGCTATTGGGCCGGCTCGAGGCCATCGGCGGGGCGCTGCTGACTATTTCGGACGGTGACAACCGCCACCGCCTCGGCGACCAGAGCAGTGCACTGGTCGCAAACATAACCGTAAACGACCCGCGATTTTACAGCACCGTTGCATTTGGCGGCGCCGTCGCGGCGGCTGAAGCTTACATGCAAAATTATTGGGATTGCGACGACCTGACCAGGGTGGTGCGTATCCTGGTCAGAAATCGCCCCGTTCTGGAGAACATGGAATCGAATGCGCGCTTCCTGCTGGCTCCGATTCGCAAGCTGCTGCACTTCTTGAATCGGAACACGCGCTCCGGCAGTAAACGGAACATCGCCGCGCATTACGACCTCAGCAACGACTTCTTCCGCCTGTGGCTCGACGAAACAATGATGTACTCGTCCGCCGTTTTCTCACGTGAGGGCATGGCGCTGGAAGAGGCAGCTGCGGAAAAGCTCGATCGCATTTGCCGTAAACTGCAGTTGACGGCCGACGACCACGTGCTGGAGATTGGCACCGGCTGGGGCGGCTTCGCGGAGTTCGCGGCAAGCAAGTATGGCTGCCGCGTAACGACGACAACGATATCGGATGAACAATTCGAGTTTGCAAAGGCACGCGTGCATCGGGCTGGACTACAGGACAGGGTGACGCTGCTGCGGAAAGATTACAGGGACCTCGACGGCCGCTACGACAAGATCGTTTCCATAGAGATGATCGAAGCAGTAGGTCACGAGTACCTGAGACGATTCTTCGACGTTTGTTCATCGCATTTGAAAGACGACGGGATGATGGTTTTGCAGGCGATAACAATCCCGGATCAACGCTATGCGTCCGCACTGAAGTCTGTCGACTTCATTCAACGCTACATTTTTCCGGGCGGCTTTTTGCCGTCGGTGACGGCTATGCTCGAAGCAGCCACTGCCGTGACGGATTTACGTCTCTACCACCTCGAAGATATCGGGGAACATTACGCGCATACGCTGGCGTGCTGGCGCTCGAGATTTTTTGACCAGGCAGGCAAAATCCGTTCGATGGGATTCTCCGAAGAATTCATTCGAATGTGGAACTACTATTTTTGCTATTGCGAGGGAGCGTTTACAGAACGCGCCATCGGCAACGTGCAGATGCTGTTTGTCAAACCGGGAAATCGACGCACGCCGATTACGCCAGACCTGGGACCCGCGATCACCCGATCGTAATAATCGCCGGGTTTTTCCGGTCATCTGATTGCGGTAAGCAAGCGCCGCAAACTTCCGAGGCCGGTCGATGGCAATACCCGAAAGCCGTAACAGACTGCTGTATCGCGCAGGGACTATTGCTCTGGCCACGCTATTGTTCGCAACGGGGACTCCCAGCATGGCTTCTGCAGCACAGCGAATTACCATCGAGGCCGATATTCCGGACGTCTATGCCGGTGGTGGTTTCGCGCACGACGATTTCGAGGAACTCCTGGCGACCTATATCCGCGCGAACGGCCACGTCGACTACGATAGCTGGCATGCGAATGCCGGCGACCTTGGCAAGCTGGACGGTTATCTCGCCGCTGTTTCCGCATTCAGTCCGGAGAATGCCAATGAGCGATTTTCGTCCCGCAACGACGAACTTGCATACTGGATGTATGCGTACAACGCCTACGTCATAAAGGCCATCCTCGTTCGCTGGCCACTGGATAGCGTCACCGACGTCAAGGCAACTTTTGAGATCGTGCGGGGCCTCGGATTCTTCTACAGCCAACGTTTCCGCTTCGGCGAAAAGTGGTACAGCCTGTATACCGTCGAGAACAAAAAGATCAGGGCCCGTTACAAGGATGCACGAATCCACTTCGTGCTGAACTGCGGGAGTGAGAGCTGTCCCGTTCTGCGTCCCGAGCTGCCCGTTGGCGATGAACTCGAACCGTTTCTGCAGAAAGCTGCAGTCGAGTTTGTCAGCGAAGAACGAAACGTTCGAATCGATCACGACAACAAACGCGTCGTGATGTCTGAAATCTTCAAGATGTACCGGAAAGACTTCATCAATGATTTGCGCCATCGCGGGCTACCTGCGCGTAGTGGCCTGTTGGACTACGTGGCCAGCATTGCCCCGGACGAACTGCGCGATCAGCTGTTGCAGGTTACAGCCTACAAGGTCGACTTCGAGGATTACGACTGGTCGATCAACAACGCTATCGCTGGCGAATGAAGAATTTCAGGGCACCCGGTTGCTGCCTCCGAGCTGACCCCCGGAACTCCTGTCAAGCAGTCGTCGGGTGTCCTGACTTCGCCTTGCGGCGATTGTGGCCGCGCATCACGCCGCCGAACGCCAATTGACATGAATCATCGCCGCACAATCCAGTCATAATTAAGGTCAGGACCTGCTAATCCTCTCGTCAAAGGGGCAACGATGAGCGACGGGGACGGCCGCAACACACCCAAAACGACATGCCGGAAGCTCGCAGCGTACGGCCTGTCAGCGTTTATTGCCGCCTGCGGGGGCGGCGGCAATGGCGGCGGCGCTACGCCTGTCTCGCCTCCACCCTCGCCCGAATCGCCGACGACGGGCACGGTGTTGCCCGGGCCGCGTCCGGTTGCCCGCGCCCAGGAGTTTGTCAGCTACGAGACCGGCCAGGTACGCCCGCTGTTACTGTCCGCCGACGGCAGCCGGCTGGTTGCGGTCAATACTCCCGACAATCGAATCGAAATATTCGCCGTCGCACAGGACCTGACGCCACTTTTTTCGGTGCGTGTCGGCATGGAGCCGGTGTCTCTCGCAGAAGCACCGGATGGGCGCATCTGGGTAGTCAATCACCTGTCCGACAGCATCAGCGTGGTCGATATCAATGCGACGCCCGCACGCGTAACGCACACGCTGTGGGTCGGCGACGAACCCCGCGACATTGTTTTCGCCGGCCAGAACCGCGAACGCGCCTTCGTCACGACCGCACATCGTGGCCAGAACAGCCCCGTTGACCCCGCGTTCAACACGCCTGGAATCGGTCGCGCCGATGTCTGGGTATTTGACAGCACTTCGCTTGACGACACACCTGGCGGTAACGAGCTTGCCATCCTCACGCTTTTCGGCGACCGGCCGCGACCGCTCGCAGTGTCGACAGACGGGCTGCGGGTTTATGCCGGCATTTTCCTGTCAGGTAATCGCACGACGACACTGGCACCCGACAATTTCACCAAGGCTGCGCCAACAACCAGTGCCGACGGCGTGGCGCAGCCGGACACTGGCCTTATCGTTCGCTTTAACGGCAGCAACTGGATTGACGAACTAAACCAGACCTGGAACGGCTTTGTGCCTTTCACGCTGCCGGATTACGACGTGTTCGAAATCGATGCCGTCGCACTGACGGAAATTCGCCAGGTGTCGGGCGTTGGCACGATTCTGTTTAACATGGTCGTTAACCCGGCGAACGGCAACGTCTACGTGTCTAACCTGCACTCGCGCAATCATGTGCGCTTCTCTGGCGTCGCATCGCGTGCATCGACCAGTGCGCGGGGACATGTGACGGATCAACGCATAACGGTCATAGACGGCGCCGGAGCGCGGCCGGTCACGCTCAACAAACACATCGACTTCAGCAATCCAGCCGGCACCGCCGATGAGCGGGACAGGAGCTTGTCGACGCCGCTTGACATGGCGGTCAGCAGTGACGGCGAAATACTGTACGTGACCGCATTCGGCTCGGGCAAGATCGGTGTTTATGACACGGCCCTGCTGGAAAATAATTCGTTCTCGCCTGATGCCGCGAACCAGATCGCGGTTAGCGGCGGCGGCCCGAGCGGCATCGTGCTGGACGAAGCAAATAACCGCGCATTCGTGCTGACTCGCTTCGACAACGGCATTTCCACCATCGATCTGGACACTCGCCTGGAAACGGCGCACTTGCTGATGTTCAACCCGGAACCGGCCGACGTCGTCAATGGACGCCCGTTTCTTTACGACGCCCGAGTCACGTCCGGCAACGGCAACGACTCTTGCGCAAGTTGCCACATATTCGGCGACACAGACGGCCTGGCCTGGGACCTCGGCGAACCTGACGGCAGTACCGTGCGTATCCCGAACGTGTTCATCCCGATTTCCCCGGCAAACGGCGTCACGTTTCATCCGATGAAGGGACCGATGACCACGCAATCCATGCGCGGTCTGCGCGGTCACGGCCCGATGCACTGGCGCGGAGATCGTACGGGTGCGAACCGTACAGGCGGAGAAACGCTGGAAGAGGCGGCATTCAAGGAGTTCAATGACGCATTCGATGCGTTTGCCGGCCTGGGCAGCGAGCTTGACGACACGGACATGCAGGCTTTCACGGATTTCGCGATGAGGATCAGTTATCCGCCGAATCCCGTTCGTCCGCTTGACAACTCGCTGGTCGGGGAACAAATCCGTGGCGAGGCGCTATTCCAGAGCGGCGTTGTTCGTACACAAACAGGCATACTGGAAGTGTGCGTGCAATGCCATACGCTCGATCCGGCTGCCGGGTTATTCGGCACGGCGGGATTGAGCGCGGATAACTCGCAAACCGGCGAAAAGAATTTCAAGATCCCGCATTTCCGTGACCAGTACCAGAAAGTCGGTATGTTCGGCTGGGGCTTCAACAGCGGCCCCGTAACCGGACCGCAGGTGCGCGGATTTTCTTTCAACCACAACGGCGCAACGAGTTCGAACTTCATCATTGCAGACCTGGGCATGCCGCAAGCTGACCTGCTGGCACTGCGCGCGTTTCTTTACGCATTCCCGACCGAGTCTCCACCGGTTACCGGGCAGCAAGTCACGCTGACATCCGGCAATGCGGCAGCCGCCGCGGACCGAATCACGCTGCTCGTCGAGCGTGGACAGGTCGAGACGCCAGTGCCGGAATGCGACCTCGTCGTGCATGGCGTGGTCGCCGGAGAGTCCCGTGGCTGGAGCATGGACCGCAGCGGCAGCTTTCAACCCGACCGTGCCGCCGAATCAGCGCTGGATCGAAGCGGGCTCGAAGCCCTCGTCGTCGACCCTGACGATCGCCTGACGTTTATGTGCACCCCGTGGGGTTCCGGTACCCGAATCGGTATCGATCGCGACCTCGACGGCGTGCTCGACGGCGACGAAGCCGTGCCCTGAATCTGCTATCGTAATGGCATTGCAGGGAGCATCGGGAATCTCGAGTGCTTGGTTGGTTGGGTCGACTATTCGGTAGCCGCACGGCGGCTCAGGCGAACCGGGACAACCCGGTGTTGCAGCGCGCTGTCGAGAAGTCCTCTGCAGCATTCAAACAGACGCCGCTTAATACGATCCTGAAAAAGAAGGAACAGGACGCGATGTCCCGCGAGATGTTCCTCGAGATCAACGCCGTCTGTAACGCCGCCGACCCATTCATGGCGTGCCGCGAGAAACTGGCGGCAAGCATGATGAAATTTGCCGCATACCAGGTGCTGATCATTCCGCCCGAACCGGACGACGACCCATCCGGACTGCGCGGGCTGCCCGGCATTACGGGCGAATTGCGGGCTCATTCCCGCAAGATCATCGAAATCAATTACGAGCTCCGGGCCGATTTCGGTGATCCGTCGGTGGAGGTCAGCGAGGACAGCGCATTTACCTTTATTGAGCGGTCCTACTGGCGGAACTACTGGCTGGTCGAGACGATCAATGCCGTTCGTATAGAGCTTGGCGATTTTCCGGAGCAGGGCGACTGGTTCCAGCCATTCAAGCATGCCGCCTGCGCGACGCTCGAAGCTATCTATCGTCGCGAACTCGACTTGCCGACGGCTTTTCCCGAGGAACAGGCCGCTGCTGCGAATATCGCCTATCCGCTCTTTACCGACATCGTCATAGCCGGCGACAAAAATCCGGACGAGGAATGGCGCGATTATCACAAGGACAGGAACGTGCCGTTCCCGTTTTTCCTGTCAGGGGGATTCAATGAAAAAACCAATCATCAATCTCGATGAACTCGAGTACACGGAGTTCGGGTCTGGCGACAAGTTCCACGCAAGTCGCGCACCGGTGTCGCCGAACATCGGCGGCAAGAAACTGGGTTACGCCGTTATCAGGCTCGAGCCCGGCAAACGCGCCTGGCCGTACCATTCACACCATGTCATAGAGGAAATGTTTTACATCCTCGAGGGCAGCGGCACGTTGCGGCATGCCGGCGAGGAGTATCCGCTGCGCGCCGGCGACTTTGTCGCTTCCCCTGCCGAACCCGACCAGCCCCACCAGATCGTCAATACCTCGGACAAGCCGTTGACGTATATTGCGATGAGTACCCAGGAAGACACCGATGTGATGCTGTACCCGGACTCCGGCAAGTACGGCGTGTGGCACGGGAATGCTCTCGATCGCAATAACCCGCGAAATTTCGCCGTTTTCGCGCGCAAGAACGTTGCAGTCGATTACTGGGACGGCGAGAGTGACTAGGCGCCTCGCGGCCGGGAAGCGCGCGAAGCGTCGAGCATGATAAAATCGGCGGCAAAACAGGTTAACCAACAGGTCAAAACAATGAAGGCAAAAGCGCTCGTGGCCCTGCTCGCCACGCTCTCGACGGTACCGGCCATGGCCGCCCAGATCATGATGCATACACTGCAAAACGGCGTGCTTACCGGATGGTCGCTGCACAGCGTCAATCAAAACGGCATTTACCGCATCGATGAGGGTGCCTTCATCACTGAAGCCAGCGTTTCGGAGCTATCCAGTGGCGGCGTCAAAACCACGCACAGGATGGGTCCGACACGAAGCACGACAGTCATCGACAAGAAATCCGGCAAGATCGCCGAGATCGGCAAGAATCGTCACTGCCGTGTCCTGTCGAGAGACTCGCAGATACCGGGCGGTATGGATGAAATGATGGGCGGCGCAGACATGCAACAGCATCGCCAGCAAATGGCGCAGGCCGCGGCCGGAGCCAACGCGCGCATCGATCAGGTGATCGCTGAAATGAAGGCAAACGGCGCGACGCCGGAACAGATCGCGATGGTCGCCAACATCCAGTCGGCAATGGGCGGTGCCGTCGCTCCGCAGGCGCAGAACGACGAAACGCTGCAATTGCGGCCACTCAACAGCAGCGTCGACTTCAATGGCCTGGATGCAAAGGAATTCATGGCGGTATCGGCGGCGGGCGAACCGCGATTCCGCTTCGCCGTCGTCGATATCGATGACCTGCCGGGCGCCGGACCGATCAAGGAAGGCATACTCTGGACCATCGAAACCTACCAATCGATCATGCAGAACGCCGTCGGCAGCAGCGGGCCACTGGGCGACAGCTTCACGGCGGTCATGAAGGAACCGCAGCTCAAAAAATCTTTCCCGGTCATCATCAACGAGCTGCGCGAGTCGGAAGTGAACAAGGTCATCAGCGCCACGAAAGATGACAAGGTCGAGGTGCAATACACGGATCTTTGCGACACCGAAAGCGACATGTTCGAGATGTAGCTCTCGATCATGCCTTGCTGAGGACGACGGAGATCGCAGGTTAGACTCGGTACGCGACAGTCAGCAAGGCAGGTGTAGTCATGCCAGACAAGATCATCATCACCTGCGCGGTGACCGGGTCCATCCACACGCCGACGATGAGCCCCAACCTTCCGGTCACGCCGGCAGAAATCGCGGAGCAGGCGATCGCCGCTGCAGATGCCGGCGCGACGATCCTGCATCTGCACGCGCGCGACCCGGAAACCGGCAAGCCGACTCCCGATCCCGATGTTTTCATGCAATTCCTGCCGGAGATTCGTCGCGGCTGCGACGCGATCATCAACATCACAACCGGCGGCAGCGCCGTGATGACGCTGGATGAGCGACTTGCGGCACCGGATCTCGCGCAGCCGGAGATGGCGTCGCTGAACATGGGCTCGATGAATTTCGGCCTGTTTCCCATGCAACGCCGTCATTCGGAATGGAAACATGAGTGGGAACCAGGCTTTCTCGAGGCGACGCGCGACGGCATTTTCAAGAATACATTCGCCGATATCGAGAAGGTTTTCCGCACGCTCGGCGACCGATACGGAACGCGCTTCGAGTTCGAATGTTATGACGTTGGCCACATCCAGACGCTGGCGTTTTTCCTCAACGAAGGAATGATCAGGAAACCGCTGTTCGTGCAGTTCGTGCTTGGCGTACTCGGCGGCATCGATGCATCGCCGGAAAACCTGATGCACATGAAGCACACCGCGGACCGCCTGCTTGGCGACAACTATCGCTTCTCCGTGCTCGCTGCAGGCCGCTGGCAAATGCCGCTGGCGACCATGGCGGCCATCATGGGCGGAAACGTCCGTGTCGGCCTCGAGGACAGCTTGTGGATCGGTCACCGGCAACTTGCCGCCAACAACGCTGAGCAGGTCTCGAAGATTCGCCGAATCCTGGAAGAACTCGGTCACCAGGTCGCAACCGCCGCGGAAGCCCGGCAGATGCTGGGGCTCAAGGGCGCCGACAAAGTGAACTTCTAGGCGCGATGGAAGCAACCAGCGACATCGCTATCCGTTCGGCACGGCGCGCCGATGCGGCAACGATTCACGCGTTGACCCGGGCGCTTGCGGCCGACATGGATTCATTTCAACAGGTAACGAGCAAGCCGGAGGATTTCGCGAATTACGGATTCGGCGACACACGCAGGTTTTGGGCACTACTGGCAGAGCGTGACGGACATGCTGTTGGCCTGTGCGTCTACTTTCGGACCTTTTCCAGCTGGCGCGGCCAGCCGGGCATCTACGTTCAGGATCTCTATGTCAGCCCCGACGTTCGTGGCGCGAACATCGGCCAACGACTACTGGCCGAAGCTGCGCGCCGTGGTGCCGCCGACGGTGCGACGCACGTTCGCCTGTGCGTCGACCACCGCAACACCGCAGCGCAGGGTTTTTATGCCGCGATTGGCTTGCATTGGCGGGACGATGAACGCGTATTCGAGGCGGTCGAAGCCGATTTTCTGGCGTTGGCGGACTCCTGCCGGTGAAAGTCATTTACTCCGACAGGCAGTCGCGGCACAAACCGCAGTCGTTCTTTGCCTCGGGCTCGAGCCTGCCGAATCCCGAAGTACCGGAGCGCGCAGAGCGCTTGCTCGCCGCAGCGCTCGAAGCGGGGCTGGAACGGGAAGCACCGGACGATGACGGGATCGACCCGATCGCCGCGGTGCACAGCGATCGTTATCTGCACTATCTGCAGAACATCTACACGCGCTGGTCGCGCATCGAGGGTGGGTCGCCGGAAGTAATTCCCGGCATCCACCCGGATCGACGTGACGGCGTTTATCCCGCCTCGGCCGTCGGGCACGCGGGGTGGCACCACGCCGATACGGCGGCGCCGATCGGCGAACACACCTGGGAAAGCGCGTACTGGAGCGCGCAGACGGCGATTCACGCGGCGCGGCGCGTCCTGCAGGGCGATGCGGCCTGTTACGCGCTGGCGAGACCGCCGGGCCACCATGCGGCAAGGGAGTTCGCGGCAGGCTTTTGTTATCTCGGCAATGCGGCCATTGCCGCGCAGCTTCTGAGGTCACGATTCGAGCGCGTCGCGGTGCTGGACGTCGACGTGCACCACGGCAACGGCACCCAGGACATCTTCTACGAGCGCAACGACGTGCTCACGGTATCGATTCACGCGGACCCGGTGCGTTTCTATCCGTTTTTCTGGGGCCATGCAGAGGAAACCGGCGCGGGTAACGGCGCAGGATTCAATCGAAATTTTCCGCTGAAACGCGGCACGGCAGACGACGACTACCTGCAAACGCTTGCTAGCGCAATCGAATCGATTCGCCGGTTTTCCGCCGGCGCGCTGGTTGTCGCGCTCGGTCTTGACGCCTACGAGGGCGACCCGCTGAAAGGGCTGGCGATAACCACCGGTGGATTCCAGCGAATCGGTGAGGCCGTAGCGGAAGCACGATTGCCGACAGTGCTGGTGCAGGAAGGCGGCTACCTGAGCGATGAACTGGGCAGCAACCTGTCAGCCTGCATGCACGGCTTTCGGAGCAGCCACCGCCTCTGATTCGATCATCGGCTCGTCGGCACGGATAAATAACCACAACGCGGCACCTGTGAATGCGAAAATGGAACCGGAGGCGACGGCCGCCGTCCAGCCGAATGCCTCTGCGATGAGCGGCACCATGAGACCGCCGAATACGCCAATCAGGTTGCCGCCGGTGTTCATGATTCCGGATGCTTCTGCCGCATGACGACCCGCGATTGAAATTGCCGCCGTCCAGTAAGATGCCTCTGTCAATTGCGTGCAGCCGAAACTGAGGCACAGACAGACAATGGCGAGCGTCACGTTGCCGGACACCGCACCGGCAAACAGAAACACTCCACACAGCACGAGACTGGTGGCGGAGAGGCGACGCGGACCGTAGCGAAATCCGTAACGCTCAATCATGCGGTCACACAAGAATCCGCCTGCTGTCGCGCCAACCGCGCCCAATATCCATTGTGCAGAAGTAAACAGCCCGGCCTGCTGGTTCGGGAACCCGCGCACGTCAACCAGGTAAATGAAGAACCAGGTGAAGAACAGGTAAAAGACGTAGTTCATGCAGAAGTAGCTGATCGTGAGTAACAGGACATTCCTGTTCGCCAGCGCGACTTTCCACGACCCCTTCGTTTCGACGGCCTCCGGCGGCGGACGCCCCGCGTCGATCAGGGCAAGTTCGGCGGCGTCAACACTCTTGTGTTGTTTCGGATAATCACGCACGTACCACCACCAGACGGCGGCCAGCACGAATGCCGACGGCGCCGTGTACAGCAACGCCTGTCGCCAGCCATACGCCTCGAGCAGCATCACGAGCAGCGGTGCAGTAGCCGCCGCACCCAGGGTCAGGCCGGTGCTCTGCAAGCCGTTCGGCAGGCCCCAACTGCCGACGGGAAACCAGTTGGCTATGGTGCCGCCGCTGGTGCAGGGAAAGATCGGCGCGTGCGAAACGCCGACCAGGAAGCGAATGACGACAAGCGTGGTGACGATTGCGCCAACACTCATCACGTCGGGGCCCGGCACCAGCGCAACGGCGATTGCCAGCAAGCCCCAGATAACGGCAATCGTCGTAATGACACGGCGCGCCCCGAAACGCGTGCCCAGTATGCCGCCCGGGAACTGGAACACGGCGTAGCCCAGTGCAAAAGCCGCCGCGATCGTTCCCAGTTGAATCGTGTCAAAGCCGAGATCGTTCATCATCGATTCGGCAACGATCGACATGTTCGTGCGCAAGGAATATGAGATGAAACTTGCCGCGAGGATCAGCGCAAGGATGATCCAGCGTATATTGCCCGGACGCCGGCCGGTCACCGCGTCGCTTCCAGCTGCTGCTTTATTGCCGCAATGTGCTGCGGGCCCATACGGCAGCAACCGCCGATCAAGGTGGCGCCGGCGTCGCGCCATTCGAGCGAGGCGTCGGCGCATTCAACCGGGCTCACCGTGCCGTGCCATGTGTTCGTCGCCGATTCGTAAGTTTCACCGGAGTTTGGATATACGACGATTGCCTTGTCGGGCGCGGAGCGCTTGATCTCGCCGATCAGGCTCGCCACGTATTCCGGCGACGTACAGTTGACGCCCAGGGCCCGCACGCGCGGGTGCCCCGCAAACAGCGCCGCGCTGTCGCGCAGCAACGTTGAGTCGCTGAGATGCTTGCCATCGCGGCAGCAAAAACTGACCCATGACGGTTTCGTGCAGCGCTTTAGCATCGCGCACAATACAGCAGCCTCTGTTGCATGCGGAATGGTCTCGACCGCGAGCACGTCCGCGGCGCTGGCGTCGAGCACGCCGAGGCGCCGCTGGTGGAACTCTTGCAGCCCTTGCTCGTCCGTGTCGTATTCGCCCGTATACTCCGCGCCATTGTGAAGCGCGGCGCCGTACGGCCCAATGCTCGCGGCGACAACAGGCACATAATCGATTTCCGGGTTGGCATCCATGAATTGCTGCCTGGCAGTGACAGCAAGCTCTACAGAGCCTGCAATTACCCTGTCCATGGCGCCCTCGGGCACGCCTGCCTCCGTCAGCGACTTGTAACTGGCCTGGTAGCTGGCCGTGATGATGCACTGCGCACCTGCTTCGAGATATGCCAGGTGAGCGTCGACGATCGCCTGCGGGTTCGTGATCAGCATTTTCGCAGACCACAGGCTCCCGCTGATGTCGTGGCCCTGCGCCTCTATCTCGGTCGCAAGGCCGCCATCCAGTAAGGTCACCGCGTTTTGCCGCAATGCCTTTTCGAAAGGGTTGTCGCTGTTCAATCGCCTGTGTCACCCATCCCAAAGAAGCCGCTGACCATGCCGCACGGCAATGGCAGCACAACGATGTTGCTCGCGAGCGGCACGGGCCGCCGGATATTCCTCATGCGCCGCTCCGGGATCAAAGGCCGGGGACGGTGACATGCGTGACGCCGCGTGCCCGCGCCCAGTCATTGATATCGGCAATGTACTCGTCAACGATGGCCTGCATTTCCTCATCGCGGATCGACCATTCTGCCCTGAGGTCATCAAGGCGCATCATCGACCCCGCAGTGACCGGCGGCCCGCCGCGATCGATGGAGTCCATGAGGTAGCGTATTTGCGCATCGAGCAGATTGGGCCAGCTGTCCTCGTCCTCGTAGGTCTCATGCATCTTTTGCGTCACGGCTTCGTCCCAGGCCTGCAACCGCGCCATGGCCGGCTCGGCCAGGCGCTTCAGATCGTCGCTATCCGGATAGACTTCCAGCAGCGACTCGACCTGCGCTCGAGCGCGGCGGGCAGCACCAAGCTGTACGATGACCGTGTTGAATAGCGTCGCTATCTCGTCGATTTTCTGCTGGTGAAATTCGCGCTCTTCCGCCGTCGCCTCGATGCGTGGGTCGTCAATGACCGAAAAATCGACGCTGGCCGACGCATCCCCGATGCGGAAGGTCGCCGTGTAGGCGCCGGCCGCTGCGCTGGGCCCGCTGAATCCGGAGAACATCGCGACGTCCTCGATGCATTCCAGCCCGTTTCTTTTCAGGTCCCAGGTCCACTTGTTCATGCCCTGCCCGGTCGGCGGGTACTTGACTTCGAATGGCAGGCGCTGATCCATGTTCGCGACGATACAGCGCTCGAACTCCGATTCCTCGCTGGAGTACGAGCGGACCAGTTGCCCCTCGCGATTACGGATCTCGATCGTCAACGGCCCGTCGTGATCGTCACGAATAAAGTATCGGAACGTGGCGCCGTAGGCGGGATTGTCCCCCTCTCCGCTGCGTGCCGCGCGGCTGCTGCGCAACTTCGGCACTTCCGGAGCTGCGAAAACGCTCAACGCCTCGTCATTGCTGGCTCGAGCCATCTGGCGTACAAGCGACAAGTCGTCGAGCACCCAGTAGCTGCGGCCCTGCGTGGCCGCCACGAGGTCGTCATGGCGCACGCGCAGGTCCGTCACCGGAACGACCGGCAGATTTCCCTGCAGCGATTGCCAGTCGTCGCCGTCGTCGAACGACACGAAGATTGCATTCTCGGTGCCTGCGTAAAGGAGGCCCTGCTGTTGCGGATCCTCGCGCACGACGCGCACGAACATGTCTTCCGGAAGCCCGTCGTCGATCCGCTCCCAGCTATCGCCGTAGTCGTCAGTCTTGTAAATAAACGGGCGGAAGTCGTTGAGTTTATACGCCGTCACCGCAAGATATGCGGTCGCCGGATCGTGCGGACTCAGCTCGATCGCATTGATCATCGCATCGCCGCGATGCGGCGGGCTGACGTTGCTCCAGTCGCCGCCGCCATTACGCGTCAGGTGCAGCATGCCATCGTCCGCGCCGACCCAGATAGTGCCCTGCTCATGCGGTGACTCCGCAATGTAAAAGATCGTGTGGTAGAACTCGGCGCCAACGCTTTCATTCGTCAAAGGCCCGCCGTTGGTTCCCAGATGGGAAATGTCGTTACGTGTCAGGTCGGGACTAATTTCGGTCCAGTTGACACCACGATCCGTGCTCTTTAAAAGCAGCTGCGCGCCGTAATAGATCACCGACGGATCGTGCGGCGATGTAATCACCGGGGAATTCCAGTTGGCCCGATACTTCAGGTCCTTGGGGTCCCAGCCGTAAACGTTCTCCGGATACGGCTTGATCGGCCGCACGCGCTGCGTGTCATGGTCGTACTCGGTAATGGTGCCGTTGATGGTCGTCGCGTAGATCAGCCGTGGATCGTTCTCGTCGAAAGCTATGTGTGCGCTCTCCCCGCCGCCGACGGCGAAATAATCTTCGTGCCCGATGCCGCCATCCAGGGTTTCGCTGGCAATTGCCACGGTAGAGTTGTCCTGCTGACCGCCGTAAACGAGATACGGTGACTGGTTATCCGTAATGACGCGATAGAACTGCGCGGTCGGCTGGTTCATGATGCTCGACCAGGTCTTGCCGCCGTCGAACGTTACCGTGGCACCGCCATCGTTGCCGTTGATCATGTTCCTGTTGTTGTTCGGATTGATCCACAAATCGTGGTGATCGCCGTGCGGCGCCTTGACGATCTCGAATGTCTTGCCGCCATCGACCGATTTCATCAATGGCACGTTCAGGACCCACACCGTGTCCTCGTCGACCGGATCCGCCGTAATGTGAATGTAGTACCAGGCGCGCGACCAGATGATGCGAGTCTTGTTGAGCAGCTTCCAGGTCTTGCCGGCGTCGTCGCTGCGATAAAGCCCGCCCTTGTTCTCCTCGCCTTCGACGATCGCGTAAACTCGCTGCGGGTTGCTCGCCGAAACATCCACGCCAATTTTCCCGATCATTTCCGGCAGCCCACCTTCCAGCTTTTCCCAGCTGTCGCCACCATCCGTCGACTTGAAGATGCCACCGTCGGTGCCGCCGGAATGCACGTACCACGGGCGCCGCCCGTGATTCCACATGGCCGCGTAGAGGATGCGTGGATTCGTCGGATCCATCGCCAGGTCCGAGGCGCCGGTCATCGGGCCAACTTCGAGCACGTGCTGCCAGGTTTCGCCGCCGTCCGTCGTGCGAAACACGCCACGTTCCTTGTTCGGGCCCCATATCTGGCCCTGTACCGCGACGTAGGCTAAGTCGGGATTCGTCGGATGGATCCTGATGCGCGAAATCTGCCCGGACTTCGGCAAGCCGATGTGTTGCCAGGTCACACCGGCGTCGTTCGAGCGGTACACACCGTCACCGTGACTGGTGGTGACGCCGCGAATCGGCGACTCACCCGTTCCTGCGTAGATGACGTTCGAATCCGACTCGGCTACTGCTACGGCGCCGATCGTGCCAACCTTGAAAAACCCGTCGGAAACATTGCTCCAGGTCAGGCCGGCATTCGCGGTCTTCCAGACTCCGCCGCCCGTCGCCCCCATGTAGTAAGTCAGCGGATCGTTGACGACGCCGGTCACCGTGGTGACCCGGCCACCCCGATAAGGACCGATCAGCCTCCACTCCAGCGCATCGAGAAACTCCTGATCAGCAGCGGCAAGTGCATTCGCAGGAGCCAACGCAAGCTGCGCGGCAAGCAGGATTGCAGTGACTGCGGACGATCGAATGGAGACCATTGTTTCCCCCTTTGATTTTTATTACGTCGGGCGCCCCTCCAAGTCTACCTTTTTCCTTTAGGCCACATCAGATTCGGCCCCAGATTATGAATTCGTCGCAGATTTGAATTATCGGTACAAATCAGTTCTAGTGAGCCGCGTAGATAACATGCTGATCCGACGGGACCTTTCATGAACGACCCCAGCTGGTACTCCGTGCTGCCGCCGGTGCTCGCCATTCTCCTGGCAATCTGGACCCGGCAGGTACTGCTGTCGCTGGGTGCCGGAATCTGGATGGGATTTACGCTACTCGAGGGCTTTAACCCGCTTACCGGCCTCGCGGCAGGCATTGACGGAATTATCAACGTGTTCAGCGATCCGGGCGATACGCGAGTATTGATCTTCACACTGATTATTGGCGCCCTGATTGCTACCATCGAAAAATCCGGCGGCGTGCGCGGCTTCGTGCACTACCTGGAAACCCGCAGGTGGGTGCACAACGGTGCGCGCGCGCAGGTGCTTGCCTGGATTACCGGACTCGTCATATTCATCGAGTCGAATATCACACTACTTGTTGCGGGATCTGTGAGCCGGCCCTTGTTCGATCGCTATCGGGTGTCGCGCGAGAAGCTTGCTTACCTGATTGACGCAACGTCGGCCCCGGTCTGCGTAATGATCCCGCTCAATGCCTGGGGTGCCGTTATCATCGGGCTGCTTGCTTCCGCCGGCGTCGAGAACCCGTTGCGGGTGTTCATGCAGTCTGTTCCGTTGAACTTTTACGCAATCACGGCAATCCTTCTTGCTGCAGTTGTGATCTGGAAGAATATCGACCTCGGACCGATGAAAGCCGCCGAGGAACGGACCCGGGGCGGGTTGCTGCTGTGGCCCGGTGCGGCGCCTATCGTCGAGACCACCGAGCACGCGCCAGCGGAAACGGAAACCGAGCCCCCGTCTGCGGCCCTGATGATCGTGCCAATCGTTGCGATGATCCTGATGATGCCAATCGGGCTTTACCTGACCGGCGACGGCAACCTGATCGACGGTTCCGGCAGTGTCTCTGTTTTGTGGTCGGTGTCATTCGCGGTGCTCGTTGCGTGGATCATGAATCTTGTATCCGGCCGCAGCACTATCGGACAGCTGATGACGACTTTCATGAAAGGTGCCGGATCGTTGCTGCCTATTGCCACGATACTTTTATTCGCGCTGGCGCTGGGCGATGTCGCCCGGCTGCTAGGCACCGGCACCTACGTCGCCGGCATCGTCGGCGGTCAAATCCCGGACGTGTTGCTTGCGCCTATGATCTTCCTGGTTTCGGCGTTCATTGCCTTTTCTGTTGGCTCGAGCTGGGGCACTTTCGCGATCATGATACCGATCGCCGTGCCGATCGCGATGACCCTGGGTCTGTCGACGCCCTTATTGCTCGCCGCAGCAATTTCAGGCGCAATTTTCGGCGACCACGCATCGCCTATCAGCGACACCACGGTCGTTGCATCGATGGCATCGGCCACGGATCACATTGAACATGTGCGTACGCAATTGCCCTATGCGCTACTCGCGGCCGCGATCGCAACGGTTGCATTCCTGCTTGCCGGCTTTGCCTGATCGCAGTCACCGTCGCCACTCCCGCTGAATCTGCCGGGCTGCAATGCCCACGCCGTCGTCGAAATGCCACGGGCGGGCGTGACCCCGGTCGCAGCAAGTGGCACAGGGTGAGGGGTAACATAGGCCGAATGCCATCGACATACGGTCTCCAGAGGAATCCGACCTGCTCGCTGCTGATCCGGGCGGCGCTCTGCTGTATGGCTGCCCCTGCGCTGGCTGAGTTTCATGAGCGCGACCCGGTGGTAGATCCTGAAGTGCTTGAGGCGCACGGCGCGGTCATAGGCAGGGTCATTGTCGAACCACGCAACATTTTCGATCTCGAAAATCCGCTCGAAGACAAGTGGCTCTATCGCACGCTGAACCGGTTCCATATCGTCACCAGGCCGGCGACGATCGAAAAGCAGCTCCTCTTCAAACCGGGCGATGTTTATTCGCAACGGCTGACTAACGAATCGGAACGCATCGTTCGGCAGAATTCCTACATCAACGAGATCGAAATTACGCCGGTCAAACATCAAGACGGCACGGTCGATCTGCTGGTGGAAACATGGGACGTGTGGACATTGACACCCGACGTCACTCTAAGCCGCAGCGGTGGTGCCAACAAATACGGCTTCGGCGTTCTCGAAGAAAATCTGCTCGGGCGCGGCCAGCAGATCGGAATTAATTTCGTTTCCGACGTCGACCGCGACACTATCGGCTTCGATTTTCGCGACAATCACTTTCGAGGCACGCGATACCGTTTCGCGGTGAGTGCCGACAACAGCACTGACGGCTTCGAGTACAAGGGGGTCTATGCGAAACCGTTCTACGCGCTGGATTCGACCGGGGCCAACGGCATCACGATACGGGATGGCGAAAGAATCGATCAGCTGTACGATCTTGGCGAAGTCGTCACCGAATTCGAGAATCGCTACCGCTATCACGAGGCGTTCCTCGGCTGGTCCGCCGGATTGCGCGACCACTGGGCACGCCGCTTTTTTGTCGGCCTCGCCTACGAAGAAAATCGATTCGACTCCGTTGAGGACAGTATTTACCCGACGCTGACGCTGCCGGGGGACCGGAAGTTCATTTACCCCTACTTCGGCATGCAGCTGATCCGCGATCACTACGAAACCACGGTCAACTTCGACCAGATTTCCCGCACCGAAGACCGGCACCTGGGACTCAATCTCGGTTTCCGCGTCGGTTACTCCAGCGCCGATGCCGGCTCGAGCGAATCCGCGTGGCATTTCAGTGCAGGCCTGACGGACACGCTATTGAATAACGACGACCGGGCACTCGAACTCGCACTGAATGTCAGCGGACGCGTGGTTGACGGGACCGGCGAGAATATCCTGTTTACCGGAGCGGCGCGCTACCACCAGAGGCTGACTCAACGTCAGCTGCTCTATGCCAGCATTTCCGGCTCGTCGGGGCACAACCTCGATATCGACCGGCCCATTCAACTCGGCGGCGACACCGGCTTGCGCGGTTACCCGTTGCGTTATCAGACCGGTACCAGCAAGGTGCTGTTTACCGCGGAACACCGGTTTTTCACCGACTGGTACCTGTTCCGGCTATTTCACGTCGGTGCGGCCGCTTTTTTCGACGTCGGACGCAGCTGGGGAACGGCTTCCGTCGACGGCGTCGACCTGGGCTGGCTCAAAGACGCCGGCGTTGGCCTGCGGCTCGGCAAGACGCGCATGGGCGGCGGCGTTGTGCATATCGACCTCGCGTTCCCCCTCGATGGCGAGGACGACATCGACGGCGTACAGCTGCTGCTCAAGGTGAAAAGGAGCTTCTAGTCCGGCAATTCGCCGTGGAAACAATACGCCACAGGACCAGTCATTACTGCACTGCCGTCCGGCCGTATTTCCACGTCGACCGGGCCGGCCGGCATTTCCACCGTGATCCGGTCTTCCGCCGTCAATCCCCGGGCTCGCGCCGCATAGGCGGCGACGCAGGCGCCACTGCCACAGGCAGCAGTCAGTCCTGCACCGCGCTCATAGACGGCAAGGCGCATGCGACTGGCGGATTGCATTTCTGCGATACCAACATTGACACTATTTGGAAAAAGACGATCTCGCTGAATGTCCGGCGCGTACTTTTCGAGGTCGATCGCATCGATACTCTCGACGAAGAAAACGACGTGGGGATTGCCGATTGACAGGGCGGCCGGGTTCCGCAGTTCGCCGCATGCAAAATCGAGGTGTAAGGTCTCCCTTTCTTCGGCAAGCGGAATATCCTGCCAGCGCATCGACACCGCGCCCATTTCCGAACTGACTTGCAGCTCACCGGCACGCCGACATCGCAGTAATCCCGCCAGCGTCTCGATGACCACCGCATCGGCTTCGGCCTCCTCCAACAGCAGCCATCCGACACAACGCGTTGCGTTTCCACAGGCTTCGACCTCGCGGCCGTCAACATTGTAGATACGCATGAATGCCTGTGCCTCGCGTGACTGCGGCGGCTCGATCACAATCAGCTGATCGCCACCGACGCCGACCTGCGGGTCGCAGATACGGATAATCGTATCGACATCCGGCCGGTACGGATTCTCCCGCGCATCTGCGATGACAAAGTGATTACGCAAGCCGTGCATTTTCACAAAGGGCCTGCCTGCCTGTGCGGCGGATAGCATCACTCGGTCACGCCCGTTGCAGATAGTTGTCAACGATACGCAGGAATACGCGCGATCCCGTTTCGATCAGCTCGTCGGGGAAGTCGTAATCGTCATTATGCAACTGCGGCCTGCCCGTTCCGGCGCCGAGCCCGAAGAACGCACCCTCGGCGATCCGCGTAAAGCGCCCGAAGTCCTCTGACCAGCGGAACGGCTGCTCGACCCTCGTGTGGGGCAGGTCATGGCAGGAGCGCTCGATCGCATCGACCGCGGTGGCCGCATTGATGGTCGCGGAAAAAATCTCTTCATATTTGACTTCTGCACTCAACCGTTGTGCCGCGGCCACTTCGGCGACCAGCGATTCACAGTGCGACACCACCTTTTGCATCGTCGTATCCGACTCACTGCGCAACGTCGCGTAAACCGCCGCTGTATCCGGTGCAATACCGAACGAGTTGTCGCCCAGGTGCGCACCCACTACGGTCGCAAGAACCAGCTCATTGCCGATTCCTGTGCGCTCCGCCAGGTTATTGAATTCATCGACGAGGCGGCACATTGCAGACGCGGGACTGACGCCTGTTTCGGGCTGTGCAGCATGTGCGGTTTTACCCTTCAGCCTGACGATCATGCCGCGGGAAGCGCAGGCAAAGGTGCCGGCACGCAGAACGACCTCACCCAGAGGAAATCCCGGCAGATTATGCAGTCCGAACACGTAGTCGGGCCGTAGCCGCTCGAAATCGCGGTCGGCGATCACGGCGGCAGCGCCGGCGCCCGACTCTTCCGCCGGCTGATAGAGCAACACGACACGGCCGTTTGTGGGGCGGTGCTTCGCCAGCTCGACCCCCACCTGCGCAAGAATGGCCATGTGACCGTCGTGACCGCATTTGTGCGAGGCGCCGGCCGTCGCTGAGCGATATGCCATTTGATTGGTTTCCTGAATCGGCAGCGCGTCGAGTTCGCAGCGCAACAGCAACGTCGGACCGTCGGCGTCGCTGCCGAATCCGAAGGCCAGGCCGGTACCGCCCAGCCCGGTAACAACCATGTCCGGACGAAGCGCCGCAAAAAACGTGGCGATGCGTGCCGCAGTTCCGCTTTCCTGGCCCGACAGCTCAGGGTGGCGATGCAACTCGTGCCGCAGCTCGATACTGTCCATAGCACGAATAGTGTCAGGATTGCCGCGTCCTGTCAGCACGATGCCCGCCGGGACAACAGCATTGCCGCAAGCAGCGGCGTAGGAGTAAAGTCCGGTTGAACGAGACAACATCGCGCCGGAGGAAAAACCTGATGACAGAGGCACTGTTCAGAGATGACGCCTACCTGAAAAACTGTGATGCGACTGTCGTCGGACTCGCGGACAACGCCATCGTGTTGGACAGGACGGTCTTTTATGCGATGGGCGGCGGCCAGCCTGGCGACACCGGCACTATCAGCTGGGACGCAGGCACGGCGGAAATTGTCGATACGCGTTACGGTGAGAACGGCGAGATTCGCCACCTGACCGCGGAAGGCTCGAGCCTGCCGCCTGCCGGCACCGCGGTTAGCGCAGAGATCGACTGGGACCGCCGCTATCGTCACATGCGCATGCACACGGGACTTCACCTGATTGGCGCGGTGCTGCAGTACGGCGTTACCGGCGGCAGTATTTCAGAGCAGAAGAGCCGACTGGATTTCGACATGCAGGACCCGATCGACAAGGAAAAGCTGACGGTCGATATACAGGCGCTGGTCGATGCGGACAAACCGGTCAGTTGCCGCTGGATAAGCGACGAGGAACTCGAGGCCCAGCCGGAGCTCGTGCGCACTATGTCCGTGCAACCACCGAAAGGCGCCGGTAAAGTGCGCCTGCTCGAAATCCAGGACATCGACCTGCAGCCCTGTGGCGGTACGCACCTGCGCTCAACCGGCGAAGTCGGCGCGTTTCACATCGGCAAGGTGGAGAAGAAAGGCAAGCACAACCGCCGCGTCAACCTGCACCTCGATTAAGCGCTCCCTTCCCTGTACGAGCGCCGCCCCCGGCGCGACAATGCGGGCATGGTCACGGCCCGTGATCAGAACGCCTGTAGG
>JAHHOT010000251.1 GCA_018677555.1 Gammaproteobacteria bacterium | reverse complement strand
CCGCTCGCGTGCATCGTTCCGGCAAGATTCCAAACAACCCAAACGGCAACTGGCGCACCGGCTGCGGGTGTATCTTCGGCTACTATTGTTGGCTGGTCGGCGCTGCCTGCAAACGTGTGAAGGGTTTTGAAGCTCATGCCGGCATCTGTACTGAGCAAGACGATGAAATTAGCCCAGTAATTGTCAAGGTACCCAACATACAAATTGCCGAAACTGTCCCAGGCCACCGTCGGATCACAACAAGCCGGGGCGCCCTGGCCTTTATCACCATCGGCAATTGTCTTATCAGTGGAATCCGGATAGCTCCATGTTTTACCTCCATCGTCACTGCGAGTAGCAAACAGACCTGGGATGGTCGTGTTGCAGACGGCGAAAAGTTGACTGCTATCGGCAGGATTCTTGGCGATTGCGCACTCGCTGTCCGGGCCTGCTTTCTTCGAGGTATTTACGTCCAGCCCTGCGGGTACCTGAGCGAATAGCGAACAGCAAATCAGAGAGAAGAATATTGAGACTATTGAAAGCAGGAATAGGCGAAACGGACGTGGCTGGGTGACGCCAATCCTGCGCTTTCGAATCCGTATCATTGTTTTCACGCTAGCGTCGGCCATCCGCCCAAATTCCACGTCCGGAGTCCCGGGCTTCTCTTTCTGCGTCAGCCAATTCGCCGTATTTGAATTCGAAACCTGGATTTGGTATCGCCCAGCCGGCTCGCACCAATTCCACGGCGACGTCTTCTATTCCGAAATCGGGATCGTCGGTAAATAGGCGAACCATAAATGCACCATCGGCTGCTCCGCCCATAAAGCGCATCCTTGCGCTCTTGCCCAATACAAGGGCAGATACAAATTCGGTGGCTTTTTCCTGAATGGTGCTGTCATCCGGTACTTCGATGCCTATAAGCCGTAGTTCATGCAGCTCGCCGCCAAATTTCATGAAAACCACGGTTCCGCTTTTTACCTCCGTAATCGTTCCATAGAGTGAATCCGCGGTATACGCGGGCAAAGTGCCTATCAGGGTGATGATGAGTCCTATGCAGATTGACAAACGGCTTGCAGTTTTCATGTTAACCACCGGAATATGATCGCAGTCTGCTTGCTGTATGCGTGGCTGATTTCGGATCAAGCCGCCTAGTCCATATTGGCACCGGCATGGCCTGGATGACGTTCAGGACATGAACCCACGTGACAAATGCTCTGGAAATCGATATAGGTAGGGCAGTTATCCTTGTTCGGATTTCTTGGTCTGATTACATATTCATGGTCACGTTCCAGCTCAACCAAATGTGGCTTTACGCCAACGGGCTTCAGGTCGTACCATCCCAACCAAGCGCTTGGCGTGGCGATGTACAAGTTCTCTTTCCAGGAATGGTCCCAGGCGCCTACAGCCGAGGCAGATAACGGTAGAACGAGAAATGCATCGATCCAGGGAAACGGGCCAGCGACTGCAAACCTTTCGTTCAAATTCAGGTGCGGGTCGCCGATTGGGTAAATATAGTCCACCGTGTAGCCGGCTACACAAATTGCCATTCGATACGTTTTTCCACCTTTAGGCACGCCCTTGTTTTTCATCTCGTCTTTGAATTTGTTGCGCATTTCGTAATGTTTGTCCAAGTATTTTTTAAGTTCCTCAGCTCCGGAATGCGAACGTTGTCCGCTTGCCATTCCAGCAGACAGCACGAACGTCAACAACAAAGCTGATGAAAGTATTCGTTTCGATTTGGTCATTTTTTTCTCCTGATGTTTGCTTCATAAGTTGCAGCCGGGAGCTCATTGCCAATCGCCCAATAGTACGAACGCGCTCCAGAAATATGGGTCGCGCCATCTCCTGTCCATTGATATCGACATTTGTGCATGCCTTAATGCTGCTGCGGGCGGCACGCCATGAGTCAGCACCTGATCGTAAAAGCGAATCATCAATTCTGACGTCGGACCGTCCGGTACATCCCAAAGGCTTACGAGCAGGCTTCGGGCACCGGCGTAGAGAAATCCTTGAGTTAATCCGATCATACCTTCGCCATAGATGTCTCTTCCCAATCCGGTCTCGCATGCGCTCAGCACAACAAGGTCGGCATTCAGGTCCAGTCTGTAAATGTCATGAAGACGAAGGTACCCATCCTGGGCGTTACCGTGCTCGTCAACGCGAGACAATACTAGTGCAGACAATGCAGGGGTTTCCCTGTCGATTTTTCCATGCGTCGCAAAATGTACGTAGCGATACTCATTGAGATTCTGCTGCAGAATTTTCTGCCGATTTGCCTCAAAACCAAGTGCAACTAGTGGATCATCGGCCTTTACCAGCGCTGTTATTGCAATTGCCTCGTCGCGCGTGCCGATCAGTCGAGGCAGGGACCTGCCCAATGATGATCTGGTAGCGAAACTGGGGTCCAGGGTGGCATTTGTTGTTGTGCCTTCGAACGCTTCCCTTGGGGCTCTTCCATTGAGTCGCGGATCCGACGCCTCGAACACTGGATCGGCGAATATCGCGAGTGTCTTCACCGGTCGGCCGCTATTTTTTCTCTCCCGTAATGCTGCCAGCACAGACATCGACGGCAGCGCGATTACCTCACGCGTTGCCATCAGCGGCTGAACCATTCCATCGCTGTCAAGCGGCAACGATTGGAAAGGCAAATAGTTCAACGAACCATCGGCGACCACGATCAATCTCTTGTTACTAATCATGGATGCCACGGGTTGCAGGACAAGATGGGCAATTGATTCCAGTGCCACGGTTTGCTCACTTCGCGCGGTTGCATTCAGCCCGAGTGTCCTCAGGCTTGAAAACAGTCGTTCTGCAGCTGCATCGATCGTTGCTCGGTCTGCCAATTGAACGACGCGGACCGATGTATTGGTGACAATCCAGACAAAGCTTCGCTTCTCTCCAAGTGAGTACTGAAGCATCACCGAGCTATCGTCGATAAGATCTTGTATCTCCGCGAGACTTACGGTACCCGGTGCGGTGAGCGTCCGATAACGGCTATTGCTCCGACGCAACTTGACCTGAAGCAGATCGATTTGGTTTCGGACCCCTGCCATACGGTCCGACAGGACGGATAGTTGATCTTCAACTCTTTTGTTGACGCCACCACGTCTGAGAAGCGTTTCCCTTTGCCGGTGGACCGAGTCGAGTCGATCAAGCAACTGATTCATTTCCGCAGCCATAATACCGTCCACGCTTTCTTGAAGATCGACAGTTGCTTCGTTTAGTAGGTCCATTGTCAATCTCGCTCGGGCGCGTTCGCTGGTTGCAAGCGCTTCAGCAACCGATTTGCTATTTGTTTTGCCGGATCGCTGATAGTGTTCCATTAGAAGATCGATATGGGTTTTGTAATACCCGCGTCGCGTGGCAGCGTAATGTGCGCGTAACTCTGGGACGGAGACCTTGCCGAGCAAGCCATCAACAAGAAAAATGGCCCTCTCACTTTGCTTCACGGCATCTCCGAGAAGGTGCAACCGTAAATCAGAATCCGGGTTTTCGCGTGCAAGTTCGGCAAGAGCGAGAGCAATAGCGTTAGCGGCGTCAGCTTCTTCGCCGGTAAGTTCTAACCGCGCATAAGTTCGCATTGCCTCTGTGAAACGATCAATAGAGGGGGGCAATTCGCCCAGTGCGAACTGGGCCCTGCCAATTTGGAACAGAGCGTCCGCCTCTGCCCGTGGGGACTCTGCCCGCGCTGCTTCGGCGCGTGCCTCTATCGCGAGATCCAAGGCCGTATTGAGGTCCCCAGCTGCGATATAGGCCTTAGCCAATGAAACCTGTCTATGAGTACGGATCGGATTGTCTTTTGGTATCCATTTGAGCGACTGAGCATGCGACTCCTTCGCCGCTTCATAGTTGGCTTCTGAGTACGCCAGGTTGCCCAACGTTGCGTGGACAACACCTAAAACACGGCCGTTGTTTGACGCTTTTGCGGCTACTTGCGCCTGATGTAAGAATCGACGAGCGAGATCCAGATCACCCACATCGAGATAGATAGCAGCGATGCCTCTCAATGATTCAGCTTCACCATGAATATCACCGGATTTTTCGTGGAGAGACCGCGCCGTCGAGAATGAATCGAGTGCATGGTCGATGTGGCCAAGACGCCCATACGCCACACCCAGCTGATCCAAAACTGTGGCGAGGAAGTTACTGTCGGTTCTGTTGGTGTCTGGGTTTCTGTCGTGTACCAATCGGCGAAGTTCCTCTAGCTGTTTGATTGCCTCCCAGGTGTCACCCGTATCGATGTCGATCACTGCACGATCGAGCAGAATGTTGCGTTGTCCGGGCCAATTGCCTATTTCCGAGAAGAGCTGAGCAGCTTCCGTGTAATACAGTTTCGCTTGTTCGAATCGACCGGCATTCAGATTTGACAGGGCATTAAAATATCGAACTCTCGCTCGTTGTCCGGTATTACCGAGCATCTTGTGGGCCATATAGCTTTGTTCGAGGTACCCGGAAATCGTGTCGAGTATCATTTCCTTCTGTTCAGTTTCATTGAGGGCTTCGGTAAGCGACATTGCTTGTAGCAGAATTGCGTCAGCTCGCAGCCCTGGCTCCTGAATCTTTTCGTACAAGTTGGCTGCTTCGCCTGCGAGCCTGTCGGCGGCGTGCCACTCGCCGGTTACCCAGTATCTGAGCATTGCTGCACTGAAAAGCGCCTGTGCTTGATTCTTTTGATTACCGAGTTTGTGCCATGCTTCGGCAGCTTTTTCGTAAGTTTTAAGAGCCTGTTTTTGGGCGGTGGCTGTGCCAATTGCATTTGCAGCTGCTGCATCGCTCATCAAACGCCACGCGTCAATATCTCGCAAGTTAGTGGTGGTAGCTGACTCGAGGGCGGAAACTAAAACCGTATAACCACCGTGTGGTTCCGTGAGCCCGCCCGTGGTGAGTAGAACACGGTATAGTCCTGCGGGGGACTGATCCAGAAGTACAAACTCGGTTCCGACTTGTCGCAGTGGCGAATTAAAATCTTTGGAGGCCCCGCCGGGACTCTTGAGCTGTACTGAAACATCGACATTGCGTTGATCGATTTGCAACAGGTATATCGTGTTTTCAGTTGTTTCGAACCGGTACTCAATCGAGTCAGCCAAATGGCTTGAAACGCTAACCAATTGACCTTCGTTGAGTCTGGTTTGCTCCGATTCAACGAGGGGTCGGCTTGCTTGCGCCCAGGTCGACAATGAGGCAGGCAACATCAATGCCAGTAAAGCCCCGATGAACCTTGTGATCCATCCTGCCCGCTGCCAGCAGTCGCACATTCACATTTCCTCGGCGGAGCGGTGTTGGTGACGCATACGTCGCGTTTATCGCGATGAGTTCAGCAGGTACCTGTCACTCATGTTCTTGTTATCTCACGGCGGACCCGTCGGAGTTTTAATGCTATTTGGGAAGCGCTGCATATCATTATAGTTGCTGCGCGCAGATCTATCTGAAAATATATTTAGATCAATGGCTTACGGACATCAAGTATGAAACGCATGCGGACTAGGAATTGAAAATTGAGTTTCAGGTGAAACTAAGTTTTGCGGATTTTGCAGGCAGGGTGGTGAGATAAATTACCTACAGCGGAATTCGTATCTTGGCGCTGGTGCCCAGATGGGGCTGTGAATAAACGCGCATCCGGCCACCCATCGCCTGCACGCCTTCCTGGACGCTGTAAAGTCCAAATTTGGGATTGCGGACGCCAAATCCGATGGTAGAAGGATCGAAGCCGCAACCGTTGTCCTTGACGTCGATGCCGATCGTATTGTCTCGGCACCGGATACGGATGATCACTTTTGTTGCATGTGCATGCTTTACGACGTTCAGCAGCAGCTCGCGGGTAAAACGATACAACATGCGCTCGACGTCGGGCTCGAATCGTCGATCTCCGCTGTAGTCAATTACCCTTATTTCCAGTTCAGACTGTCCGCGCACCAGTTTGGCGAGAGCGCTTATCGTCGAAGCGAGACCCAGGTCGTTGAGCGTCGGCGGGCTCAAATCGAAGGTTGTCGTCCGTGTGTCTTTTGCAACTTCCGTGATCAACGACTCGATTTCAGCGAAAAGATCCCGGTTTTGTTGCCCGCCGGCGGCGTTTTTCAGCGCGCGGAATTTCAATCCAAGGACGGTAATCGATTGACCGATGCGATCGTGAATATATTCGGCAATCTGCCGTCGCTCACGATCCTGTGAGTTTGTTAACTGGTACGCCATCGACCGGAGGTCCTGCCGGCTTTCCTCGAGCAATCGATTGAGCCATATCTGGCGCACCCCGTTGACCGTAAGAAGGGTGATGGCAACCGGCCAGCCCAACTGATCAACCGGGCCGGCTGTGGGGACAAGCAGCAGGACTGAAATCGCGACAATGATCGCAACGAGCGGCAATATTTCGGCCAGGGTACGGAGCCATTTGACGAGCCTGCTGCTCGTGGCGGGAACACTGTCGAGGGACGCGGCTCCCAATGACGCGACGATCACTCCGATTCCGAATGCGTAATCCACGAACAGTCCTATTGATTGCGTGCCAGCCAGTGCCTCCGTTGTCCAGACTAAAAAGCAAGAACCCAGGATGACCGCGCCAATAAGGAGTAGCCAACTGCTGCCAAGCCTTGGCTTTTCGGCGACAGCCAGGGAAATAATCAGGAAGCCGGCGGCAGGCGACAGATACAGGATTGGATACAACAGCAGAACGGTCGCATCGAGCTTTCCAATGTTACCCAGGTCCGGTGCAAACAGCGTAACAGCGATCAGTGCGAACGCCAGGAACATCGTGACGGTATCGAAAATCGTGATCATCATGGCGTTGTTGGAATTGAGCTTGCGTACAGCGAGCAGTGCGGCGGCTGTCGCAACCAGCGGTGCTGCCAGGAAAAAGGCATCCGACGGACCGGGCACAATGTTCCAGCCGTTCAACACCTGTATAGCCCAGACCAGTTCACCGGCAAAATAAGTGCTGAATGCAACGAACAACAGACTCCGCACTTCGCGCTTCACGCCTGACCGTTTGGGAAAATTCACCAGGGATATTGCGACGGCAGCGGCAGACGCAAAAAGCCAGTACAGGTTTATCCACAACAGTCCATTGCTGCGAAAATCGATCGCTGTGAGCGCAGCTGCAAGGACGATGAGCAAGCCAACGGTCACGACCAGCGGACGATACGTCGGCTTTACGCGGATATTCATTGGCGTCATTTTATGCGCATAATGCTCGTTCACGGACTGCGGCAGAATAGAAATATTATCGCGGCTGTTAGGCACTTCGAGCAAGGTTTTCGGGTGTTGCTCCGATTGCGCTGCCGCGTAGTGCATTACCGTCCTGCAATGCTCAACGAAGCAAACCAGTGCGTCGGTCCGACAATGTTTAACGCGTGCGTGTAAAAACAAACCGGGTGTATCAATTAGTTCCGTGAGAAGAATCATCGACTCGTGAAAGGCGTAAAGCTTTCGGAAGCGCTGACGGGCAATGCGCAGGTGTATCTGTGTACAGCAACGGATGGTGACAACACTATCGATCATTGTCTTCGTGTCAGGAAATTCCCTAGTGCAATTTCCGGGTTTTTACCGATTCCCTGATGCTGTATGGCTTTCTAGTATGCACAGATGGCGTCCTGTGAATAAGTCTTCGCTTGGGGTTGTGATGAGTTAGATGCGTTGACGCTTGGGCCAGGTCGGTGGAGGCACCGTCCTGTCGAATTTCAAATTGCGCGAGCAGGCATCATGCTCCGGTTCGCCGAATGGAATGTCACCCAAATGCAAGCCATCATGAAGGCGATCGAATTGGACGTTTCTACCTTGATTGAGGGGCTCCGATCAACGGACCCTGAAATCTTCCAACAAGCTTTTGGGTTGTTGCTCCGCGACATTGACACCATCAAGAGCAAAATTTACCAGGCGGCCGTCAGGGAAGAAAATGCGCGCGCCAAGGGCGCGCTCGTCGAGCTCCTGGGTGAATCGCGCGATCCCAAATACATGCCGTTTATTGCGGACCAGCTGCACTCGTCAGACCCTGAGGTCATTTTCTGGGCCTATGTCGCGCTGCAGACGATCGGCACTGCCGAATCTCTGGCACTCGCCAATAACGTCAGCATCAAGGATATTGCCGAAAACGTTCGGCGCCGCAAGGCCGCTAACGATAAGCGGAAAAAATAAGCGCTCCCATAACGATCGTTAAAAGCTCTTTCGGCTTATGCGAAGGGGAAGCGTACGGCCGACCCGGGTCGGGGGTGAAGTTTATCCGGCGCGTGCCGCGCTTACCCCAACTCGTCTACCGCGCGATGCGCCATCATCATCGCGGTTTTCGCGTCTGCGCCCGGCGCGGAGTCACAATTGGCGATCGTGATTCGGCCGAACGGCCGGCGGCCGATTCGCGTCGAATCGCCGGGGCCGCCAACCGTGTAGCCATGGGCCCAGCGATTCACCGAGATACTCGCAACGTCCCGGTCGAAATTGAATAATTCACCCGGCAGCATGCCGCTGAGGTGACGCCGAATTTCCTGCTCGTAGTCCTTAAATTGCAGCGACAGCATTCGGTATCGCGCTTCACGAAATTGTTCACGACGCGCTGCGCCCTCAGTTCCGTACGGACACGAAATCATCATCAGGACGCAAGGGTCATCGGCCCTCTTCGTGAACTCGTAGCCTCCCATACTCACAGGGAAGTCCATCAGAACCGCCTGGTGCATGTTTCCGGGTGACATTGCCATGCCAATGCCCAGTTCCTTCATTCCCCTCCAGTTCCTCAAACCGACGGTGGTGTACTGCAGCGGGCTCTTTCCCTGCAGACGCAATGCGGCGGCCTGTTCCCCGGGGAGACCCGCAACGATATGCGGTATGACCATGTTGTAGCAGGCCATCACGACACTTCTGGCGTTTACCTGGTACGACTTGTCATCGTTCATGTACTGTACGACAACGTCACCGGAGCTACCGGGGTCGCCTACGTGCTCCACGTTGACCGCAGTGCTGTTCAGCCTGATGCGAACGTTGTTGCGAGGCTGATCAAGCCTGGCGTAGTCGAACCGTGCCAGGACCAGCTCTTCGGCATTTCTTCCCACGGCTACGTCGGGGATCAACTTTTTGACCAGCGCCCGTGCGACGCCGGCGTTGCCGTCTGGAAAATGATAAATGTACGGATTGTCTTCATCGTAGACAGCCCGCGGGGGAAAGCCGAGCGCGCCGCAACTCCTGGCTTGCGCGATGCTCATCACGTCTGTCCCTCCGCTGCCCCAGTCGATTCCGGAATGCCTGGCCATTCTCATGACTCCGGGATCGTCGACGCCAAGCGTGTTCCGCAGATAGTCGAAATAGGAATGGGAGTAAATGTAGTTCTCCAGCTCTTCATCGGGCACCGGCAGAATATGCAGGCCGCCCTTGAGGACCCTGAGCAACTGTTCCTTTCCTTTTTTGCTTAGAGGCGCCTGTTGTGCCGCTTCTTCATCGGATATCTTCGCGCCCTGCAGGCCCTCCAGGTAGTTCGGATAGTTGCAATACGGGTGCTGTACGACCTTGTTCTCGCCGAAGATTTCGTCGTTGAAGTAGGTGACGCTACCCAGTTCATGTCGCTTGAAGAAGCCGATATCGTAGGCCGATTCGAACCGGCCCAGGTCGACACCGATGTCGTTCAGCAGATCGAGAACGATATTGTCCGCATATTTCGGTTCTACGATAGTCTGCGAGCCGCCGTAGGAAATGAGCGTACGCCCATCGATAGTATGTTCGTTGCGCTTGGCGTGCCCGCCGAAGTCATCATGGTTATCCAGGATAAGGACTTTCCTGTCCGCCCCGTGTTTTTGCTGGTAAAAATAGGCGGCAGCGAGCCCGCTGAGGCCGCCGCCGACCACCACCAGGTCGTAGGTCTCCCGCAGCTTGCTGGTCGGTCCCCAGTCGGAACGCGCGCTCCACGCACGGGCATGTGCGTAATCGTTCGAGCCCGGGTGACTGCCCCTGAGACCGGTCCACGCAGGTGGATAATACCTGCGATCAACGCCGGCCATCGAAGCCTGTAACGTCGCGCCGAACGGCAGCAGGGAGCTTCCTGCTGCTACCAGCGTGCCGTTGACAAAATCTCGTCTTGTTATCCTGTCCATGAGCTCTGGACAGGGTCAACGCCGGCGATTAGCGCCGGATTCTTTCTTGATCGCTGCGATCGTGCTGCGAGCAAGCTCGCGACGGTGGTCCGTGAGGGTCTTCATGGTCACCGTGTCCGAAGCTGCGACCTGTGAATCGGCGCCACGCTTGCTGGCCGGCGCGTTTTCCAGCTTGAGTCGATAACTGCCCAGCATCAGAATGTCGTTGTTGTGCAAAACGGTTATCTGTGCCTTTCTCGAATTCACCGTTGTGCCGTTTGTGCTGTTCAGGTCCATGAGAATGATCGAGTCGTTGTGAATCTGCAGCATTGCGTGCAGCTTGCTGACGAATGCGTCCTGGATGACGATGTCTGCCAGCTCCGAGCGACCGATGACATAGCGCGTTCCGGTCAGGTCGTATCGAGCCAGCGTTTTGGCATTGCGCGTAAGAATAATCTGCGGCACGGGTTTGGAAAAGGCGAGCTCGCCGGCGCGCTCCATGATGTCCAGGGCAGCGGAATTAAGCGGACCCGGCCAGCCGTAGGTTAATTCGTGCAGGCGGTAGCTGACGTCCGGCGTAAATACGTTGTTGGCTTTTTCGCCACCCGATGCAATCAATCTCGCCCTCAGATAAGTCATCGCTTCGTAAGCTGTCAACGGATTGAGCGAAAACATGGGCGGATGGCGCCGCGCGACGCTACGCATGCCCTGGTCGCGTATCACTTCCACAATCCGGTCCCTGCCCGTCAATACGATGCGAACGATGAATTTGCCACCTATTTCGAGCGCCGCAAGCCAGTTTAGGAGCAACAGGGTGCTCTTCGTTGCGCGATCGATGTTGTCGACAATCAATATCGGTGCGCAATTATCGCGTGTTTGATGTGCAAGGAAGTTGCTCAGCGACTGCATCAAAAGCTCGTCCTGTTCTGTTTGAACGTCGAGCTTGAATTGCGCGAGCATTTCGTTAAGCAGATTCCGGGGCGTGAGATGAACACCGTCGACGATTGCAACGGCCGCGTCGCGCACCGATGCCTCGACGAATGCATCGAGGATAGTGGTTTTGCCGGCGCCAGCCGGTCCCTGCATCAGCGCAAGCCCGCTCTTTCGCTCGGTTGCCGAAAACAGAAACCGCAGCGCGTCCTGGTGCGACTGGTAGGGGATGACGGGTACGGAATCGGCGTGGGCGCCAAACGCTTTGTTACCCGCAGAGATACTGTTCGCTTCCATGACTCCGTATTATTGCTGCGGGCTCACGCATTATCCTGCGTGAACGGTGCGTGGCGTGGCTGAGGTTGCTTAATCAGACTCATTCGTGCGCGAGTCTATCATGCGGAAGAGTGCCAGCCAGCTGATATGATGATCGGCAGTTGGAACAGCAGGTGGGCGATTCTGTCATGGCAAAATCGATGGACGACCGCGCGGTCCTGGAAAAGGCGGCGCGGCAAAGGGTTCTCGATGCGGTAAATGAGCGACAAGTAGCGGATTTTTCATCGCTCGACGGGCCGGGCCGGCGCCTTTCTGCGCGTTTCCTGGAGCGCCTGATCTCGGGATCGAGCGGTACCCTTTGCTCTCCGTTACGCATTCGCGGCGCAGAAATCCATGGACCTCTGCGTCCTCCACCGCCTGCGGGCAAAGCCGGCCGGCCGGCGGTCCAGTTTTTGAATTGCACGTTCACCTCTCCGGTCGATCTGAGCGGCGCAGAGTTCCTGGTGCTGCGTTTCGTGGACTGTACGATGCCGGCATTTATCGGCGCCAGCCTGAATGTCAGTGCGGATCTTGATCTGTCGGGTTCGACCTTCGCCGGAGTCGATAACTATGAATCGGAGCTGAGCCAGGTCGGAACCTGTGCAATTCATCTCAGTAATGCGCGACTCGGTGGAAAACTGGATTTCTCGTCCACAGAGAGGTCTCGCTTTCATGCTGCCGGCACGATCCGGATGGATGGTGCGCAAATCGATGGTGAGGTGCGCATTTCCGGGGCGCTGCTGGACGGTCGCGGTGCAGCGGCATTGAGCGCGCGCTCGATAACCGTTGGCAGTAACGTTGATCTCGGGCCCTCCGCGAACCACCGCTTTGAGGCCAATGGCGAAGTCATTTTTGCCGCAGCGCATATAACGGGCGACCTGTTGTGCAATGGCGCGCGTTTCATAAATCCGGGCGGGCGAGCACTGCACTGCGAAGACCTGAAAGTCGAGTCGGTAACCCTGTCGTCGCACGGCGAGATGGGTCTGCCATTCGAGGCAGCGGGCAGGCTGAATTTTCTCACCGCAGTCGTTGGCGGCAGTTTTTTCATGTCCAACGCCAAGCTGGCTCCGGGCCCCGACTACGAAGGGTTACTGAGGAAAGGCGGTCCGATTGCGCTGAATCTTCAGCAGGCACGAATTTCGAATGCACTCGGGCTGAGGAACAATGCTGCACTCGCAGAGCAGCAAGAGGCGCCGGTGGCGGATGACTCGCCAACGCCCGTTCGCGGCTGGTTTTTGCTGGCCGGCGCACAGATCAATTCCATCGTGGACGACGTTGCAACCGGTTGGCCGGCCGACGGATTTCTGGACCTCGACGGTGCGACGTACGCACGAATTCGTCATATGGGAGCTGGCGATCTGTCTGCGAAGCACATCGCCTGGCTGTGTCGCCAGTTTCCAGGCGGCAAGCCGACTTCGGCAACTTTCCGGCCACAACCCTATGAGGAGCTGAGCCGCGTGCTCCGTCAGCATGGGCTGACACGCGAGGCCAACGTGATCGCCGTCGAAAAAATACGTATGCGGCTTGCGGCGCGAGTCGACAGTCGCTGGGCACGGCTATTCCCGAACATCCTGATGCTGATCAGCCAGTACGGCTATTCGACCAGCCGTGCGGTGTTGTCGTTCCTGGTTTTCGTCTTATTTGGAACCTTGATGTACGCGACGGCGCTGTTTTTTTTCCAGCAGCCCTTCCTCCCGGTCGAGATGGATCCGGAGCCGGTGACCTATCGGTTCGCATTCGACATCGCTCAGCACTCGACTGAGCGGGGCTGTCCGGGCCTGGACGTCATGCACTACGCGCTTGATGCGGCGCTTCCGGTCATCGATCTTGCGCAGGATTTGCGTTGCCGTTTCACGCCCGAAGGTTCCTTTCGCGGGGTGTGGCTAATGTTGCATAGTCTCTATGTAATCGCTGGCGCCGCCTTGTCCGCGGTCGTGGTGCTGACACTTACCGGCGTATTGCGCGAGGACTAGCGGAAAATTATAAGGAATTCGGTTCGGCCCCGGTCACGCAGTGGAAACTCATAGAAAAATTGGTTCGACCCCAAAGTCGTTGGTCGTGGCGCTCTGCATATTCGGCGTGGCGCTCGTCAGCAACCTGACGTGGATGCCGCCGGAATGGCAGGTCCACTTCGAGAGCACGATCGGCGAAAGATTGCAGCTATTGCTCGTTATCGCTCTTTTCGGCGCAGCCGCAATTCGAGCGGCGCAACGACAAGCCAGGCTCTTCTGGCTGGTTCTTATTGCTGGTTTCTTTTTCTGGTTTGTCATGCCGTTCCCCGGGCTGCTGCTTCCCGATTCACAGTCGTTGCTCAATGCGATCTCCGCCGACGTTTTTTTGCTGGCAGCGACCGCCACATTGCTTGTTGCCGTGGAGGCGCGTCTGGACACCCTCAGTGAGCCACTGTGGTTGCAACGGCGCGCATTTTATATTGCTGGCGGACTCCTTTTCGTAATCGCCTTGTACCTTTACTTCGACATTATTCCTGTCGCCGTCGGCTCGAATGTTTATGTATCGTCGATGTCGATATATGCAGCGTCCAATCTCTATATTGCGATTCGCTCTGTGGTTGCGGGCAACGATGCCCGGAGCGAGTCCTGGCGACTGCTGTATTTCCTGTTCAGCGCCACGATGTCCCTGATATTTGTGGCCGATATGCTTTCCTGGGCGTTTGAGGAAGGGGTCCTGAACCACGAACCGGGTAACTGGATCAACGTCTTCTGGTATCTCTGGTACCCGGTCGCGATGATTGCAAGCGGTGTTGCCGCGACGGTAGAAATATCCCCCATAAGCCGTCAATTAGTTCGCCCCACGAGTTTTTTAGCGGGCGCGCCACTGATCATCGGCCTGGTCTTGCCATTCATGCATACGCTCGGTTACGGGCTCGATGTATTCAGTCAGGATGTCCGCCAGGCCCGCGAGACTTTTGTTGCAGCCTGGATCGTCATCGTCTCAGTCCTGTTCTACGCGCTTTATCAGTTGCTGAAACGCCGGATTCGTTCGCTTGAAACGAAGCGACGTATTGCCGAGGAAAAGTCCGAACAGGTAGAACGCCAGCTTCAGCGTGAACTGCAGATACGATCTCTTGGCAGACTGTCGGCCGGTCTGGCGCACGACTTTGGCAATACCGTTGCCGCTATCGCAATGCATTCAAAGACGATTCAAACCAGTTTGCAGCAAAACCGGCCAACCGATCGCGGGGTGGCCGGTCTTGCCGCATCCGTGGACTATGCGCAAAAACTGGTGAGCAAGCTGTCGGAATTTGGCAATTCCGGTTACGGTTTTTCAACGTCGGAGTTCGATATAAGCACCGAGATAGAAAAACCGTTGAATTTGATACGCCAAACCCTCAACGGCTCCATAGAATTGCAGTATCAACGACCAACATCGATGGTCGTCTGGGCAGACCGGTCCGGTACGCACCAGGTCATCACGAATTACGTCTACAACGCCATCGATGCTGTCGGTTCGCAGGGCGTCGTGACGGTGTCGCTCGAACGATCTCATGATAAGGCAACGTGTGCGTCCTGCGGTGAAGACGTGGCGGGTGATTTTATTGCGCTTACCGTAACGGATACGGGTCCAGGCATCGACAGCTCAGTCATCAACAGCGTTTTCGAGCCCCTGGTAACCACCAAGCCGATTGGCAAAGGCAGCGGGTTGGGCCTGTCAACGGTTCACGGAATCATGCACCGTTTTGGGGGTCATGTCGGGCTATCGTCAGTTGAGGGCGACAATACGAAATTCATCGCCTTTTTTCCCGCAGCATAGCGTTAGCGACTGGCAGCTTCCGTCCGGCGTTCGGTCTGCCAGGTGAACTCCGTGCCGAATTTCGCTTTATGAACGGTTTACGAGTCGAATACATTTCGAATGATAGCCTCGAACTCCGCCTCGCCAACGACCTGGTTAGATAGTTGATGGCAGTCCACCAGTACGGACAGGGCAGTGCCATCGCTACGCTGCAACTTCATTGGATGCCTGCCGATAGACTGCGGTAGTGAAAAACTGGCCTGGCCGTTGTCTCCGGGGCTGCGATTCAGTAGTAGATCGAAGAGATTCACGCCTCCCGGAAACTCGGTGCCGCGCGGTAGTCCGGCCATCTCGAGAAACGCCGCATTGGTAGCGAGGATTTCACCGTCGGCAAGAAAATACACTACTGCTTCGTGCATGCGATCGAGTAAACCGTGATACTGACGATCGATATGTTTGATGGTTTCGAGTGCATAGAAGTGTTCGGTAAGATCTTTCAACACGATGACGAATTGCCTGGCTTCGTCAACGAGCAGTCGAAAGGCGCGGCATTCAACGGGGAATAGGCGCCCACAGGTGCTGATACAGGTTGCGTTCACCGTGCCGGTAAAGAACTCGGAGCAGTCGTCGAAAAGTGCGTTGCCGTCAAGCTCTTCAACCCGGCCGCGAATAGCGGCGGAAGCAAAGATACAGGTGATGGAACGACCCTCCAGGTTCGTACTGTTTGCGTCCAGCATTTCGTGCGCAGCGCGATTAGATTTCCGGACAATGCCGTTGGCGTCGTACATCAGCACGCTGTCGAACAAAACATCGAGAAACGAGGCAGTCAGGTGTCCGTCTAACGGATTGAATACTGAATTTTTCATGGCATAACGAACGGGGTAGCTGGCATCACCGGCGCACGAGGCGCGTAACGGTGCTCTATCGATGAGTCATTGAAACCGTATTGGGGCGTAACCGCTGTCCCGCTATTAGCGCGCTCGCACACGACTATCCGTTCACTGAACCCCAGTGGCAATCGGGGTGCGGATGATTCGCAATCAGGATTTTCCTTATTCCGAATCCACGGGGTTTGGGCCAAAGTAGCGTTCCTGATTCGATGTTCGTACGCCACTTTATTGTTACTTGCGGACCATTTTTGGCGTTTCGAGCAGAAGTTATCGTCGCTCAAAGGAGAGCGACAATGAAAAAAGTACGCATAGCCCTGGTTGACGATCACCAGTTGGTGCTCGATGGGCTCAAGTCGCTCATTGAATCCATGCGCAACATGACGGTCGTCGCGCAGGCGACCAACGGATTGGATGCTCTGAAGATTGCCGAAGAACAGGAGGTCGACGTGTTCGTGATGGACATATCGATGTCCGGCCTCAACGGGATCGATACCACGAAGCGACTGCTTGAACTGGACCCGGGCGCGAAAGTTCTGATTTTGTCCATGCACACCAGGGGCCGGTATATCGCCCAGTCATTTCAGTACGGTGCAAAAGGCTACCTGTTAAAAAATACGGCTCCCGACGAACTCGAGACGGCAATTCGAAACATCTCAGCGGGGAAGAAGTATTTGAGTCCATCGATAGGCGATGCTGATCACCTGCGGGTCCTGCAGCAGGCACTGAGCGATGACGCAAAGGAAATCCTGACATCGCGGCAGCGCCAGATTCTTCAGGCTATTGCCGAAGGTGCAACGACGCGTGATATCGCGGAATCGTTGTCAATCAGCCCGAAAACTGTCGAATCACATCGAAGCCAGATCATGCAAAAGCTTGAGATCGACAACGTGCCAGGACTGGTACGGTATGCAATCCGGCATGGAATTATCGACGTCGGCTAATCAAGGTCGCATCGATCGTTCCTGCGGCGCCGCTCAGTCCAACGGTTCAGGCATCGCCCAACAGCTCATTCACTTTCTTCATGATTTCAAAAGGCTCGCTGTCGGCCGGCAAAACGATCAGATCCTGCGGAAGGTCTTCTGCGCGGCCTTGTAGCGGCGCGTCTTCGCCCATCAACAACATTATTTGAATGTTTGGGTGCAACTTGCGCGCAACGTCGACCAGGTCGGAACCGGAGAATTCCGAGGTGGCGGTTGCGGTCAGCAGCAGATCAGGGCCGTCGAGCAGCATTGTGCTAAATGCCCAGCGGCTGTTTGAGCCATGCGTTACCTTGTACCCCTGGGCGCGAAGAGTTACCGTCAAACTACTTCGTCGCGTCAGGTCTCCGTCAACCAGGAGGACTTTCTTGCTGTGTCGCGGCTGCGCAGGCGGCATCGTTACGACGGAATCTTCAGCGCGGTGGCCGAATCCGGTCCATCCTTTGTTTGGCTCTCTGTTCACTAAACGTCAGACTGGCGACAGCGTGACTGGCATAGGAATGATTTAGCCTCAGGATCGCTCAATCCAACATCCGGAAATTGCTGAAAAGGGCGGGGAGATTCCCCTAATTTCGCCGGACGCAGATCCGGTAGCAGAACGGCGGCCGGATCAGGATTTGCCTGATGCGATTCCCGGTTCGTTTGTGGCATATTGCCGCCCAGCCACTTCGACCCCTCCTGAACCCAGATAATGAGACCGGCAGCCGCGATCAACAAAGACGAAAGCGTGCATGTAAGGCCGCCCCGCGGTATGCGGCACGCAATTATCGCGATACTGACCGTGGTCGGCGTTATTGCCGTGGTCGAAACCGGCCGGCGCGCCGGTGTTGCGGTACCCGTACCATTCCTGATGTTGTATGGCAGTGTAGCTGTAGCCGCTGGCTTTGCGGGTCTGCGAATAGGCGTGATGTGCGCGACCCTCGCGGCGGGATTCGTTGTGTACTGCGCGATGCACGGATTCGGTCCGCCAAGCCTTACCGGAGGAACCCAACAGGTTTTCCTGGGCATCTTTCTTTCTTACCTTGTCGGAGTGCTCCTGGGAAGGCATCACGATAAACTCTTGCGATTGATGAAAGACCTGGCAAACCGCGACAAAGAACTGACAGACATGCATGATCTCCTGGCACAGAAAGTCGAACGTCGCACAAACCAGCTGGTTGAGTTGAATGTGGAGCTTGACAATGTGCGCAATCGACTTGATAGCGCGGTTCAGCACTCGCCCGCGGGTGTCGTTATTTTCGGGCAGGATCGCAAAATCGTCAGCGCCAATAACGCCGCCCTTCGCATGTTCGACCTCGAGTCCCTTCCGACAGAGCCTATGGATGCCTGCGAGTTATTCAGCCGTGAGCGCACAGAGTTCTCGACGAGCTATGGCCAACAAAGAACGGGAGCGCTGAGCAAGGCATTGAAATCCGGTACCGTGTCAGACAACGTATCCGTCGAGGTCAAACTTGCCGATGGGAAGATTCGTCACCTGCGGTGCAGTTTCGCGCCTGTCGTCTCGGATGGCGGCGAAATCACTGGCGCGACCGCAGTCCTTCTCGATGAGACCAGCGTTGTAAACTACCAGCACTCATTAAAAAGACTGTCGCAGCGACTGATGTCCGTACAGGAAGATGAGCGCGCTCACATTGCCAGGGAATTGCACGACGAAATCGGTCAGCATTTGACGGGAATAAAGATGCTCATGCACGCTGTGGCAACGAATCCGGGCGACCGGGGTCGTATAGACATGAGCGTCGAGAAGATAGATGAATTGATGCAGATTGTAAGAAACCTGTCGCTTGAGCTGCGGCCGTCGGTGCTGGACGACCTGGGCCTGACTGCCGCACTTCGATGGTATTTGCGCAAGCAGAGACTGCCGGGATCCAGCAAGATGCACTTCAGCTCGCAGGCGGCTACTGCAGGGCTGTCGCCGGAAGCAAAAACAGCGGCGTTCCGTATCATTCAGGAGGCGGTAAACAATGCGATGAAACATGCGGGCGCAGCAAATATCTATATAACCCTGTTCAACGATGGCGATGATTTTTGCCTGGAAGTCGAAGACGATGGTCGCGGATTCCTGCAGGTGAAGGACAAGCAGCCGGCTGCGCAGGATTTGGGCTTCGGGCTCTTGTTCATGAGAGAACGGGCGCAAGAATTAAGTGGCGAATGCCTGATCAGTTCAAATCCGGAAAACGGAACGTTGGTGTCCGTAAAATTTCCTATTGCCGTGGCAGGCTAGCGATATGATCCGTCTCGCGCTAGTCGACGATCACCAGCTTGTCCGTGATGGACTCAAAGCTCTGCTGAGCGCGGTTAGCGACTTCGAGGTGGTTGGTGAAGCAAGCGATGGCAGGCAGGCTGTTGAGCTGGCGCGTAAAACCGACGTCGATGTGATCATTCTCGATATTGCAATGTCGGGATTGAATGGGCTGGAGGCGGCCAAGCGAATAACAGCTAACGACAGTGATGCCAGAATCATAATTCTTTCGATGCACGACAACGAGGAATACATAGTCCGGGCCGTACAGAACGGCGTTCGCGGTTATCTCGTGAAAAGCGCTGTCCCGGACGAACTCGAGAACGCAATACGCGTTGTTGTCAACGGCGGCGTGTACTTCAGCCCGGAGATCGGCGATCAGATGCGGCGCCAGCTGTTGCGAGGGGATCCGATGACGCATGCACTGGATGTACTTTCATCGCGACAGCGCGAGATTTTGCAGGCCATCGCCGAGGGGCGAAAGACCCGCGAGATTGCAGACGAATTGTCAATCAGCCCCAAAACCGTTGAAACGCACCGCAGTCACCTGATGCAGAAGCTCAACATTCACGACGTGCCCGGCCTGGTTCGCTATGCCATCAAGCAAGGCCTGGTCAGTGTTGATTAGCGGGCGGCAAACAGTTACGCATTCGGCTGCCTTATCGCCATTCTGATACGATCGTCAAACTGAGCGATCGGAGAGCCTCATATGCCTGAGATCATTCCACTGGGCTGGTTTCATACCGCCATGGGTATCATCGCCCTGGCGAGCGGCGTCATTACGCTGGTCAGATACCGGGAAATCACCCTGCAAACGCGGTCGGGGCAGATCTACCTGGCGGCTACGCTGATAACCGCGCTCACTGCGCTGGCTATTTTTCAGCATGGCACGTTTGGACCTGGGCACGCGCTTGCGGTAATGACGCTTTTGGCATTGGGCGTTGGCACCGTCGCGGCTACGACAAAGGTGTTTGGCAGGTTTTCTCGCTACCTGATGGCTTTGAGCTATTCGGCGACGCTCCTGTTTCACAGCATCCCGGCGATAACAGACGGCTTGCTGCGACTGCCGGTTGGCGATCCCGTGCTGACGTCGATTGAAGACCCGGTCCTGAAGATTTGTTACCTGGTCTTGCTCATTCTGTTTCTGGTCGGTGCAAGCCTGCAACTGCGCTGGATTCACAAGCAGCTGCATTGAGGTGTGGTGATCGGCGCTGCAGCAGTCGAACCGGGCTTGATGGCAGGCATACACATCGCGACGCGCTTGTGGTCGCTTCCAGTGCCATGAATTACTGCGTTGCACCGGCGCGATTCTAGCGGCGATTGGTAGCCCATCGCAGACCGTCCGGTTCGATACCTACCCTGATGCGCCGCAGCTCCTCGCCCGTTTGCAGGTCTATCTCCGCAATTGCGTTTGCCCGTGGCAGCGACACGTAGGCAAGTTCCTGCGTTGGATGGAGCTGCAGATTGAGCGGCATGTCGCGGAGCTTGATGCGTTGCGAAACAACGAATTTTCGCTGGTCAATTGCGACCAGCTCCGCGGAAGCGAAACACGCAATCCACATTCTCTCCTGTGATCCGGCGCCGAATGCTATCGGAAAACCACACACCGATTCGATGTGCTGCACGACGGCGGCAGTTCCCGGGTCAACCACGGAAACCGATCCGTCCAGCGCATTGCTGACCCAGATTCGACCGGCATACGCCAGCAGGCCCTCGCTGCCGCCGGCTAACTCTACGATCGTGGGGTTGCCGCCGGGAAGATCAAAAAGGGTTACCGAACCTGACCCGGTGTTGGAAACGGCGAGCGTGGAGGTCGAGGGCTCGAACGCAAGTACGTGTGACCCGTCCTGTCCCGTGTCGAAATACTCAACTACCTCAGCGCTACCGAGGTGCAGCACGAGCAACCGCCTCTCCGACTCGCAGGTCACATACGCGCGCGGCCCCACGATCCAGCTCGCGTGAGGTTTCGCGCAGGCATCGAATGAACCTTGGAGAATGACGGTTCGACTTGCGACGTCGATCAGGGTAAAGCGTGAATTCGGCACCGAAACGAATGGTGGACGACTGGAAACAGGTTCTTCGTGCGGACGCGGAAACTCGCCGTATCCTGTTGCCAGCACGCGATCGTCGCTGACGTTCGATAGAAGATGTGGGCCTTCGCCGGTCGCGATCCGGTCCAGGACCACGCCGCGTTCGATGTCGACGAATGTAACCTCGTGTGACGATCGATTGGCAACCAGCAGGATGAGACTGTCGTTGACGTTATCGCCGGACGTTGCGGTGCATGCCGCGACGATAGCCAGTAATGCTGCAAAGAATCGCACCTAGAAGCCGCCCCCGGTGCGAAAACCGCCGCGGCTGCGTGAGCCGCCGCGCGAACGCGGAAGCCTGAATCCACTGCTCCCCGACCGTGACTTCCGGCCAGGCCAGTGCCAGGACGGCGGGCGCCTGCGGCTCTTGCGAATACGTCGGTGGTTCGGTCGTACTATGCCACCGCTGCCGAAGTCCGGCCATTCGCCCGACGAATCGGCATAGCGCTGGTAACGGCGTAGCGCGTCCCACAACGAGCCCCCGTGAATCATTCCGGCGATCACTTCACCGATCATGCGCTCGATGACCTCGCCCTTGTCGAACTGCGAATGCAAGTCGTCATAGCGGCTTCGCTTGAAATCCTGCCGCACTTTTTCAAGCTCCCGCATCCGCTTCAACCGAACGTGTTGCAGCTCGCGATTCTCGGCCAGCTCCTCCTCGAGTTCGTCATACTGTCTGCGCAAGTGCCGGAGTTCTTCGACAATTTCGTCGTCTTCGATTGTCATCGTCGCCCGCGCGAGGCGCGTAAGTTCACCGATGTCTCTGCGTTCCATTGCCGCCGAATAGACACGCAGCGCCTTTAGCAGAAAATCGTCCTCGCCTGCCGTGAAGCGGCTTTGCTCGGCTTGTAAATTTCCCAGCGCCTGCTCGGCGGCCGTGATCTCGGCGTCGAGTTCGTCCTGGCGTTTCTCGAGCGCGTCAAGCGTGGCGCGAGCTTCGGGTATGTTGCCGTCTGTCGCAGCCTTTTCCTCTATATCCTGAAGCTTGTCGAGCTCGGCGTCAGCGGTGTCACGAGCATGCTCCGCGTGTTCCGCCAGGCGCTTCGGTATCTCCAGGAGCATCCAGTAGTTTGCGCGGGCGTCGTGGTATCCACAGAGCCGGGCAACCCAGGCGTCGAGTAAACGGGCGATCGGGTTGGCCGAGTATCCCGATGTACCGTAACTGCGCTGCCACAAATACATGAATAGCTCGTCGTTTTCGAATGGCTCACCCTTGCGGCGCCGGTCCTCCTCCGCCAACTCTGCTTTTTCGAGTGCGCTTACGGCAACGGCATCGGCTGCACGGGTGCGTTCAAGCTGCTCCTGAAACGTTGTGTCCGTTTCGAGCCGTTGCTGCACGGCAGCCTCGCGCTCCGACAGCGTTCTCGCAGCGGCATCGACGTCTTCGTGGAGAACTTCGCGACGATCTTCCAGGGCCTCAATGGCTTCCGCTGCTGCATGTACGCGTGTATTGACGCTTTCTATCGCTTTGTCGCGGTCATGGAGGATTGCTCCGGCCTCACGCGTCGCGGATTCGAGGAACGCAACAACCTCGCCGCGCCGCTTCGCGTCGAGTCGAATACCCGCCATTCGATCGATGGCGCGAGCTTGCATCAGCTTGTTCTCCGTCACGGCGAGTGACGTTGACCGCAGTTGCTGGTCGAGGCGCTCGAGGTCGCGCCGCGCCGTGCGCAAGGTCTGGTCCATCTGTTTCAAGGTCGAGCGGCCGGATACCATTGTTACCACCGCGTGATGGTCGCGCCGGTCGTCGGCACTCGATAGTCAGGCTCGAGCTTTCCCGCTGACTTGGTGCCGAGCACGTAGTTCTCAATGATGCCGTCATCGCGCTTGTCCGCCGCCACTGTTTCGAACGTCGCTTCGTCGACGCGAACACCCCACTTGCGCACGTCGTAGAGCCGGCCATCCTCTTCGTTTCGTACTCGCCGCTGCAATACATTGCCGTTCGCGTCGACCGCCTCGACGATAAGGTAGTAATTGCGGGCGTTCGTATTGACGTCCGGCACCCGCCACGCGCCGGAAAGTTCGTTTGGCCGCGAAACGATGCGGATCTCGAATGCGGCTTCGAGTTCCCGTAACAGCGCTTCGAGGTCGTCGTGAACCGTTTCCGCGGTGGCAAATGCTTCGGCGCGAAGTGCGCGCTGCGCCTGCTCCAGCAGGTCGTTCGCCCGCATCGTTGCATCGTCGCTTTGCGATTGCGCGACGATCTCCGTGTGAGTCGCCTCGATTCGTTCCGGAAGTTCGGCTTTAAACCGGCTCTGCGGCAGCCCGACCGTAAGGAACCAGGCGAGCCAGATGAGCAGGGCGACTGCGGCGATCGCAACGACCGGTTTGAGCCAGCGGCGGCGGCGCACGTACAGCCGAGCAAAAAATGCAGTTACGCCGCCCCCGGTGGGCGTGTACGCAAAGCGCTCCTGTTCGAGCGCATCGACGCCGGCTTCCAGCGCCGCGTCGCTCACCTCTATGCCCTGCGCGGTATATATCTCGCGCAGCCGCTTAATGAGGCGCTGGCGGCGGCCAGCAGCGTCGAGTTCCCGCTCGACGATCAGCCGGCGATGGCGGATCGTGTCCACGACGTCCATCGCCACCATGACGTCTTCGAGCGGCGTCTGGTGGCCGCCGCCTGCAACTGCCCGGCTCACGCGCAGCGTGTTCCGTTCAGACGCCCGTGGGCGGCGGCAGCGTGCCGCCTTCCTGGATCAGTTTTGCGAGGCGCTGCTTGCCGTCCTCCACTGATTCGCGAATCTCCTCGGCATTTTTGGTGGCAAGCACGCGCATCTCTTCGATGATGTCGCGCGACCGGGACTGGAAGTTCACTACCGAATCGACGAGCTTCTTCACAGCGTCCGCACGGATCGTCGGTCCGTAACCGGCTCGCACTGCGGCTTCCTGCACCTCGCCACCAATATCGGCAAGATCTTCGAGACTCTTTGAAACGCCTTCCTTCATCGCGTCGAGCGACTTGGTGCTCTCGTGCAGCCCGAACATGCCGGTGAACGACGCCGACAGTGCCGTAAGAACGGTTTCGTTGGTGCCGAAGAACATAATCGCCTGCTTGTAGACGCGTTCCTTCGCGCTCGTTGTTTGCATGAGGCGCGCCATGATGAATTCGGAGGTGTTATAGCCAACCGTAAGGTTATCCGAGAGATCCTTGGCGATCTGGTAGCGATCCTCGTCGAGCTGCAGCTCGCGAACCTTTTCGTCGCGCGCAAGCTCCAGCGTGGCGCGTGCTGCCAGATCATCGCCCTGGTACGCCGCAACAGCCTCGTTGGCTTTGCCAAGCGAGTCCTTGGCAGCTTCCCATTGCGCTTCCGCTTTCTTCAAAACCTCGAATGACAGGACTTCCGAGCTTTTGAGAGCGCCACGAAAATCCTGGTATGCATTCAGGATTACCTGCTCGCGTTCGATCTGTTCCTTCGAGTCGGCAGCGACTTCGAGGTATGTTTCCTTGATCTCGTCGAAGCGGTGCGCGATGTCACCGCGCGTGGCTTTCATCCAGATATTGCTGATGCGCTCGAAAGTGTCGATCTTGCCGTCCGCAACCTGCTCGACCATGGTCTTGGCGTCGTCACGAATCGAATTGAAGGCATCGGTGATTTCCTCGTAGCGGTCGCCAATCTTCATCGAGCTCACTTGCTCGCGAACAACCTCGTTGAACAAGGAAGCCTGGCTCAGCGTGCGGGCGATTGCGGTGACGTTGGGCTCATCGAGGTCAGTAAGGCGGTTGAGCAGCGCGATGACCGGCGCCTCTTCGCTTTCGCCGGGGACCAGGCCGAGATCGCGCAGCTGGGTCATGGCGCGATCGAAATATTGCAACGCTGTTTTCTGCATTGGGGCTCCAGTTTATTGATCAGTTGTATTAGTTGTCGGGGCCGGGGAGTGCGGCGCGGGCACGGACTCCGGCCGGCTATTCTAACAGTCCGCGGCGCTGATGGAGATCCTGCCTGGCGTGACGGCAGCCGGTAGACCCCTGCGGCAGGACATTTCCCCGACTACAGTTAGTCTTGTGGCCGTTCGAAACAGGCCAGCACAGGATAATCGCAAATACGGGGAGTACATCAAAGTGAATAAATCGACCAAAAGACGCACTGTTTCCGCCATAAGCCTGTTTTTCGTTGCGTGCCTCGCCCAGGCGGACCCACGCATCGAGGTTGTGTGGTCCTGCACGCTTAACGAAGGCAAGACCCTGGAAGATCTGCACGAGGTCAATGGAAACTGGCTGAAATGGAACAAGGAAAAGGGGCTCGACGAGATTACAAGCCATGTTGCGAACCGGCTTCTGGGGGGCGACCTGTCCGACGTGTTGTTGATCGATTCCTATCCGGACTGGGAGACTTATGCTGAACTGGTGTCGAAGTACAATTCTCCGGACGGCGAGGCAATGGATGCCGCTTACAACGAAGTGGCAACCTGCAACGCGAACACCGTGTGGGCAGTCGAGGAGAGCGGTATTGACTAGTCGCTGCGGTTGTTATACGTGATGCAATCCTGGCAAAGCGCTCATTATCAATAGCGTTTCTGTATGATCCGGCAAAGCCGGAAGACCGAAAAACGTGAATCGCCGCCTGGCGATTCACGTATCGATCTGCGGCATATGCTCTCCAAAGCAATTTCCAATCGTATGCTGTATGCATCCGGGTCGCCATGAAGCGAAGAATAATTGGCACCGTCGCCATCGTTGCGGCGCTTGCAATCGCAATCCTGTTGATTCCCGACAGGTGGGATTCGTTGATTTCTGTGGCCAAATGGGCGGAGTCGGCTCCGGAGTACGCATGGCCACTGTATCTGCTCAGTTTCATCGCATCGGTCATACTGATGTTCCCGGGCTGGATTTTCATGGTGGCGGGCGGCTATCTCTTCGGCATGACCATCGGCAGTTTGCTGGCGTTCATCGCGAATATGGCGGGCTCTGTGATTGCCTTCTTCCTGTCGAAATCCTACGCACGGCACTGGGTAGAGGCGAAGCTGGCGCACAGTCCACGCTTTCAGGGATTCGACGAGGGCGTAAATCGCAATGGCTTCAACACGATCCTGTTCGCTCGTCTCGCATTGTTGCCGAACAATCTGCTCAACTATGCCTGTGGTGTGACGGGGATGAGCCTGCGCGATTTCACGTTTGGCACTGCCCTCGGATCGCTGCCGATTCTTCTGACGAATGTTCTGATCGGCGCCAGCACTGTCGATTTGTTCAGCACGATGTCGGAGGAAGGGCTCGCACCCCAGCGGCCGCCGTTGATGCTTTTATTCGGGATTATCGTCGGGCTTGCGTTGATTACGATTCTGTCGAGAAGGCTGCGCGGAAGGATGAAGAATCGCCGGAATACCAACGTACCGACCCCTGACGACGTCAAGCCCGAGAAATGATGCTCGAGCGGACCGCTTTGTAATCAGTTTTGCCCATCGCGTTCCTTGGCAGTTCAGACAGGAATGCAATTCTTCTGGGCAGTTTGTAATTCCCCACTTTGCCGTCGAGATATTCGCGCACGTTGTCCGTGTCGAGTTGGCTCTCGCTCCGTGTCACAATCACAGCTGCAACGATCTCGCCCCATTTAGGATCTGGCAAACCCACCACCGCGGCTTCTTCGATGTCTGGATGTTGCAGGAGTGTTCGCTCTATCTCGGCCGGGTAGATGTTCTCGCCGCCGGAAATGACCATGTTTTTGATTCGGTCCACGACGTAATACTCGCCAGCCTCGCCCTGGTAGCCAATATCGCCCGTCGAAAGCCAGCCATCATGCAGGGCAGCGGCCGTTGCGTCCGGATTGTTCCAGTAATAGCGCAGAATATTGGGGCCCCTCAGCTGTATCTCGCCGCGTGAGCCGGGTGGAACGGGAACACCGGTCTCATCAACGATGCGCACGTTGCAGTACCTGGCAGCTTTGCCGACAGAGCCAAGCGCTGACTCGGTGTCGTCCATGCACTGATGAATGGCGATCGGGCTGGATTCAGTACAGCCGTATACCTGCAGAGTCTTAACATCATGCGCCTGCCAGGATTCCAGCAGGCCACGATCGACCATCGTGGATCCTGTGGTTACGGCTCGCAGGCTTGTCAGATCTGCCTCGCGCCACTGTGCCAGTTCGGCCAGCGCACGCATTTGAGTCGGGACCAGCACGGTCAACGTCGGGCGGCCGGTCGTAATGGTCTCCAGTACCTGCTCGGCGCTGAAGGTCGGCAGGAGTGTCACTGTTGCACCGAAATGAAACCCCGGCAATGTCTGAATATTAATGCCGCCGACATGAAAAAAAGGCAACACGGTCAGTATGTGGTCGCTTTCAGACAGCGAATGCATATGCTGGCTGTTGAGCGCGTTCCATCGCAGCGCATTCTGATCCAGTACGGCGCCTTTGGGTTTGCCGGTGGTGCCCGACGTATATACAACCAACAGCGGCGCCGTCGGATCGGATCCTTCGCTGCGGCTTTGTTCGCGCCGGGATTCCTCCAGCAGTGTGGACAGGGAATCGCATCGGGCAGTAACAGGAGACTCATCCAGCGAAATGAGCCGGCAGCCCGATGGCAAGATGCCACCGCCTGTGCAGTCCGTGAGCAGGTCGCTATCGCCGAAAAGAAGTGTCGGCCTGGCATCGTCAAACAGGAATGCGAGCTCCGGCCGTGCCAGGCGGAAGTTTATGGGTACGACGATTGCGCCAATGCGTGCACATGCAAAGATGAGCGCCAGGAAAACCGGGTTATTCAATGCGAGGTGGGCAACACGCTCGCCGGCGGAAACGTGAAACCGGTAGCGCAGCAACCAGGTCAATCGATCGATGAGTTGATCAAACTGTGCATAGCTGATGCGACTCCCCTGGAAGTGAATGGCGACTTTGTCCGGACTGCGGGACGCGGCATGCGAAACCCAGTGCTCGAGTTGCATCGCGTTACAGCCGTTGATGTTGCAATTTCATGTAGCTGATGCCGGGCGCAAGCACGACCCGCCACGCGATGTCCACTTCGTCGTCAAACTGCGGATCGAACCGGGAGACAGTCTTCAACAGGCTTTCGAGCCAGACTTCATAGAGTTGCGGTCGGATATCGTTGCCGGAGACGCTGTGAGTCCGCGCGATACTGAGCATGTCATCGCTGGCCTGCCGATCGATCGAGAAGTAAACCATCAGATCCAATGACTTGCGGAGGTGCTCGCGCTGCTCTTGCATGTCGACGTGGCTAAACTTCTCGGCCGCTTCCGCGGAGTCGCCCACGAAAACATCATAAAACGCAGCGAAAAAGTCCTCGTCGCCGACGCGACAGTTGATTACTCGCTGAAAGCTGTCGGTGAAGAGCTCCAGGTAATTCTGCATCTAGACTCCCTCAAGCAGGTGACTGACGGAATTGGCCATAAAACGGAGCGTCGGCACTTTATCCGGGTTTGGAGTTACGAGTCCGTCTGCATCTATCGATAGCAGATCGCGTCGCAAAAACTCATCGACAGCGTTCGTGAAGGCATGGTCGCATTCTGCGTCGGGAAAACAAGTGACGCCCCCGCGATCACGAACAGCATGCATGAGTTGCATACCTTTTCGGCTGATCGTTTGCACCGACCAGGTGCTCTGGCTCTCCGACAGCAGCAGGGCTGCCAGAGTGTGAGAAGGCATGACCGGTATAATTCGGGCCACCTGCTGAAACATCTCATTTCCCAGTGCGGAAACCCAGGCTCTCGGATCGTCGCTTTTTGCAGCATCGGTATCTTTTCGAGACTGCCATTCGCTCAACGAAAAAGGTTGGCCGAAACTGGCGCATGCATTGCCCAGTTGCGCTTGCCGCGGCAGCAGGAAACGGGTCAAAAAGACCAGCGTGGCACTGATAGCTGAAGCGAATCTGCGCGCGGCGCCTTGCCGCCGGTAAGTGGCGTCAGGATTGGCCAGCAGTTGGTCCTCTTCCGGAACGCGGTCATAGTTTATGGCGACGGGAATGAGATAGAGCTTACCCGCCTGCCGTGGGTCGGCTGTCACAGCATAGTTGAAGAGGCCGAGTTTCGGCGCCTGCATTTTTCCGTCACGGGGCAGTTGTCCCTCGGGAAAAATAGCCATATTGGTACCCTCGCGTGCCGCCATTTGAATAAACGCCTTGAAGATATGTTTGTAGAGAACGTCTTGCGCATCCCGATCCGCTATCGGGTTCCCCGCCAAATGAACGAAGTGATAGAGCGGCCACATTCGTGCCCACTCGCCGGCGGCTGTGAGCAAGGTCGAACGCCTCGATGCCAGGTAGGTCACCAGCAGTGGATCGATGCTGCTGCGATGATTAATCATCAACACGACGGATGAGCCGGGCTTGATAGCATCCAGCCCGTCGATGTCGAGCGTTCTCGCATGCACACGGTAAAGAGACAGCAAAAGTGTTCGTGCGAGCCAGTTGCCAATACGAAAATAGAACAACGCGCTGAAAGCCGGCACGATCTCCCTGGCATAACGTCGGCAGCGCCGTCGCAATGTTCTGGTTGACTGCCCCGTTGCGCAGGCTTGCTGGTTGATTCGCTGCTGTAGCAACTTGTCATCAAGCAGCCGATAGATGATTTCTCGCCGTCGGGTGTATTGGAATTCGGGTACCGGCAAATGCAGGTTTCGGTCGGCCTCGGCAATGAGTCCACGATTCCATCGTCGAATGAAGACGACGGTTGAAATCAGCAGACCAATCGCAGAGATCAAAACGATGACAGGTACATAATTGTCCACGTCTACGTCATCATTCTAGTGAACCCGCTTTGCCGCCCGCGGTGGCGAACCATTCAGCAGTTGGCAGAAACGGGTGAGTGGCGCTTTGTCGCGCATCAGGTTTACCGGCGTGCTGAAATGCCCCTGCCGCCTGATATAAATGTTTTCAGATGGCAACTGCAGCCTTTCCACCAGTCTCTGGCCGCTTGGGAAGGGTGTCACTCTGTCGTGCGTGCCAAGCACAGCTATCGTGCGATCGGCTGGTACGCACGGATTCTCGAGTGGGTCAAGTTGCCGGAAGAACTTATCGCGCAGTTCCGGCGTCCAGCCGATCTCCACCGAATTCTCCGCGGTTTTCCAGACGTTGGCGAATGCACCATGAATTGCGGCGTCTTCGATCTTCTCGCAGGGCGTTATCAATAACAGTGCATCCGGCTGGAGCGACGTACGCCAATTTCGAGAGCGCGTCGCTATCAGGCGTGCAACGTGCGCCCCAAGGCTGCTCCCACCCAATGCGACCGGCTTGTCCGAGCGGCTGCGACACCAGTCCATAAGGACCGATATTTCTCTGACCTGGGCACTGAAGTATTCCAGTGAACCCAGTGGCATCGTGCCGATAAACTTCTCGCCGCCATATCGACCATCGGCTACCCGCCGGCCGTGCCAGGGTGCCTCGACGCGAATCGTGCGGACACCGTTGCGGCTCAATTCGCCAACGTCGTTGATCATGCCGTTCCAGTGGTCGAACTCTACGCAAATGCCGTTCAGAAAAATCACCGTGGGTGGATCAACAACGCCGAGCGGCTCCAGCACTCGTGCGGTCACGGTGTCTGCCATCTTCTCCGATGGTGACAAAAACCGTAGCCAGTAGTGTCTGCCGTAGCCGTCGACGTAGGACTCGGACGCTTGGACCTGCGGCATTGCTTCGGGTGGCGAGAAAACCTGCTGCGGGTAACGCATAGCACGCGCGTAATCGACGGCGGTCTGGATCGGCGAACGCAGGTCCCAACGAATAGAAGGAATGTCATTGCCCCGGCGCAAGAACGAGAAATTCCTGCGCATGCTGTTGTATTTGGCTCTGCACTTGAGGCGTTCGCGCTCGATGTCATGCAAGCCTGTTGGGCCGACGTGCCCGCCACTAAAAAAAGCCGCTTCCCACTGTCGCTCAGCCGCCGATGCGGCCGCCCGATACACCTCAAACTCGTCCAGCACGGGTATCAGTAGCGATTCGCCAGTCGGCTGCGCGGCCAGTGGCACTTCGGCAAGGAACTTGCTCGGCGACCCATGCGCAGCCCTTGCGGCTGCCCAAAGACGCGATAGCGGGAAAAACCAGTGAGTGAGAAAGCCGAGAACGGCGCCATCCATCCAGGGGCGAGCAATTACCGCGCCAATTGGTGAGCCAAGTAGTCGTTCTACCTTATTCATCCGCACACTCCGCCTGCCGAAAGTATCCAATTTCTGCGATTCACGCAGGTTTGGAAAATAGCTATCTGTTTGCGGGATTTACGCAGGGCACGCCGGTCCGCCTGTCCACCGTATAGGGCTTAACCTATAATCGCGCCGGTCATGCTCGCCCTTAGCAACATCTCGCTGCGCCGCGGACGCAAAGTCCTGTTCGAAGGCGTCAGTTTCCAGATTCACGCCGGGCAGCGTATGGGTGTGATCGGAGCCAATGGCAGCGGCAAATCGTCGCTTTTCGCCATGATCATGGGCGAACTGGAGCCCGACGACGGCGAGCTGGCACTCGATCCCCAGGCAGAGACTGCGCACGTTGCACAGGAAAGCCCGCACGGCAGCGGTTCCGCCGTCGACTACGTAATGGACGGTGATCGTGAACTGCGCACCGTGCAAGCTGCCATCGCCGAGGGGGAGGCGGCCGCTGACAAGCCGGACCTGCACCTTCTCTACGAACGCATGGAAGCGATTGACGGCTTCACCGCCGAATCCCGCGCGTCGCGCTTGCTGCATGGCCTCGGATTCGCCGCCGGAGAGTATGCAAAACCGGTCCGGGAGTTTTCCGGTGGCTGGCGGATGCGGCTCAATCTTGCCCGGGCCCTGATGTGCCGATCCGACATCCTGCTCCTGGACGAACCGACCAATCACCTGGACCTGCCGGCGATACTGTGGCTCGAGCGATGGTTGAGGCGCTACGAAGGCATATTGCTCGTCGTCTCGCATGACCGGGATTTCCTCGACCAGGTCTGCACCCGCATTGCACATATCGAAAACAACGCGATCAATCTGTTCACCGGCAACTACAGCCAGTTCGAAGCACTACGCGCCGAGCAGCTTGCGCAGCAGCAGGCAATGTACGCCCGGCAGCAAAAGGAGATAAAGCATATTCAAAGCTATGTCGATCGCTTCAGATACAAGGCCTCGAAAGCCCGCCAGGCACAAAGCCGCATCAAGATGCTCGAGCGCATGGAGAAGATCGCGCCCGCGCATGTGGATTCACCGTTCCGCTTTCACTTCATCGAACCGAAAAAGCAGCCGCAACATTTGCTCGGCCTCATGGACGCAGCCGTTGGTTACGGCGACGACATCATCCTCGACAATATCAATCTCAGCCTGTCTGCTGGCGACCGGATCGGCTTGCTGGGTGTCAACGGTGCCGGCAAATCGACGCTTGTCAAAGCTTTGTCGACCGGCGCGACGTTGCTCAAAGGCGAGCGGGTGCTGAGCAAGGACACGAAGATTGGGTACTTCGCGCAGCACCAGCTCGAACTGCTGCACCCGGAACAAAGCCCCATCGATCATTTGCGGGAGTATGCCCCGGACGAGCGCGAGCAGGACCATCGCAACTACCTGGGCCGCTTCGGCTTCAGCGGCGAGCGTATTTTCGAACCTGTCGCGCCCTTTTCCGGCGGTGAGAAGGCGCGGTTGGTTCTGGCGCTAATGATTCGGCAAGGCCCGAATCTGTTGCTGCTCGACGAACCAACGAATCATCTGGATCTCGAAATGCGCCAGGCGCTGAGCGTTGCGCTGATCGAATATTCCGGCGCGCTCGTTGTTATTTCGCACGACCGTCACCTGTTGAGAAGCGTTTGCGACGAGTTGCTCATCGTGCACGATGGCATCGTCGATCGTTTCAACCTGAGTCTCGACGACTATCCGGGCTGGATAAAGGAGCAGGAGGAGAAAGCCGGGCGGGCGGCCGCCAGATGGCAGGAGCCGCCTGCCAGGAGTGTCAACCGCAAGCAGCAGCGACAGGAGCAGGCGCAGCAGCGTCAGCGTGTTAAACCCCTGCGTGACAAGGTTCGCCGCGTGGAGAAGGAGCTCGCGGCAAAACGAAGCAGGCTGGCCGAGCTCGACGCGTCTCTTGCCGAACAATCGATATACACCGATCCGGGCCGCAAGGATGAACTGACGCAACTGGTGCAGGAGCAGGCAGCAATGAAAGGGGATATCGAGTCTCTCGAATGGGACTGGCTGGAAGCCAGCGAGAACCTGGAGAAGGCGACGTGAAGATCTGGGTGGATGCCGACGCCTGCCCGGTTGTTGTAAAAGAGATCCTCTTTCGCGCTGCGGACAGAACGGGCGTGATAGTAACCCTTGTGGCGAACCAGCCGTTGAGCAAACCACCGTCTGCCAACGTACAGACCCTGCAGGTTCCGCGAGGATTTGACGTCGCGGATGACGAAATCGTCAAGCGACTGGCGCCCGGCGACCTCGTCATCACCAGCGATATCCCGTTAGCGGCCGAGGTCATCGACAAAGGAGGCTTGGCGCTGAGCCCGCGGGGCGAACTGCATACGAAGGAAAATATCGGGGCGAAGCTCAACATGCGGGACTTCATGGACACGATGCGTTCGAGCGGCGTAGACACCAGCGGCGGGCCATCGGCTTACAGTCAGCGTGACAAGCAAGAGTTCGCGAATAACCTGGATCGTATACTGACCCGGTATTCGGGCAGCAACTAGTCGTCGCTGCCAGCTTGTGCGCGCGAACCTCCCGCGGATCCAAGAAGCCTGCGACGTGCTGCCCACAACAGAACGCGGGAGTAGACCCGGTGAAACCCGAGCAGCGACCGATAGGTCCATTTCATCCGCGGCCCTGTCGGAGTCTTTTCGCTGCGGATAACCGCGGAACCGAAGAACAATCGGCTTCCCACAGGCTCGGCTGTGAGCATGAACCAGGAACAGGTCTGCCCACGTACGTCCATCAGTAGCATCTGGTTCTCGCGACGCTCGACGACCGTCCAGGCTGCGAAGGCATCAATTACGCCATTCGCAAGCTGTTTCGCTTCACGGTCAGTCGACGGGCGGGCGACCGCCCATTTAAGCACCAGGCGTTCCGCCTTGAATACCGCGGTGGTGTAGAACGCCTCGACGTAGTCCGCCAACGCGACCTGCGTATCAATACCAGTCACAAAGCAGTCGGTGTAGTCACCACTGTCGACGAATCGCTGCAACAGCGCATCGCCGGGGAGCGGTGACTTGGTTATCGATAAAAACATGTGATTGGCGTAGACGCTCCGGTGCGGCCGTTTCAGTATACCGCCGCAATTCAAGGGGCTGAATCGAGATTGACCCCGGTTTTGGATTACAAAAGCGGGTTTGGTACAGTCAGGCGGCCGGCGGCGGGCCATTCCTGGATCAGATCGAAGTTCAGCGAAGGCTCTTGCTTCGGGTAGTTGCCTATGATGAACGACAAGAGCGTTCGCGCCGGGATCCTTCAATGTACGACGCATTCCTGACGATTGTTTCACGCATCAGTGATTTGATGTGGGGTCCATGGACGATGATTTTCATCGCATTTGTATCCGTCTACCTGACGATCCGTAGCCGGTTTTTCCAGGTATCGAATTTTTCCTACATCATGCGAAGCACTTTTGGTCGTATGTTCGACCGCAGTGGCGATGCAAACAGGCAACGCATGACCCCGTTCCAGGCGACGACGACGTCGCTGGCAGGCACTGTAGGCATGGGTAACATGGCCGGCGTGGCGACGGCTTTGTCACTCGGTGGTCCTGGCGCGATATTCTGGATGTGGGTTCTGGCGTTCTTCGGCATGATCACGAAAGCCGCTGAAGTGACGCTTGGTGTGCACTACCGCGACGTAGATGAACAGGGACATGTCCATGGCGGTCCGATGTTCTACATCCGGAAAGCGTTGGGGTGGAATTTTCTTGCGGTTCTGTTCAGCATCGGCGTTGCCATCAATTGCTTCTTCAGCTCGTCGTTGCTGCAGGCACATACCGTGGGTCGTGCGTTCAATGCGAGTTACGGCATCAACCCCTACCTGGTGACCGGCATAATGGCCGTCATCACCGCGGCGGTTGCCATCGGTGGCGTTCGCCGAATAGGCAGGTTCTGCGAGGCGCTCGTTCCCTTCATGACCGTCACGTACCTGATCGGCGGCTTGATTGTTGTCATCGCGAACGCCGAGCAGCTGCCGGGATTGTTGAGTGAAATTGTGAGCTATGCATTTGCTCCGGCGCCGGCCGTGGGCGGCTTCGCCGGTGCCACGGTAATGCTCGCCATCCAGTTTGGAATGGCTCGGGGGATGTTGTCGAACGAGGCCGGGTTGGGTACAGCGCCCATGGTTCACGCGAACGCAGAAACGCCTCATCCATTCCGACAAGGCCTGTGGGGTGCGGCTGAGGTGTTTGTCGATACCACCCTGGTTTGTACCATCACAGCCTTTGTCATACTGTCGACAGGTGTCCTGGCCAATGGCAATTCCGGCATAGAGATGCTGCTCGATGCCTTTGCGAGCTTCTACACGCCCGAACTGGCCAACGCATTCGTGTCGATCGCGATTCTGACCTTTTGCCTGTCTACCCAGATCGGCTTTTTCGTGTATTTTGAAACCGCCATCGTCAGCCTGTTTGGCGAAACCGTTTTTCGCTACGTGAAGTGGACATACTTTCTGCCAGGCGTGGTTTTCGCGGGAATCACGAATGTCGATCAGCTTTGGGCACTGGCAAACATATCAGTGGCAGCGAGCGCGCTGCCGAATCTCGTTGCGCTATTGCTATTGTCCGGTGTATTCATGAAGCTCATGAAAGACTACATGAGTGGCACGAACCGGTTTGCGACGGCAATTACGGACCGCAATCGACAATATGTTCGTATATCCGGTCAGTAGTCAGGGAGAGGTCTGATAATGTCTACACACAAGCTCGACGAGTCGGCCAGCGGCGTCTACATCATATCCGCGACGCCATTCGATGATAGCGGCGCTGTCGATCTCGACAGCGCGGACCGACTTGTGGACTTCTACATCGAAAAGGGTGTTTCGGGCATCACCATTCTTGGCATGATGGGTGAAGCGCAGAAAATGTCACCTGACGAATCCGAGTCGTTCCTCGCTCGGGTGATGCGGCGTGTGGACGGCAGACTGCCAGTGGTTGTCGGCGTATCGAATGCCGGCCTCGACAACCTGGTACGCCTGTCGAAGGCAAGCATGGACCAGGGTGCCGCCGGCGTTATGGTGGCGCCTCTGGCTGGTTTGGGCACGGAGCAGAAGATCTACAATTACTTCTGCCAGGTATTCGAGGCCTTAGGCCCTGGTATACCGGTTTGCTACCAGGATTATCCGTTTGCCACTCGCTCCGAGATTTCCGTGCCCTTGTTCAATCGCATGGTTGCCGAATTCGATCAGCTGGTCATGCTGAAACACGAAGAGTGTCCGGGCCTTGGCAAGATCTCGGCTGTTCGACAAGCGTCCGACGACGGTCTGCGTCGCGTGTCCATACTTTGCGGCAATGGCGGCTTGTACCTGCCGCAGGAGCTTGCCCGTGGTGCCGATGGTGCAATGACGGGCTTCGCCTATCCTGAGATGTTGGTAGACGTCGTTGCGTTACACTTGGCCGGAGATCAGGACAAGGCGGAAGATCTGTTTGACGCATACTTGCCGCTTGTACGGCACGAGCAGCAACCTGGCTTCGGTCTGGCGTTGCGCAAGGAAGTTCTGTATCGCAGGGGTGTTATTGCGTCGCCGAAGGTCCGTGCACCGGGTCCAACGCTGACCACAACCGATAAAGATGAGCTGTCGCGGATTATCATACGTGTGCAGAAGAACGCGGAGGCATTGTAGATATGGATCTCGGATTACAAGAGAAACGTGCACTGGTCCTGGCATCCAGCCAGGGGCTGGGGCTGGGAATTGCGACCAAATTGAGCGAAGAGGGCGCGCATGTCGTGATCTGCGGTCGCTCGGAAGAAAGGTTGTCGCAAGCGGCAAAATCACTCAATTCGGAAACCGGTGGCAAGGCAGATTACGTCGTCACTGACCTGGCCGACGCGAAGTCCGCGGGCGAGTTGTATGCATCAGCAAAGGAACGACTCGGCGGGATCGATATCCTCGTCAATAACACCGGCGGACCGCCACCCGGCAGCATTGACAAACCCGATGCTGAGTTGTGGCGATCGCAGATCGATACGATGCTGATTCGTATCATCGAGATAAGCAATCTGTGCATTTCCGATATGAAAGATTCCGGTTGGGGGCGTGTGCTGACGGTTGCCTCGTCCGGCGTTCTCCAGCCGATTTTCAACCTGGCGATGTCCAACACGATTCGTTCGGCGCTCGTCGGGTGGAACAAGTCCTTGTCCAATGAAGTAGCCGGCAAGGGTATAACCGTGAATATGCTCCTGCCGGGGAGGATCCTGACCGGCCGCCTCGAACAGCTGGATAGAGCCAATGCCGAAAAGCTCGGGAAGACGCCGGAAGAGGTCGCCACAGCCGCAAAGGCAGCGATTCCAGCCGGCCGGTACGGCACTGTCGAGGAGTTCGGCAACGTCGCTGCATTTCTCTGCAGCGAACGGGCCAGCTACATGACAGGTGGCCTTGTGCGATGCGATGGCGGTGCAATAAAAGGCGTCTGAACGATGGCGGATTTTGACCTGAAGATCGTCAACGGTATCGTCGCGAACTCGGCCGAAACGTTCAGCGCGGACATTGCTGTCGATGACGGAAAGATTGTCGCGATCGGCAAGAACCTGGGTCCTGCGAATCGAGTCATCGACGCGGCGGGAAAGTATGTCCTGCCCGGCGGGATCGAGGGGCATTGCCACATCGAGCAGGAGTCGTCCAGCGGACTCATGACCTCGGACGACTACTATTCGGGTAGCGTCTCAGCGGCGTTCGGCGGCAACACCTGCATCATACCCTTCGCGGCGCAACATCGCGGCCAGAGCCTGCGGGATGTTCTGGACACCTATCATGGCCGCGCGGCGCCCAAATCCGTCGTGGACTATTCCTTCCACCTGATCATTTCGGATCCAACGGACGAGGTGCTACACGAGGAGTTGCCGAAAGCGATTGAAGAAGGCATTACGTCGTTCAAAGTGTATATGACCTACGATCGGCTGATCGTTGACGATAGTCAGATGCTGGATATTCTGGCGGTCGCGAAGAAGCGCGGCGCGCTGACGATGATCCATGCCGAGAACAACGCAATGATCAAGTGGATGAGCGATAAGCTCGTAGGCAGCGGTCACGGCGCCCCGAAGTTTCACGCGCTCAGTCATCCGCGCACCGCAGAATCGGAGGCCATCAATCGTGCAGTCGAACTTGCCGGATTCCTGGACGCCCCAATTCTGATTGTCCATGTATCGACGGAACCCGGCGCCCGTATCATCGCGAAAGCCCGCTACGACGGCCGCAAGGTTTTTGGCGAAACCTGTCCGCAGTACATGTTTCTCAATGCGGAGCAAATGGACCTTCCGGGTATGCATGGCGCAAAGTTGTGCTGCAGCCCGCCGCTCAGAGATCGCGCGTCGCAGGAGGAAATCTGGCGTTGCCTGCAGAACGGTACGTTCCAGGTCTACTCGTCGGACCACGCCCCATACCGCTATGACGAGACCGGGAAGCTGCACGCCGGCAAAGAGCCCGACTTTCCCAGGATCGCCAACGGCTTGCCGGGAATCGAAATGCGCTTGCCGCTTCTGTTTTCCGAAGGCTTCATGAAAGGGCGCATCACCCTGAACCATTTCGTCGCCCTGGCCGCGACTAACGTATCCAAAATTTACGGTCTCGACGACCGCAAAGGTTCGATCACCGAAGGCAAGGATGCCGACATCGCCATCTGGGATCCTGAAATGTCGCGCACCGTTCGCGCGAAAGACATGCACGACAACATGGAGTACACCCCGTACGAGGGAATGCAGGTAACGGGCTGGCCGACGACGGTGATTCAGCGCGGAGCAATCATCATCGAGAACGATGAGCTGCATGCGGAGCGAGGCGCCGGCGAGTTCGTGCCGCGCAACAAGATTGACTGCACCGGCATGCCGGGGCGACTGGCGCCGGAGCTCGACCCAGCGAAAAATTTCGGCGTCGACCTTGGAATCTGATGCGGCGCATACTCGTCATCAATCCGAATTCCAATGAGAGTGTCACAGAGGGACTCCGGCAAACGCTGAGCAGCTACGCGGCCAGGGCGAAAATCGACTGCGCCACGTTGCGCGAAGGCCCTTTCGGCATCGAGTCCGACGACGATATCGAATCCGTAAAGCCGCTTATCATTCAAAGCATCGAGTCTTCGCCGGACTATGACGCCTATGTGATCGCCTGCTATTCTGACCCTGGCCTCGCCGAGTGTCGTCGGCGATTCGACAAGCCGGTCCACGGTATGCAACAAAGTGCTGTTGAGACGGCAGTCGCGATCGGCGGCAAGTTTGGCGTTCTCGCACTGTCGGAACAGTCGATTGCGAGGCACCTCGCATACATCGACATGCTGGGATTCTCAGACCGGCTGGCTGGCGAACTGCCGTTGAACATCACGGTTGATCAGGCCGCCAACGATTCGTCTGCTATAAATCGGGTTCTTGCCTGCGGCCGCAGTTTGATCGATGACCATTACGCATCATCCCTGATTCTGGGCTGTGCGGGGATGGCGCAGATCCGGTCTGCAGCGCAACAGCTGCTGCCGGTACCGGTGATCGAGCCTGCTCAGGCGGCCGTTGAGCGCGCTCTGCAGAAAGAGTATTGACCCTTGGCTGGCGGCATTCAGATATCGATTGAATGATCGAAATCCAAAAATGGACGTCTACTTTCGAGAATAATTTCTGCTACAAGGAAGGGCCCGTCGAGACGACGGGCCCCCTTTCGTTGCGAACGTTATCCTGGTATCGACTTATCGCTTACCGTAGGTCGATCGGCTATCCATTATTGCCCGCATGATTTCCGCACGCTCCGCTGCAACGGCATCGCGATTGGAGACCGCTGCGGCATCGGCTTCTGCGCTGCTTTCAAGGCTCTGAGTCTCCGCCTCGAGACCTTGCGCAGAAGCGGCAGCGGATGCACCGAATACTTCGCCCGGATCGAGAAAGAACGGCGGGAAATCCTGGCGGCAGGTACTCGTCCTGCCCGGCAAGGTGCCGTGCAGCAGGTAGTCCGCGCCTATCTGCGTGGCACAATCTGACAGCAATAACGTGGTGTGCCCCCAGCCCTCGACGGTGAGCAGGTGAGAGTCAGGCAGCAGCTTGTCCACTGTCACCGCGCCTTCGTATCGCGTCGCGGGATCGTACACCGTGCTGGTCACCAGCACGGTGTTGGCGGTTTTGCGCGTGAATGGCCCGGCGTAGCGACTCTTCTTGGAGCCTGGCCATTTCGCGCAGGGGCTGCTGGCCCAGGTCCAGGGCTTGCCGAAGTAACCAAACTTGCGTTCGGAAATCTCGCCGGCAAATGCCCAGACGAACGGGTTGTCGGGATTGTCCGAATCGCTGCACAGCACGCCCGGGAATCCTTCAATCGTTTGCGGCACCAGGTCCGGATTCGGCATGCGCCCAAGCTCTGTGCCGAACACGCTGAAGTTCGACGACAGTGTCGTCGTCGTTGCCAGCTGCTCGACAAAAGCGAGATCGTTTGCCAATAAAAACCAGGCAAACGGGTTGTAAAGTGTGTTCAGGGTCGCTGAGATTAGCAGCGCATTGTCTACAACTAACTCCGATCCATCCGGAAAGACGATGGTCACCGGTTCCGCTTTCAGTTTTTCGACCAGCGCTGCAAATCGTTCACTGGAGTTTCCGGCAAACGCGCACCGCGGGACACCGGCAGTGTCACAGAGCCGGAAGTATTCTCCGAGCGTGTCCTGCGCACCTGCATCGCTTCGCACGCGCGTGCTCACTGGTAGCCCTTTATCGAAGCGACGGCCGGTTGTCCAGGAAATCGGGTCGAGGACAGCATCGACGATTAATGCACGCACTCGCTTGGGAAAGAGATTGGCATAGGTGACACCAAGGAACGAGCCGTAGGAGTAGCCTGCATAGGTTAGCCCTTTGTCACCGACTGCCTCTCGGAGAATGTCCATGTCGCGCGCAGTGTCGGCCGTGGTCATGTGGTCGAGAATCGGCCCAGCGTTTCGTTTGCAGTTCTTGCGCAGCGATTTGTCGAAGCGGATCTGCTGGAAAATCTCATCCACGGTCTGCGGAAACGGTTGTAGCGCGAAAAATTCGTCGAGATGATCGAACGACGTGTAGCAACTCAAGCCGGTGCTCTGGCCGATACCGCGGGGGTCAACGCCAACCATGTCGAACCTGGCACGAACTTCCGGTGTGTATAGCAGGTTCGCAGCATTGAGAACGAATGACACACCGCTTCCGCCCGGACCGCCCGGATTCAGGAACAGGGAGCCGATCTTGTTAGCCTGATCGCTCGCCGGCAGGCGGATCAGTGCGAGGTCAATGCCGGGCTCGTATCCGTTCACGTAGAAATATTTCGATTTCTTCGAGTGTTTCAGTGGCACCTGGTAGATGGCGCACTCGAACGGACCAAAATCCTGGAAACACGGGGCCCACTCCACCGGAGGTACGTTCACGTAATCGTAACCGCGGTCGGAATGATTGGCTGCCGCTTTGTGCGAAAATCCGGCGACGACGATCAGTAGTAGAAAGGGCGTAACTCGATGAAGCGCACTGAACTGCATATCAGCTCCCCTTGATTTTTCTTGAAGTCATTTAATGGCGTGGATTCCCCCGACCAGTCCCTGGCGGGCACATGCGCCATTGCAGCGCGCCATAGTTTGCGTCCCTACTACTACAATAGCTGAGTTTTCGGCTTACGGCATTAAAGTCTGGTATCAGCTCACCGCGGTCCTCTGCGGCGTAATCCCATGCGAATAGCATCCAGAAGATCCAGCGGAATGTTAAAGCGAATTCTGCGAATGAGTGCGGCACGGATGCGGCGCTTGGACGCGGCATGCGCATCGAGGTCGAGCTCTTGCAGTTCCCTTGCGTGCGATTCCGCACAGTGCATGAGCTCATCAGAATTGACCACTTTGTCAAAGAATCCGTTTGACAATGCGGTTTCGACGTCGAAGAACTCGGACAAAACCACTGCGCGCTGGTATGCCGCCGGAGTAAGCCGGTGTTTAAGCATAGCCGCGGCGACGCGCGGCATCGTAAGGCCGATCGCTACTTCGTTGGCGGCGATCCTGAAGTCCCCGCGGCAGCCGATCATGTAGTCTGCCGACAGCATCAGGAAAACGCCCATGGCCATGACGTGGCCATTGCAGGCGGCGATGACCGGGTAAGGATAAGACAACACGCGCGCCGGCAATGCGTACCCGGCACGCAACATGCACAGCGCGTTCAGGCCGCCGCGTTTCATCACGTTGAGATCGAAACCTGCAGAGAACACGTCCTCCCTGCCTGTCATTACTACCGTTGCGTGATCGGCTTCGGCGCGGTCGAAGGCCTTGTATATTTCAGCAAGAACCTGCGGCGACAGGGCGTTGCGCTTGCCGTCGTCGATCTGAATCGTCGCGATCCGGTCCCGCAAGCTGTAGTGGACGGTTTCTGTGGTCATACGCAGCGACCCCGCGTTACAAACGAACTATCAGCCTTTTGCTGCAACAGCGGCAGGCGCCGGTTCCTCGTGGCGGCGTCGCGCCATCTTGCGAATGCACCATATCACTATGACCAGCCCAACGAGCGAGGCAATGTGAAATGGCGCCATCATGGACAAGTGCCGGTCAAGTGGCGCCCCGTTGCCGTGAATACCGTAGGAACCGAACAGTGCATAAGCCCACAGGATGAAGACCGCGACACCGTATGCGACCCAGCCCAGCAGCGCTGCCGCTCTCTTGGAAGCCGCAGATTCGCCGGGCGAGACCGACATCGGGATGAGAGCCAGCCCGGCGATGAATATGATCGGACTGGCGACGGTGAATACTAAAGTTACCACGCCAGCGGCGTAGGCTTCCTTTTCGATGGCATTACGCTTTTTCTGGCGTTCCGATAGCGGTGGCTCTATGCCCCAATGGCTCAGCGTGGACTCCGCGGTGCCGAGTGCGATCTCGTCGTCCTGCATGACCAGATCTTTCAGCACTGCTTCCGTTTCGGCCGACAGCGATGCGCTCTCTGTATCGACCAATCCGAGATGTCTAATGGCGTGTTGCCGGAACTCTGTGGGCAGCTCCCGGTTCACCGCCTGCGTCGCTACAAAGGATTGCAACCCGACAACGTCGTACTGATCGAGCAACAAATCGAACAATTGTTGGTCCCGCGGACGATCCTCGATCAGCGCGAGTAGTAATCGCTCCTTTTCGGCGAAGGCTACTTCGCTGTCGAGAATCAGGGTCGCGCCGACATACCGAAGTTCGCTGTCCGTTGATTCCCGAAGGGCGGCAATAATCGCATCAACGACGGACCGCGGCGCAGCGGAGTCAGTGTAGTAGCGCCCGATGTCGTACATGGCCTTGCGTCTTGCCGCGATGGTTATCTTCTCCGCCAGCGTAGCGATGGCTGCATCGAGATCTTCCGTTGTCGGGTCAGGCCAGAGCGCACGAAAAAGCGACAGCCGGGTCTGCATCGTTTTTGGCAGGTCATACGAATAGAAGCTGGACGAATCGGTTGCCCAGCGAATGAGGGTCTCACGCTGCGATTCAGTAAATTCGCTGCTTTGGCTGAATTCCTCGAGCACAGGTACGGCTAGCGCAGTGTGCCGGTATAGGTCTCTTACGAGCACGTCGATCAATTCCTGCTGATAAGGTCGCGACGAGAATTTCACCATCATCTCGTAAGGATGGGGCGTAGAGCTGTAACTATAGTTTTGAAGCGCTTGCGCAAGCGTTGGATCATCGTTCGAGTCGAGGGTGCGAACAAGCGACGCATAGATTCTGTGTCGCTCTTCAAGCAAGGTTTCGTGATTCCCGACCAGTTTCATCGCGCGGGCACGCAGCGTATATGGGCGCGCTGATGCCGCAATCGCAGCAACAGCCGCCACGACATCACGATTCAGCGGGCCATGACGGTCGAATCGTTCAATGTAGGCGATGACGTACTCCGTGTACTTGTCGCTCAACTCATTGCTAAACGCCTCCGCCAGGGCAGACAATGCGATCGAACGTCTTTCATCTTCGGCGGGCAGCGTTTTGAGTACGTCAGCGGCGACATAAGACCCCTCCTTAGCGCTCGCCATAAACCTGACCAGAAAATCAAATATCTCGTCCGGAAGGCGTGCTTTCTGCCGATAGCTCGTGAACAAGTCCGCGGTCCATCGGGTTTCTCGCGTATCCAATCCGGATGACATTTTTTGCGCCACCCTCGCGAGCGTCGCGTCGCGCAAAAGACGGCGACTGGAAATTTCGGAGAGCGCCCGCAGGTCGGCATCGTCAAGCGGTTCCGCCTTCAAAACGATGGACAGCTCGAGCTGGCGATCTTCGTTCTCCGAGCCATCAGTGTCCTGTGCCAAAGTCGATTCCCAAGGCAGGAACGCAAGGGCGACTGCAACGACCGCAGCTGTGAATCGTCGGTTCATCGTGAAATCAATCAACGGGCCAGGCTTGTAGTAGCGCATCATAGCGCGCTCATTGGCCGGTCGGCTCTGGCCTGTGCCCGGGTGCGACGCCGAGAGCGAAAACGTCTTGATTGGACGTCGAGAGCCGGACCTCGCGCAGCTCCAGCATGGGGGCCAGGCAGCTAATCGCGTGATCTCTTGACGTACTTTCTCATCACGGAAGACATGCCTTCCTTCGCGTATTCGCGGCATGCTTTCTGTTTGAAGCGTATCGCAGCCTCGAATTCGTCGAGCGGGTACTTGTCGCGTTCCGCGACGCAGCGAATTTCGCGAACGACCTGTTCCTCGAGGCCCAGCTTCTTTGCGATCGCTTCGTCCGACAGCCCGGGCTGCCGCTTGTCTGCGGGCAAATGTTCCTGGAAATTTATCTGCACGCCGTGCGACAGCTCCAGGACTTCGTCCTTGTACTTCTTGTAGGTGTCCGGGTCGACAAAGTAGAAACCCATGGCAGCTCCTCGGCGTGTGCGTTACTTCTTGTTTCTGTGTTCGTATCCAACGGGACAGACGCGCATACACTCTGCACACTGCGCCTGGCTCACGTTGGCGTAAGTCATGGACCACAAGGTGCGGCTGAAAATGCCGGAATACAGCATCATTTTCTGCTTCTCCTTGTCCTTTTCCTGCAGGGTTTCGTGTAGCACCTTCTGGAAAGCCGGCACCCAGTAGTTTTGTACGCGGGTCGTACAACGTGCAGCATCGTATCGCCGGTCGACGAAGCGGCCCTTCTCGATGCAGCCGCCGAGACAGCCACCATCATCGATCGGGCATGTTTTCATGCAGGGTGTTGTCTTCTCGTCTTTGTACATGGCGACGCATTCGGGTGCCGGGCAGGCCGGAGTGTCAAGTGGCTTGTCAGCAGGCAACGGCATCGTCGTGATGACAGCACCGTAGTACATGAATCCATAGTCAGGATGAAGTACCGGTCCTGCCAGACTCCTCGAACCACAGCCAGCGGCGTCGGCGGCCATGGCAATACTCATGAACGGCTGCTGACCATAGTCAACGCCAGGCGGAATGCACACCGCGTAATAGCCGTATCGATCTTCGATGGTCCTCGCCATTTTCAGTGCAAGCGTTTGCATACGGTCGGCTGTCGTTGTGACTTCCATGTGCTGGTAATTCGGGCTCTCCCAGTCGCCGGCACGCGGCTGCGCCCCACCGATTACAAAAACGCTCCTGGCGTGGGGCAGAATGTCGCCGGGCCGGCGGCCCTCCGGAGCTTCACCGAAGGCGTCGGCAGCGGCAACGCCGGAGACCAGTGCGCCGCTTTTTGCTGCTATGGCCGCGAGCTCTTCCTTGGCCTCCGCGGGGTCGATTTCTGCCGTTGCGCTCATCGCAGCTTCCGCTCCTGTCGGCCGATTGGACATACGCGCATGCATTCGAAGCACTGCGCAACGCTTTCCTTGTAGTGCGTGATCGCCGAACACGACCGGGAGAAGAAATCGGACTGGACCATCGTCGATTGCTTGTCTTTGTCGTCTTCGGCCACGATCTGAGCCAGCGCCTTCTGGAAGCTGTTTATGCCGAAGTTCATGGCCCTGGACACGCAGCGCTCGCGGTCATAATAGGAATAATCGATGCGCCCGTCGTCGTCTATCGAGCCATCGAGGCAACCACCTTCATCGGATGGGCAAGCGGCAATGCACGGCGTCGTGCCGAAGCGGCGGTACGACTCCACGCACATCGTGTGCGGGCAGACATCCTGTTCCAGCATGCAATCGTGTTCGAGCTTCAGCGTCGTGAAGCAGGCGGAGTAGTAAAGAAGGCCGAACTTCGGGTTGAGGATAATGTTGGCAGCGAGCGAGCGCGTGCCGAGGCCGGCCAGCACGGCCGCCAGCATCATGGAGAAAGGTGGCTGGTGCCCGCCCGTCGGCAGGCCCGGCGCCTGGATCGCCTTGTAACCCAGCTGCGTCTCGATATTGTCCGCCAGCCTGTGAATCGCCGCGTCATTGCGGAAGTCATAGCCGTTGACTTCCATGACGCGATGAAGCGGGCTGCGCCAGGCGCCCGCCGTGGGTCCGCGCGATCCAACAACGATGACACTTTCCGTGCCCGGAAGAATGTCATACGGTCGATGCCCTTCCGGGACATGTTCATCCCATGCGTGCGGGTCCGCAACTCCAACGACATCCGCGCCCGCGCTGAGTGCAAACTGCTTGATCTGCAAAGTCAGCCCTGCTGCATCCGTTTCGTCGGGTTGGCTTGTTCTAGACGTTTCGCTCATGGTTTTCCCAGTATGGCGCTCGCAGCACTTTCTTCAGGATCTTGCCTGACGGGTTGCGAGGAATCGCATCGACAAAGTCGACCGACGTGGGGCACTTGAATCTTGCGATGTGTTGCCTCGCGAACTCGATAACGTCGCTGTCGGTTATTGTACTCTCATCTCCGGTGACAACGACGGCTTTGACCGTCTCCCCCCAGCGTTCATCGGGCACACCGATGACAGCGACGTCTGTAATTCCGGGGCATTCTTCCAGCACGCGCTCAACTTCAGCCGGATAAACGTTCTCGCCTCCGGAAACGATCATGTCTTTAAGGCGATCGTGAATGAACAGGTAGCCGTCTTCGTCGAAATAACCGGCATCGCCGGTGTGCAGCCAGCCGTCGCGAATCGTTTTCGCAGTTTCTTCCGGCTGATTCCAGTAGCCGTTCATTGACTGCACGCCCGAGAATACAATCTCGCCAACTTCGCCGGTCTCGCAGTCCCGGCCGGCATAGTCGACGACACGAATATTCGCACCCGGTACGGGCCGGCCGCATGACTGCATTTTCGTGTCAGTCCGATGGTCATCGGGCCGCAACATCGCGATGGGCCCGACAGTCTCCGTTAATCCATAACCCTGTTCGAACTCACAGCCGAACGTTTCGACGGCCTGACGCAGAACCGGTACCGGGATCGGCGATGCGCCGTACAGCATTCGTTTCAGGCTTGAAAAATCCGTCGTTGCACATTCCGGCGTCTGCAGCACCATCTGGATCACCGCGGGCACCAGCAGAGCCTGCGTCACTTTATGTTTTTCGATTGCATTGAGTATCGTCACCGGCGTCAATTCGCGCAGCAGGATAATCGTCCCGCCGGTCTGCAATGCGCAGTTGGCCCAGGCGCATCCGGCGGTGTGAAACAACGGTGCGGTTACCAGCGCGACATGGCCCGGTTCCCATTCGTGCAGGCCCATCATCGATCGTACGCACGCCAGCACAGCGGAATGATTCAGCACGACGCCTTTCGGGAATCCGGTGGTTCCGCTCGTATACATCTGAACCATCGGCTCGGTCGGGTCGATATCGCCAGCGGGCCGCTCGCCGGATTGCGCGTCTCTCCATTCCGGGTAGCTGTCCAGCGGAATGGTTTCCCGGACCGATGTCAATTGGTCGCTTATGCCACGCACGAGGCCGAAGAAAGTTGTGTCGACGAAGAGAACCTCGGCGCCGCTGTCGTTCAGAATGTATGTGACCTCTTGCGGCGCAAGGCGAGCGTTTATCGGCGTAAGTACGAAATTTCCGAGCGCGGCGCCCAGCCAGATTTCGAAGAAATAGTCGTTGTTGCCGGTCAGAATGGCGACCCGGCCCTGTCGCGCAATATCCATGTCGCGCAGGCCGTTGCCGACCCGGACAGCCCTGTGCGTCAGCTCGTCATAGGAAGTCGCGCGGCCTTCGAAAACGAGGGCCGTATCGTCGGCGCTTTTCCCGGCATGGGCGAAAACGGCGTCGAATATGAATTGGTGGTCCCGCATGGGTACACACATCACCGTACGTGACTCAAAGTGTACCCCAGCTGACGACAGAACGACGATTTGCGCGGTTTCCCGCTGTCATTCGGCAGTTTCAGGGTAAGCGCTTTAACCTCGACCGGAGCCGATCTCCCGGGGCGGCGGCAAGCCCGGTGCCTGTTCGCGATGCCGCCCGCCGTCAGCCTGGGCTGCGGTTTGCGAGCCGTTGATCCCGTCGCGACTGTGCCTCCTCGAACCGACGTTTTTCCGTCTTTGATCGTGGCATGACTTCCGGAACCGACGTAGGTTTGCCGCGCTCGTCCAGAGCAACGAAAGTCAGGTAAGCGGAAACGACGTGCCGGCTCTCACCGCTGTGGCTGTTCTCGGCGGCGACGTGTACGCCGATCTCCATCGAGCTGCGCCACGAGCGATTCACGGCGGCCTTGACGATAAGCGTTTCACCGGCGCGCGCCGGCGAGAGAAAGTTGAGGCTGTCGACCGCCGCAGTCACACAGGTGTGGCCGCTGTGCCGCTCGGCGACGATGAGTGCCGTGCGGTCACACAGGCCCATGACGAGCCCGCCAAAGACGGTGTATTCCGAGTTGAGATCGTTGGGAAACACCTTGTAAACATTTTCTTCCACCGACGATTCAGCAGGTGCTTTTCTTTTGGTCATGGGTTTGCCTTGTCCAGTGCATAAGCGAGCAATCGTTGCATTGCGCGTTGTTTCATTCCCGCGGGTTTATCCAGTCCCATTCGAGCCAGGCCGTCGCTCTGCTCCCCGGCACGACCGTGCAGGATGCCGCTCAGGAGTTGCCGCCAGTTTGCCCAGGGTTGCGCCGTGGCAGTATTCAGCCACTGCAGTGCCTCGATCAACTCCTGTTCCGTCGCCGTGAACTCGGTGCCGAGCGGATAGGGCGGAAAATATTCGCGCAGCGTCGTCCGATCGAAAATCGCAGCGAGTGCATCCGGTGTGTTGTTTGCGGCATCCGCAGTGACTGCATAGTTGGCCTCGAGCTTGCCGGTGCGGATAGCTTCGCGAGCCAGCTCGTCCTGAAACTGTGAATCCGCGATGCCGATCATGGCATCGATGACCTGGCGATCCGTGCGGCCACGCGTCGCGGCAACTCCGTACTCCGACACGTACACGTCGCGGTGATGTCTGGGCACCGTAGCATGTTCGTACGACCATCGAATATTCGACTGTGCTACGCCCTTGTGCACGCGCCGCGCCCGACACATCAATACTGAGTGTGCATCTTCCAGATCTTTAGCCATGGACACAAAGTCAAACTGACCACCGACGCCGCCGACAACCCGCCCCCCCTGCAGTGTGTCGGAAACTGCTGCCCCCAGAAGCGTTACGATCATCGTTTCGTTGACAAAAGTGGCAGATTTCCGCTGGCGCCGCTTTTTATGTTCGTCGCCGAAGAGCGTATTGACCTGCGATATGCGCGTCATGCGAATGAGCTTTCGCCGGGTTTCATCCAGGTCATGCAAACCGGAATAGAGCCTGCTGGAGCCGATGAAGAATCCCGCGTGAATCACTGCAGGATCCCCGGCATCGGCCTGGCGTTTTACAAGCCCCGCGTCGAAAAGCGAAAACATCGCATCGCTCAACAGCTCCGTGCAGGCGAACAAACCTTCTTCGAATGGCTCGCTTTCGACCGGCAGCGACGCACGTCGCCCCGATCGGCTCCCACCGGGCAGGAGATCGAGTACGTCGGCGAATATGTCCGGCGACTCGTGTCGCAAGCGCAGGCAATGCGCAACCGCGTCGCTCAACGAACCGATGCCGATCTGCAGCGTACCGCCATCCGGAACCAGGCTCGCAACATGCATTGCAGTGGCATAGTCGGCGGCCGATACCCGTCGACTCGGCAGCGAGAAAAGCGGGAACTCGTACTGCTCGGCGTCGAGGATCACGTCGAACCGCTCTTCGGTCAGTTCGGCATCCCCCGTCATATAGGGCAGGTGTCGATTGACCTGTCCGACCATTGCCGCCGGTTTGCCCTCGCGTCGCCGCGCTTCCAGGTGCGGCAAAAGATCGAGCGTGATCTCGGGGTTCGAGCTCAGGCTCAATTGCCCCGGGCTTTCCGATCGGGCCGACACGAGTTGTGCAAGAACATTGACACCAAGACGGCGCAACTCGGCGGCAACCTGGCTGTAGTTGATGCTGCTGTAATTTCGTTGCGCCAGTGAATTATCGAGAAATGCCCCGGCCCGCAAATAGAATTCGCGAACCCGCACATTGGTTGGCAATTCCTGGCGACGTATGGCGTCGACGTAGGCGGGCGTCGGCCAGGCGGAATACAAACGATCGACCAGGGGTTCGAGGAACCGCTTTTCCATATCGCTCCGACCACGAGGCGCTTCGAGTGAAAGCCCGGAGAAAATCGTCAGGGATATCGACTGATCGGCCTGAGCGCGTGCGAATAAGGCATCGACAACATGGGTAGCTTTGCCAATACCGATGGGGACACCGAGCACGATGTCCTTTCCGACTATGTCTATTACGGCATCGGCAGCCTCATCCGCCGACCGGAGCCTGCGAGTCATAGGCCCGCCGGACCTGCGACCGGGAAGCCGAAGCGGGTTTGCAAAGTGTGCGCTGGTCTCATCGGAACGTAGTGTATCGCCATTCCCCGCAACGGCGATATACAAACCACAGTTGACGAACGAACGCCGGTTTAGCTGTCAGGTCGCGCTGCAGGTTTGCTCGCGCAGCAACAACTTGTTGTTGCGTTCCGGTAGAGCGAGACGCCAGTCGTAGCCCTTCATGAAAGCCAGGTCCGCAAGCGTCAGCGTCTTGCGAATCGAGCGGCTCAATGCGCTTGCGTAAAGGCGTTGGTAGTAGGGCATTCGGCCGACATAAAACGGCAGCACTTCTTCGAGCGTCAGGTCAGTGGACAGCATTTTCGCGAACGCGTCGTAAAACCGGCCGACTGCGTCCGAAACGACGTTTGCCTCCGAAAGTAACCCGGACGGCGATATCGTCCACGTCATGTCACGCTGCAGTACGCAGGTGCCGGCAAATCCGGATTGCCGTTCCCGCGTCCACTCTTCCGGGCCGATCAGGCTGAGAGACCATTGGCCACCAATGTAATAAAGATAGTTCGGCACGCCAACCACGGGCTTGTACTTGAATGCCGCCGAAAGCACGAGCATCGAGGTGAAAAACTCCGCGAGCACCTGGCGCCGGGATTTTGCAACAACGCCTCGTGGCTCGCTTCGATACCAGTCCAGCAGGAACCCGTTAAGTCCCTTGCCCTCCGGATTGCCGGCCGACTTTTCGGCGATTGCTCGGTTGGCGGGGTTGTACTTCCCTAGCTTGCTCATCCTCCGATTATGCCTGTCTGCGACCCGCTGCACCCGGTACCCGCCCCGAAAAATCGTATCGATATGTATCCGGGCTACTGCACATAATGCCTGCATCACGTTACACGGCAGCCAGTTTTGCTATAGTGGCGGACTGCTGTTTCAGGTGTAACTTCCATGCCCCAGGTCGCCAATTTGCACGATCAGAAAAACGCGCTCAGCCGTCTTCAGGAAATGCGCGGGCACGGCGGTGCTGCGGTAACCACCGGCCTCACTGACGACATTATTCTCGAATTTCTCGAGGAGCGTAGCGACCTCGCGGCAGCGATCGAGCGCGGCTACGCGGCCTTTCTCGATTTGAAGCAATCGCATGCCGATCTACTCGCGCTTGCCGAGCCGGAGCAAATCGCGAGGGCGCAAAAAGGCCTGTCTAATTTTTATTCGACGGACGGCGTTAATCCGTACGTCGCCGTCGCTGGCGCCGGCCCCTGGATAGTTACACTGAAAGGGGCGGTCGTTTACGACTGCGGCGGATACGGCATGCTTGGCCTCGGTCATGCACCGCAGGCGGTGCTCGATGCAATGAACAAGCCGCACGTGATGGCGAATGTCATGACGCCGTGCGTCAGCCAGCTTGATCTGATTCAGCGCCTGCGCGAAGAGATTGGTCATACGCGCTCCGGCGGCTTCCCGTTTGCCACCTTCATCTGCATGAACAGCGGCTCCGAGGCAATGACCGTTGCATCGCGCATTGCCGATATTAATACGCGCAAGCTGACCGACCCGGGTGGCCGATACGAAGGCCGCGAAATATGCGGACTTTCATTACGTGGCAGCTTCCACGGTCGCACGGATCGCCCGGCGCGCTTCTCCGATTCGACACTTCCGAAGTATGAGAAACACCTGGCGTCATTTCGCGAGGGCGACTACCTGCTAACCGTTGAGCCCAACGATATCGATGCCCTCGAAGCAGCATTTGCCGATGCCGACGCAGACAACGTTTTCATCGAGGCGATGTTCATGGAGCCGGTCATGGGCGAGGGGAATCCCGGCCTTTCGATAACGCCGGAGTTTTATCGCCGTGCACGCGAGTTGACACGTGAGCACGAAACAATATTCGTAGTTGATTCGATCCAGGCAGGCTTGCGTGCGCATGGTGTGCTGTCCGTCGTGGATTATCCCGGGTTCAGAGAGCTTGACGCGCCGGACATGGAGGCGTACTCGAAAGCGCTGAACGCCGGCCAGTATCCCTTGTCCGTGCTGGCGCTGTCGGAGTACTGTGCGCGCTCGTATCGGCGCGGCTTGTATGGCAACACGATGACGTCCAATCCGCGTGCGCTGGACATCGCGGTCGCCGTGCTTGACTCCCTGTCTGACGAGCTGCGTGAGAACATAAGCGCTCGCGGTAAAGAGCTGGTCGAAAAGCTCGGTGCGCTGGGCGCAGAAACCGGCGGTGCTATCGTTTCGGCGCAGGGGACGGGCTTGCTGCTGAGTTGCGAACTCGACAAACGTTACAAGATTTACGGAGCGGACAGCACGGAAGACTATCTGCGGCGCATCGGCCTGAGTGTCATTCATGGCGGGGAACGCTCGTTGCGCTATACGCCGATATTCAATATCAGCGAAAAGGAAGTCGATCTGATCGTGAGTCTGACGCGGCAGGGACTGCTCGAGGGGCCGACGTACTAGCCGCGCTTGCGGTCAGTATTGGTTGTCGCGGCGAGAGCGCCGCTCCTGCACAAGCTGGTATCCGAGCTGGCTATCCGGGCTCGGACGTTGCAGCTTTGACCTCCGGGCTGAGCACGGTCTCTCCGCGTGCTGCCCAGGCATCGGTTTCTTCCTCAGAGGCATGGGGCACGAAGTAACCGGTCCATCCCCATAGCAGATCGAATAGTGGTGCTATCCAGTTCGCAAATGCAAACGGTGCGTAGAGCAACGTCGGTATTCCGAGCGTGCGACTCACGAAGACCGCACCGGAGTTCCACGGAATCAGCGGTGCCGTCATTGTCGCACCGTCCTCCAGGAGCCTGGAAAGATTGGTCGTTGACAGGCCCATGCCGCGAAATGCGGGGGCGAACATCCTACCGGGAACGGTATAGGCAACGAATGCGTTGCTCGATAGATTGAACCCGAACGATGCAAGCAAGGATGCGGTAATCAGGGACGCCCTTCCGGTCATCTTTGAGAGAATTGCGCGGACAATGACGTCCAGGCATCTCGTTTTCTCCAGCACGCCGCCGAAAGCCATTGCGATCATGATCAGCGAAATGACCCACATCATTGACATGACGCCACCTTTCGAGAGAAGCGCGTCGAGCTGCGCATTACCGGTGTCGCTTTGGTATCCGGTCATCATGGTTGACATGACTTCCCCGGCAGTCGCGCCCTGTACTGTCATCGCTACGATTCCCGCAGCGATCACGCCGAGGAATATGCCGGGGAGCGCAGGCATTTTACGTATCACGGTCACCAGAATGACCGCTGGCGGTATAAAAATGAGGAAATTCAGGCTGAACGATGCGTCGATCGAACGCACCAGCGTTTCCAGCTGATGCCCCTGCAACGCGTTGTCCGCGTACTTCCCACCGACAAACGCATACAACAGCAGCGCAATCAGCATGGCGGGTATCGTGCTCGGGAGCATGTTACGAATATGTGCGTACAGATCGGCACCGACGATTGCAGCAGCGAAGTTGGTTGTATCGGACAACGGTGACATCTTGTCGCCGAACCACGCGCCGGAAACGATCGCGCCGGCGGTCAGGGACACCGGAATGCCCATGCTGTCGCCAACGCCCAGTAATGCGAGGCCGATTGTTCCCACGGTCCCCCAGGAGGTGCCGGTCGCCACCGAGACGATGGCGCAGACGATGCAGGTAACCGGCAGGAACATCGTGGGCGCCAGGATCGTCAGCCCCAGCCTGGTCAGGAATGGCACGGTGCCGCACAGAATCCAGGTACTGATGGTCATTCCGACCGTGATCATGATGCCGAGCACGGGAACTGAAATCGCCACGTTGCCGACGATACCGTCCTGGATTTCACTCCAGTTGAATCCGCGGGATAGCCCGAACAAGGTCGCCACGAATATGCCGAGGACCAAAGGAATATGCGGGGCTCCCTGGTTGGCGAATATGTGGTACACGAGCAAGCCCATCGTAACGACGATTGGCAGTAGCGCTCCCGTCAGGGACGGAGACCGCGGATGATCCGTCATGCTTGTCGGTTCACCAGGTATGTCACCCCGTGCTGTTTCTTTCTTGCCGGATACCGCTGGACATTGTATACACGGAGTGACAACAACGCCGGCTTATCGCGGCACCCAGTCTTCTAGAGACAATCCATGACTTCCAGGTCGGACAACTCGCATTTCGGAACGCACTCGACGGTTGAAGATTCGCGCAACGAGTCGATCATGATTTACGTCAATGGTGAGCTGCTGCCGAGAGACCAGGCGAAGGTTTCGGTTTACGACAGCGGCTTCATGCTGGGCGATGGCGTGTGGGAAGGGATGCGGCTGCACAACGGAAAGTTCCTGTTCGCCGATTTGCATCTGGACCGGCTGTTCGACGGCGCCAGGGCGATCGACCTCGATATCGGCAAGACCAGGGAGGAACTGCTGGCCGCGCTGAAGCAGACGGTCGACGCAAATGGCATGCAGGATGGCGTGCATGTGCGCCTGATGGTGACCCGCGGCCCGAAACGCACGCCATTTCAGGATCCACGCCTGTCGGACAGTGGCCCAACGATCGTTATCATCGCGGAGTTCAAGACGGCAAGCACAGAGCCCGTCGAGAAGGGTATCCGGATGTACACGGTGCATGTGCGACGCGGTGCGCCGGACGTACAGGACCCGAAGTTGAATTCGCACAGCAAGCTGAACTGTATAACCGCCATGATTCAGGCCTACAAAGCGGGCTGTGACGAAGCCCTGATGCTCGATCCGCATGGTTTCGTCAGCACGGGGAATTCAGTGAACTTCTTTATCGTCCGTAAAGGAGAAGTGTGGACGTCAACGGGCGACTACTGCATGCCCGGTATTACGCGGGCCAAGGTCATCGAATTGTGCATGAACAACGACATTCCGGTATTTCAGCGAAACTTTTCGCTGCACGATGCGTACAGTGCCGACGAAGCTTTCGTGACGGGCACATTCGGGGCTCAGGTACCGGTCATCGAGCTGGATGGCCGCGTTATTGGCGATGGGCGCCCGGGCGATATGACTCGTCGCATACGACGGTTATACGAAGAACTGATTGCCCGTGAATGCCCGCCCGCTGATTGACGGCAGCCGCACGATTCTTTCCCGCGTTGCGCAACGACAGTGACACACAACCGGGGCTGACGGCACGATGAGAGGACCGCTTTTCTGGCTGTCTATGCCGTTTCTGCTGCCACAGGCTTTGCGGCTACGACGTTCTGCACCGCGATTTTCCGCAGCCGCCGGACCTGTATCAGGCACGGTCGGCGACGGGCCGCGACGAACGCTGCTGGCGCTCGGTGATTCCATAATCGCGGGCGTCGGCGCGAGCCGGCTCTCGGTGGCCCTGGTGGGGCAGACGGCGAGTCACCTCGCGCTGCTGGAACAGGTAAAGGTCGACTGGCAGGCACATGGACATGTCGGTTTCTCGACCTCGAAGTTTCTGCGTCACTACGAGCGCGGTTTGCCGGGCGGCGATCCTGACTACGTTGTGATCTCGCTCGGCGTCAACGACATTACCTCTCTGGCAACGATGGCACGCTGGACCGAGGGTCTGAACGAGGTCCTGTCAATATGCAGGCGCGACTATCCACGGGCTGTCGTTGCGCTCGCCGGCATCCCGCCACTGTCGATTTTTCCGCTGTTACCGGAGCCTCTGCGCTCCGTCATGGGCAAGCGCGGCCAGGCTTTCGACAAATTGGCCAGAGACCAGGTACACAGGTTTCCGGGAATGGTGCATGTGCCCGTGGATTTCGAGCTGGACCCCGGTTTCTTTGCGGCTGACGGATTCCATCCGTCCGAACGCGGTTACGTCGAGTTCGGCCGGGGCATGGCGGAAGCCCTTAACAAAGCCAACTTAAACAGCGTCCGCTGAATCCGAGGAGAATGAAAGCGAAAGTAGCGCCAGTCAGCACATGAGAGCCCGTTTCGCCGCAAGGTGAAGCAGATTTTTTGCGCTATGCTCAGTGTATGACTACCGAACGGTTACGCGTTGCGGGCACTTTCGCCCGGGACCCGCACGGTGCGGTCCTGTTCACGACATCGCAGATTCACCTCGAAAGCCCGACAGAGCCCTACCGCGTGTTGCGTATCGTGACCCGGTGACTCTGCGTTAGTACACGTTTTCCGGATTTCACACGCATTAGCTCAGCAGCCACGAGAATAAAACCAGACTGCAGGATCGCCATTGCGGCCGTAGGCCGGGACCCAGCCTTCGCTGCTGACCCTGTTGTCGCCCCCGGCGCAGGGATCGTTTTTTAACACCCTCACACGAAACCACGGAAAGCCGCCTATCCGGGTTGTTTCGAGCACCTCGGCCGGATATTCACGCTTATGATTGTCGGCAGCAAGGCTGGCGCGCAATGGAATACCGGCTCCCGCATTCGGCCAGACGAGCCCGCTCCACTCGTCGGTCAGGTAGGCCAGGCGCCGGATGGGCAGTTGTTCGTAGGGGAACCAGGTGCCGGCATCGTCCGCGGCGACCCAGGCGAATCTGCCATCCGCCAGTCGCAGTCGATACCAACCCGGCAACGTCGCGAAAACGACAGCACCTTCGATCTCGTAGCCATATTCGCGCGATGCGACATCGGTGTAAGAGCCGATCCGTGCCATCGTACTCGCTGTTCGCGACGCCTCGGCATACAAATCGGTGTGACCGCCGTGTGCCAGCGCCTTCAAATCCAGCAGGCCGACGAGCTTTTCGTTTGACGGATCATCGGCGGCTGGCGCGTTCGCCGAGACATCGCGCAATACCTGTAGCCCAAACAGCGCATTGAGTTGCCCGGCCACGAACTTTGCCGGTACGTCGAGAAACCCGACCGGTTCGTCCAGCTTTCGGGAGATGTGCACGCGCGTGCCATTGCAGGAATCGACCCACAATGCGTTCGTTTCGCTATCTCTCGATGTCGCAAACACGACGTAGATTGCGTTGAGGTCGGGGCGTATACCGCAGCTCGCCGTGGAAAGCGGAGTATACAGGCGGAGCCTGGAGCCCTGGCGGTGACTGTTATCGCCTCCCTTGTACGGAGCCGCCATCAGTTCGAAATCGAGCATTCGTCGTTCGGCTTCATCCGTCGCTGAAACGAGCCTCGCCATTGCCACAAAACCGGCCCGGTCATAGTACGCCACAAGCGGCAGCTGTTCGCAGCGGCAGGCGAAAGACGCGACCGGGGAAATCAGAAGGATCAGGGCGAAGATCGCGGACTTAACCGTCATGCGCGTTTTCTCAACATCCACGCGATCGCGAATCCCGCGATGACGCCGACCGGGGCGATAATCAGCGGGCCGATGACGAACTCCAGGCCATGCGGAAAACCGAGGAACTGCCTTGCCGGCAGGTAGGATGGCCAGTACTCGAGATTGACGAACGAGGTAACCACCAGGGTCGGGATGATCCCGCCCCAGGCATACTCGACGGAGCCTTGCCAGGTCTTGCGAATCAGTCTCCGCAGCGAAAGCAAGATGCCGGTAACGAGCAAAGGCGCCAGCCCCAGCATACTGACGACAAAGAGGTTGCTTCTCTCACTCGCGTACTGTTCGCCAAGCGCGGTGAATGCCGCAGAAAAACCCATGTCGCGGTAAAGCGCCGAACCGATAAACACCAGGGTTGGAAGAATCAGCGTCAGAATTGCCGAGCCGAGCAGTACCTGGTTCGTCGAGCGCCCGCTTAGCATCGGTCAGGTACTCAGTTCGTACGATTCTAGTCTGAATCGCTGACTATTAGCCGATCGCGATAAAATCGCGTGCCATCAGTGCACCGTGCGATCCGGTTCGACGGAGATCGCCGCACTGACTTTTTCAGCGAGTACGTCTTCAGCGGCAGGTTTGTCTGCCTTCTTCGCGCCGTCAGTCGATGGTTCCGCTTTCTCCCCGCCGGCCGCTTCCTGATCGAGCGTGTCCGGTTCGGCAGGCTCGGCTGCCGGGTCCGCTTCTGCACTCGCGGGCTCGGCCGCATCTTCAGGTGCATAGTCCCTGATTACGTCCGGCACATCCTCGGGTTCCTCTTCGCTGCTCGCCTCGATCGCGGGCGCCCCGTCGGCAGCGAAGCCAAGGAGTTTGTCGGACTGGGTGGTATCGCAAAGCGCCCCCGCACCCTGGGCCATGTGCTTGTAAAGCGACTTGTATTGCTCACCGATCGCCTGAAAGTGCTCCGCCGTTTCGCTGAAATGCTCGGTAACATTGCGACGGTATTCGTCGAGTTCGTCCTGGATTTCGCTGGCTTTGCCTTTCTCGCCCTTCATCCGCCACATGGCGACGCCGATGCCTGCGGCGAGGCCAAGCCCAAACAGCAAAATTGCAGCACCGACGAGCATGATCGGACTCATAGAATTTCTCCTGAATTGCGTTGAATGCCCAAGCGGGGGCAGCACCAATCATAAGCGATTTTGATAGCAGCGTCTTGGCTGAAAATCACTCAGTGAGCTCGAAAACCACGTCGACGGTAGCGGAGAACGTCAGGTCCGCCGGGTTGTACGTCGCGGACGCGTCCGATTCCATCGCCATTGCCGTTACGCGGAGCTGTGGCCCGGGCTGCGGTGGCCGGTTGCTTCCGGCATTGATCGTGATGACGTCACCGATTCTTGCGTCAAGGGTTTTTGCGAGCACATCGGCGCTCTCACGCGCATCGATTGCGGCACGCCGCAGCGCCTGGCGGTAGGCTTCTTCCCTCTCATTGCTGTCGAGCTGCGGCGGTGATACCTGGTTGACGCCAGCGCCCACCGCGCCTTCGATCAGTCTGCCCAGCAATTCCAGGTCTTCCACTTTGACGACCATCTGGCGCTCGGCAATGTAGCCACGCAGTTCCTGTTCTTCTTTCTCGCGATTCCAGCGATAGTCGGGCCGCACTCCGGCGCCGGTCGTATCGACCAGCTTGCGATCGATTTCGAGGCTGTCCGTCAGCTCCAGTACCCTGGCGGTCACCTCTGCCGCGGCGCGCTGCGCCGCATCGAGCTCCGGCGACCGCGCCACGATCGACATACTGACTGTCGCTTTGTCGGCCGCGGCAGTTGCTGTACCTGTGCCGGTGACGGATACCGTGCGTGGAGTCTCTTTGGCCATGCAACCGACACTAGCAAAAAGAAAAATGAGAAGAAACAAATTGCGCAACATCGAGGATCTCCATGGTTTCCTGCAACCGGACAGCGGAGCAGAGAAATCTTCCGAGAGGCAGTGACTGAATGGCGCAAGGATAGCGTATTTGGATCGTTAGCAGTGCTCAATCGGAAAATGTAAACGGCGCTAGTTCATCAAAGCCTCGATCCTGGCAAGCCCTGGAGAAATCGCGGCAATCTCGGGATAGGACATGCGGGCGAGCAAATAGATGAAATATCCTGGCCTTACAAAACCATCGTCCACGAGCCGGTCGGCGGTGTCGAGCAAGTCGGGAATCGCCTGGCTGTGATCCTGTACGGTGGTGTCATTCATGAAACGCTGAAACAGTAAAATCGCATTCTGGTTCTTGCCCTGACGAAACTGCTCGTCGATCTGAAGTGCCAGGGTCCGCGGGGCACGATAGCTCAGCGCCGCTTGCAAGGCCGGATCCGTGCCGTTGAAGTAGTCGGCGGCGGAGATCGGCGCCGAGATGTGCGGCTCAATTGCGTCGCGGAAATCGTTCGCCAGCCAGCTGTGCCAGTAGATAGTCGATATTCGCAACGTGAGCCCGCTGTTGTCGAGCACGATACGGCGGGGATCGCTGAAGTGGCTCGGCTTCGCGCCACTCGGCTCTCCGACAAACATCGCATACGTGAGCTCTTCGAATTTGTGCATGAACGTCTGCGCTGCCGAAAAGGTGGTTCTTCCGACGAGTATGAACAGCTGTCCGTATTTGTTGAACTCGCTCCTGCCAAGCCCGATCACGAAAGGCGTTACCCATGCACCGATGCCACCGGAGTTGTGCCGGAGATCGATCACAAAGCGTGACACACCGGCCGCACGTGCCGCTGCCATCGATTCCGCGACAAAGTCACCGTATGGTTTCGCTGGATTTTCTTCGAACTGGTTGACCTGGACATAGATTGCGTCGGTATCGTCCAGCACCGTGTACCAGCGGTATTCGTCGGTTCGGGACAGCCACAGAGGCTTCTTTTCTGCCGCGCCGTCGACAAAGGCCAGGCCAGGCTCGTTCAACGTTGCAAGCTCGGTGACGCTCAGCTGCCCGTCGCTGTCGGCAGTCGTAGCAAACATGACATCACTCGACTCGGTAATGCCGAGCACGCGGTTTACATCGGGCAGCGCAAGGCGGTCAGGTGCCATCAGCCTGGCCCGGCTGTCGTTTTCGAAGAAACTGACGAGTTTGGTGGTTTCAAGTGCTGCATCGACCGTTGTGTCATCGAGTTCGAGCACCTTGTTGCCAATCAATGCCTGGTATTCCGGGCGGGCGGCCGTAATGAACAATCCGTCGTCAAACAGACCGAAGCGTACC